>JAZTWG010000018.1:0-199936 GCA_045635745.1 Victivallaceae bacterium
ATGGTGTTGCGTAAAGAACTTGTCGATGAAAATCGAAAATTGTATGAGTTGAATAAAAACCTCGAAACACCCCTCCCCCCCCCGCCGCAACCCGAACCGGCAGTAATTCCGGCAGAGCCGGCAGCCGCCCCGGCGGCTCCAACCGCCGCCCCCGATGCCGGAGCAGCTGAAAAATGATAATTCTGGGGCTGGATCCGGCTATCCGCACCACCGGCTACGGTGTGGTCGAAATAGTTACGGGCAAACGGGCAAAGATCCTTGATTGCGGAGTAATAAAAAATACTCCGCAAATGCCGCACAGCGAATGTGTCCGGCGGCTTTCCGGCGGCGTGCGCGAACTTATCAGAATCTTCAAGCCGGATTGCGCAAGTATGGAAAGTCCTTTTGTGGGCGATAACGCCAAAACCGCCATCATTTTGGGTATGGCACGCGGTGCCATACTGACAGCACTGGCCGAAAATGCCATACCGGCCTACGCCTACGCACCGATCGTGGCCAAACGGGCCGTCACCGGCTTGACTCATGCCAGAAAAGAACAGGTGGCGCTGATGATGGCCAATGAATTCAATATCGCGGTCAGCGATATACCCGATGATGCCACCGATGCGCTGGCTCTGGCAGTATGTCACGGGCAGAAAGCCCTGCAGACTCAAATCAATCTGCTGGGAAAACCGCTCTGACCCGCGGCGGTAAAGGCCGGCGGCAATCATCTTTTTTTTCGATTTTTCATATTTTTCCGGCCCGGAAACAGGAGTTTTCAGCAGGCGGCAAGCTCAAGAGTGTTCCGCTTCACGCTCAAATACTATATATTGTGTACGTCCCCAAACTCAAACACACTCTGTTGTTGTGTAAGATTTGAGCTTGGGGGATTTTTTTATCAAAAAAATTGGTTTTTGCTATTGCAATATGATCGATATGGGTTTATATTAACTGCAACAAGATGTTGTGTGCTGATAAAAAATCTTCACCAATATATTGTGGTAAAATGTGTAACAAGGTAATATTCAATGCGTTTTGGTTTGCAAAAGCTTACACTTCTGGATTTTCCGGGAAAAACGGCCTGTACGGTATTCAATGCCGGATGCAATTTTGCCTGTCCATTTTGCCACAACGGATCGCTGGTGCGCTGCGACAACACGCTGCCGTACAGCTTTGAAGATGTGGTGAGTTTTTTTAAAAAGCGGGTCAGAATTCTGGATGGAGTCTGCTTTACCGGCGGCGAACCACTGCTGTTTGCAGAGACTCTGGAACTGGCCAGGATCGCCAAAGAGCTGGGTTTTCTGGTCAAGCTGGATACCAACGGGTCATTCCCGGAGCGGCTCAAAGCGGCAGTTGCCGGGGGTCTGGTGGACTATGTGGCAATGGATATAAAAGCATCGCGTGCCAATTATCCGGTGGTTTCCGGCTGCGGAAATTATGTTGACAAGGTTTGCGAAAGTGTGGAGCTGCTGAAAAGCAATATTGTTGAGTTTGAGTTCCGCACCACAGTTACCGGCAATTTGCACACGGTGGAAGAATTTGCTGAAATCGGCAGATGGATAGCGCCGGCAAAGCGTTATTTTCTGCAGGGTTTTGTGGATTCCGGCGATGTACTGGATAAGGAAAATGCCGGTATGTTCGAGGTATCGGGCAACATGCTGTACGCATGTCTGGAAGCGGTGAAAGAGTTTGTGCCCAATGCCGCTGTCCGGGGCAGATAAATGAATTTTTTGTTTTAAACGTTAAAAATATGAAAAAATTTTAAAAAAGGAAGGTTGCGGGATATGTATCAGGTGCAAAAACGTAACGGCAAGAATATTGATTTTGACTTGTCGAAAATCTCAAATGCCATCAAAATGGCGTTTGAAGCACAGGAAAAGCAGTATAATCAGTCGATCATCGACTTTATTGCCTTGAAGGTAACGGCGGATTTTGAACCGAAAATCAAGGAAGGTCTGATATCGGTCGAAGATATTCAGGACAGCGTGGAAAGCGTTCTGGTGCAGGCCGGTTACGCTGATGTGGCCAAAGCCTACATCCTTTACCGCCGCCAGCGCGAAAAACTCCGCAATACCGAATCGACCATTCTGGACTTCAAAAAGACTGTTGATGATTATGTAAAAGTCAATGACTGGCGCGTAAAGGAAAACTCCACAGTTACCTATTCAGTCGGGGGCTTGATCCTTTCCAACTCCGGTGCGATCACTGCCAACTACTGGCTTTCTGAAATCTACGACGATGAAATCGGCAACGCTCACCGCAATGCTGATATCCATCTGCACGACCTCTCCATGCTGACCGGTTACTGCGCCGGCTGGTCACTCAAACAGCTTATTCAGGAAGGTCTGGGCGGCGTACCCGGCAAGATCACCAGCGCGCCGGCTTCGCATCTGGCAACACTCTGCAACCAGATGGTCAACTTCCTCGGAATCATGCAGAACGAATGGGCCGGCGCGCAGGCATTCAGCAGTTTTGACACCTACCTTGCACCGTTTGTCAAAGTTGATAATCTGGACTATAAACAGGTCAAGAAGTGCATTGAATCGTTCATCTTCGGCGTGAATACTCCTTCGCGCTGGGGCACCCAGGCTCCGTTCAGCAACATCACGCTGGATTGGACTGTGCCGGCTGACCTTGCCGAACTCAACTGTATTGTCGGCGGCAAAGAGATGGATTTCAAGTACAAAGATTGCAAAAAAGAAATGGATATGGTCAACCGCGCCTTTATCGAAACCATGATCGAAGGCGACGCGCAGGGCCGCGGCTTCCAGTATCCTATTCCGACTTACAGCATCACCGCTGACTTTGACTGGAGCGAAACCGAAAACAACCAGCTGCTCTTTGAAATGACCAGCAAATACGGTACGCCCTACTTCTCCAACTATGTCAACAGCGATATGGAACCCAGCGACATCCGCAGTATGTGCTGCCGGTTGCGTCTGGACTTGCGCGAACTGCGTAAAAAGTCCGGAGGTTACTTCGGTTCCGGCGAAAGCACCGGTTCGATCGGGGTGGTTACGATCAATATGCCGCGCATAGCGTATCTGGCAGAAGACAGAGAAGATTTCTACGTCAGACTTGACCACATGATGGATATTGCCGCGCGCAGCTTGAAAATCAAGCGCGGCGTTATCTCCAAACTGCTCGACGAAGGTCTGTATCCCTACACCCGCCGTTACCTCGGCAAGTTCAACAACCACTTTTCGACCATCGGTCTGGTGGGGATGAACGAAGTGGGTCTGAACGCCAAATGGCTCAAGAAAGATCTGACCCACAAGGAAACACAGGAATTTGTCAAAGAAGTGCTGAACCACATGCGCGAACGTCTTTCCGACTATCAGGAACAGTACGGCGACCTTTACAACCTGGAAGCAACTCCGGCGGAATCCACATCCTACCGTCTGGCCAAACACGACAAGAGCCGTTTCGGTGATATCGTCACGGCCTCCGGCGATTGCGGCACCCCCTACTATACCAACAGTTCGCACCTGCCTGTGAACTACACCGAAGATATCTTTGAAGCTTTGGATATTCAGGATGAGCTGCAGACACTGTACACCTCCGGTACCGTATTCCACGCCTACCTCGGCGAAAAGCTTCCGGATTGGAAAGCTGCGGCAAATCTGGTACGCAAGATCGCCGAAAACTACCGGTTGCCCTATTACAGCATATCGCCGACTTACTCGATTTGCCAGAAGCACGGCTACATTGCCGGCGAAGCATTCAGCTGCCCTGACTGCGGAGGCAAGACCGAAGTCTACAGCCGCATCACCGGCTACTACCGCCCGGTGCAGAACTGGAACGACGGCAAGAGTCAGGAATACAAAGACCGCAAGGTTTACAACGCTTCCATTGCTCTGAACAGAGAATTTGCGTTGCAGGCGGAAAAACTTCCTGCCGAAGCCCGCAAGCTCGAAGCTGCTCCCAACATGGAAGAAAAGCTGATTCTTTTCACGACAACTACCTGCCCCAACTGCCGTATGGCAAAAGATTTTCTTGAGCAGGCCAACAAGCAGTACAGCGTAGTGGTTTCCGATCAGGATAAAGAAACCGCCAAGAGCTATACAATCCGTCAGGCCCCCACGCTGGTGGTGGAACGCGGCGATGAATTCGATAAGATCGTAGGCTTGTCAGAAATCCGCCGCTATCTGGAAAGCAAATAACATTTTGCTGCAAATCAACGGCTGTTGCCCAAACCTTGCAAAAGGCAGGCAGCAGCCGTTTTTTTGCGGGGAAAAAACTGCAGGGTAAGATTTGTTGTGCCGGACAGCCGGGGTTTGCAAGATATACAGCGGTACAGATCTCAATGGTCTGTGCAATATGCTTGAGTTTTGCGTAACTCTGCACCGAAACGAGCCGGTATGGAAAATCGCAGTAATAAGCCCCGGAAACTCCTGCAGCAATCGCTTATTTTTTGCGGAAAGGCCAGTTTTCGGTCAAACCGGGAACGTTTTCAAGACCTACACTTACCAGCAACCCCACCATTATCATATTCATCAGCAAATTACTTCCGCCATAACTTATTAGCGGCGCCGAAATTCCTTTGGTGGGCAGAGCGCCGGATACCACTCCGATATTGATCGCCGCCTGCAAAACAATTATTAGCGTAATGGTTTGTGCCAGCAGCATACCGAACCGGGAACGGCTGTTGAGGGCGATTTTCATACCGAAATAACCGAAAGCAATATATCCGGCAATCACGCAAAGCAAACCGATATAGCCGAGTTCTTCGCCGACCACAGCTAAAATAAAGTCGGTATGAGCTTCGGGCAGATAACTTTGTTTCATCCGGCTTTCCATGAACCCGATGCCATCCCAGCCGCCGGAACCGAGCGCCAGCAGCGAATTCCATAATTGATAGCCGTCAGCGGCACGCAAATCTTTATCGCCGGGATTCCAGAAAGTTGCCACGCGGGACAATCGCTCCGGGTCGCAGAAAATAAGATACATTGCCAGCAAAGCTATTCCAATGGGGATCAGCAAAAGAAAACGTTTCTGCAGGCCGCCGGCAAAAAGCAACGACAGCATAGCGGCCGTCAGCAGCAAAGTTGTTCCCAGATCGCGTCCGCAAACCACCAGAAGTAATATAAGTGTAATCATTGCACCAGGCAGCAGCAAACTCTTGAACTGCCGCCAGTTACTCACGCTGCGCAAATGTTCTGAAACGACCTTGGCGCCGAAAAGAGAAAGCACCACTTTGGCCATTTCAGAAGGCTGAAAACGCATACTCACACCGGGAATAACGATCCAGCGGTTGGCACCGTTGATGGTTGGCGAAAAAAATGCCGCCCAGATCAGCAGAACCGCCAGAATCCCCATGAGCCACAAACTCCATGAACCGATCCGGCGGTATCCGACAAAAATCACTCCTCCCATGGCAAAAAGCGAAATGACCGCCCACTTCATCTGGGCATGAAAAAACTTTTCCCCTACAGTGGCAAACGATGTACTGTAGAGCATGGTCAAGCCGAACATCATGATCATAAGCGCAAAAAATCCGGCAGCCAGCGCATAAGAAAAGCTCTTGCCGTCCTGCCGCCGGTTGATATCATTAACAAGTTCGGTAACTTCAAATTGCTGCAGCATATCATCCCCCGTAAAAAATCAATTATCAAACAAAATCTTTTCGGTCAAAGACCAGTATCCATCATCCAGCAGAAAAACGCCGACCGTCCGGAAACCACTGTCGTAACGGCTGCGTAAAACTGCACATATTTCGTCATAAGAAACATATCCGAGCGCGGTAAAACGGTAACTGCGCTGAAAATCATCCGGTTTTTCGCTGCAAACCAGCGAAATTGCATCATCCAGCGCAACAATGCCTTCCACGATCGACCCGGAACGTCTGCAGCTTGCGGTAACAGTTTGCGAAACTCCGCCCTCATCCAGCCGTATGGTGTCGCCGGAAAAATTGATTACTTTGAACATCAGCCACTCAATCCAGATAGAGCCGGGCACCCGGAGCTATGCATTTCAAATTATGCTTTTCAGCATAAAATTCTGCATCTTCATCATCCCACACCGCCAGCGGCGAAAATTCCACAGCACAATCAAAAGTGCCATCAGCTTTACGGGGAATTTTCACGCCGCAGCGTTCCAGCCGTCGGCAATCGCGGTCGATCATCATTTCCCGGCAGCTTTCCACCGAGTCAACTCCGGTGGCATTCTTGGTGGGGGCAAATTCATCTTTGCGGTCGGCTTCAAAAATCATCGTTTTCCCGGCCAGTTTGAGCGCATCGAAAATAAAAGATTCGAGCTTGACACCATTGGGTTCAGCCGGTTCCACCGGATTGCCGGAGTCATCGATGCACTTGATCTTTTTATCGGCGCGGTGCCAATCGAGTTCCAATCTGCCGCCGGCAGTAAGGCGTTCGATAAATGCGCAGCTGATAATGTGGATGGCGGGACTTCCGGCAATAAATTTGAGTTTGCCGTTTTCATCCAGCGCCTGCGCAAGCTCTTCCGGCAAATCGCTGTATTCGATGACGTGCAGCTTATTGTCTGCCACACAGAAGTTACCAACTTTTTCATGGGCATTGGTCTTGGCAAGAGTAATGGCACTCATTTCGCTTTTTTCCAGAATATGCAGCCCGATAAAGCGCTTGTCAACTACCGGCACCAGCGGATTATCGACCTGAAAATAGCTCAAAAATTCCACTCCGCGTGCTTTCATATCGTCAAGCATACCGGATTTCCGCAGTGCCAGCAAAGTTCCGCCATGCCCATCAGGCGAAAGCGCCAGCGCACCTTTACCGGCCATCAGCAGCCGACCGTCATAACCGATTGCGGGCATGAACCCCTGGGTGAAAAAGTGTACCCGGTCGGCAGTCAGACCGAAATAATCATTTTCAGAGAAAAAATCCCGGGTGGCTTTGTCATTGACCACGCTGGTCATAATATACCAGTGCAGAGCTGTATTATATTTGCGTGAAGCACTTTGCAAAGATTCTGCAAAATACTGAAACAACGTTTTTCCGCTCACCGGTGCAATCGGATAAGTACCTTTGGGGCCGTCAAACCCCAAACGGCTGCCCTGCCCGCCGGCCACGGTAATGGCGGCCACTTTGCCGGCCGACAGCGCTTCGGCACCGGCAAGATCACCTTGCGCATAATATTCAGCTTCGGCACTGTTGCGGGGCTGCAGCGGAAAAAATGGAGCCGGGGACAGATTTTCCGGCAATGCAATCACAGGCTTCTGCAGAACATATTTTTTAACAAGTCCCGGCAAAAGCTCCCAATCCTGCGAAGCAAGTTCATCAATGTAGGCGCTTTGCTGCGCGCCGGACAATTCATCAAAAAATTTGAGCAAGTGCTCCTGCCCGGCATTTTGGATGCGCCGGAACAGCTGTTCATGTATCTGCATAAGATATTCTCCTTGAAATCGACTTTGTTTTGACAACTTAAGATAACGCAAAAGTTGCCACTTGCAAGGTGTAAAAGACAACTTTTAATAAAAATAATCAAAAAGCACAAGAAAAGAATCTTTTTAACTTTAAAAAGTTGCTATGTAATGCTATATTATTATCGTGCAAATTTGTAAAAATCACCAAGTATAAAAATAACAAGGCAGAATTTCAAATGAGTCAGACTCCTGATATGCCCAAGGCATACGAATCAGCAAATATCGAAAGTTTCTGGTATGATTTCTGGGAAAGCAATGGTCTTTTCCACGCCGACCCCAAATCGGAAAAACCCGCTTACTCGGTGGTGATACCGCCGCCGAACATCACCGGGATCCTTACACTCGGGCACGTCCTCAACAACACTTTGCAGGATATCCTTGTCCGCAGCCACCGTATGCGCGGCTACGAGGTGTGCTGGTTCCCCGGCACCGACCACGCCGGTCTGGCAACGGAATCCCGGGTAGATAAATATCTGCGCCAAAACGAAAATACCAACCGCGACGAACTCGGTCGCGAAGAATTCATCCGCCGGGTGCGCGAATGGCGCAAACAGTACGGCGGCACGATCATCCGCCAGCTCCGCAAACTGGGCAGCTCCTGCGACTGGGAACGCGAACGCTTCACCATGGATGAAGGTTTGTCCGAAGCAGTGCAGAAAGTCTTTATTGCGCTGTACGAAAAGGGCTACATCTACCGCGGCGTGCGTATGATCAACTGGTGCCCCAAAGCGCAGACCGCGCTTTCTGACGAAGAAGTGATCTACAAGGATGTTGACGGCAGCTTCTATTACTTCAAATATCCGCTGGCCGACGGTTCCGGATTCCT
This sequence comes from Victivallaceae bacterium, assembly GCA_045635745.1. Classification (GTDB taxonomy): domain Bacteria; phylum Verrucomicrobiota; class Lentisphaeria; order Victivallales; family Victivallaceae; genus SIG78. The sequence goes on from JAZTWG010000018.1 coordinate 8,208, forward strand.
TGAAATCGCCACCACCCGTCCGGAAACCATGTTCGGCGATACCGCAGTGGCGGTAAATCCTGCCGACGAACGTTACAAGCACCTGATCGGCAAGATGGTCAAACTGCCGCTGACCGACCGCGAAATACCGATCGTGGGCGATGAACACGCCGATCCGACCAAAGGCTCCGGCTGCGTAAAAATCACTCCGGCGCACGACCCCAACGACTTTGAAGTCGGCAAACGCCACAACCTTGAAATGATCATGGTCATGAACAAGGATGCGAGCATGAACGCCGCCGCCGGCAAAGAATTTGAAGGTCTTGACCGTTTTGCCGCCCGCGAAAAATGTGTAAAAATGATGGAAGAAGCCGGTCTGCTGGTGCGGATCGAACCGATCAAACACGCAGTGGGTTACAGCGAACGCGGTGATGTGCCGATCGAAACCTTTGTCAGCAGCCAGTGGTTCTGCAAGATGGGTGAACTTGCCAAACCCGCTATCGAAGCGGTACGCTCCGGCGAGATCAAATTCTACCCGGAACGCTGGGCAAAGACCTATTTCCACTGGATGGAAAATATTCAGGACTGGTGCTTGAGCCGCCAGATCTGGTGGGGGCACCGCATCCCGGCATGGTACAACGATGCCACCGGCGAAATGCAAGTATCGCTGACTGCGCCGCAGGATGGCGGCGTGTGGCGTCAGGAAGAAGACGTGCTTGACACCTGGTTCAGCAGCTGGCTGTGGCCCTTCTCGGTCATGGGCTGGCCGGAAAAGACCGATGAACTGGAAAAATTCTATTCCACCAATGATCTGGTGACCGGGCCTGACATCATCTTCTTCTGGGTTGCCCGTATGATTATGGCGGGTTGCGAATTCACCGGCAAGATCCCGTTCAAAAATGTTTACTTCACCAGCATCATCCGCGATGATCTGGGCAGAAAACTCTCCAAGAGTCTGGGCAACAGCCCCGACCCGCTGGATGTTATCGCCAAATACGGTGCGGATGCACTGCGTTTCTCGATCATCTACATTGCCCCGGTGGGTATGGATATAAAATACAGCAACGAAAAATGCGAAATCGGCCGCAACTTTGCCAACAAGCTCTGGAACGCCTGCCGTTTCCGCCGACTGCAGGGCGATGCGACTCCCACTTTCAAAGAACTTGCAGCAGAAGACATTGCCAAACTCACCAACGACGAAAAGTGGATGCTCCACAAACTCGATTCGGTGCTGCGCAGCGTGGATAGCGACCTCAAAGCATACCGTTTCCACACCGCCGCCCACGATATATACGAACTGGTGTGGAGCAATTTCTGCGACTGGTTCATCGAAGCGGAAAAAGTCCAGTTCTATGCCGGAGAGGATGCCAAAAAGCACGCCCTGGCAGTGCTGGATTATGCCATCTACAAGATCCTTTGCGTAATGCACCCCTTCATGCCGTTCATCACTGAAGAACTGGCTCACCAGATGGGATTTGTGGCCGAAGGCAAGAGCATTATGTTTGAAAGTTATCCGGAATACGCTCTTACCGCAGAACAATCGGCGGCCTTTGCCGATACCGCTGCGCTGGTGGATGCCAAATTTGAGCTCATCCGTGCCGGCCGCGCACTGCGGCGCAACTACCACCTGCCCGACGGCAAGAAGGTGAACTTCTACATCAAAGCCGCCGACAAAGCGTATGAAGAGTTCCTTAACAATGACAAATCCTCGCTCAAAAGTCTTTTGAACGCCGGCGAATTGGAGATCGCCATGGCAGAGTTTGACAGCAACGCGAACGGGGCCGCTCCGTCGCAGCTGGCAGCAGCAGGTACGATCTATCTGCCGCTGGCAGGGCTGATCGACATTGCCGAAGAATTGAAAAAACTTGATAAGCAGAAAGCCGAACTCGAAGGCTGGATCAAAGGCTCCAAGACCAAGCTTTCCAACGAAAAATTCGTGGCCAAAGCACCCGAAGCCGTAGTTCAGGCCGCCAGAGAACACTTGCAGGAACTCGAATGCAAGCTGGAACGGACACTGGAGCTTATCAAAGCATTGCAGTAAACAACAGTTTTTATATACAGGAGGTACGATATGAATATCCAAGGTGTTTATACAGCACTTGTGACCCCCATGCGCAATGGTGAAGTCGATTATGACACTCTGCGCAAACTCGTGGAAATGCAGATCGCCGGCGGCGTGACCGGCATCGTGCCGGTGGGCACCACCGGTGAATCCCCCACGTTGACCTACGAAGAACATGCCAAAGTCATTGAAACGGTGATCGAAACCGCCAGCAAGCGCTGCCAGATCATCGCCGGCACCGGTGCCAACTGCACCCGCGAAGCGATCGAAATGACCCGTGCGGCAGCAGCCGACGGTGCCGATGGCACGCTGCAGGTGACTCCGTATTACAACAAGCCGACTCAGGAAGGTTTGTACCGCCACTTTTCAGAAGTTGCCGATAAAGGCGGTCTGCCGGTCTTTCTTTACAACGTTCCGGGCCGCTCCGGCGTGGCGATTGCCGAAAGCACCGTTGCACGCCTTGCAAAGAACGCCAATGTTGTGGCAATCAAAGAAGCCGCCGGCAGCGTTGACCGTGTTTCGGCGATCAAAGATCTCTGCGGCGATGATATAACTGTTTTGAGCGGCGATGACTCGCTGACTCTGCCGATGATGAGCGTAGGGGCCACCGGTATCATTTCGGTAGCCAGCAACATCATTCCGGCGGAAATGAGTCAGATGGTCAATGCATTCCTCAAGGGTGATCTGGCAACCGCGCAGGCGCTCCATGCCAAATATTATGCATTCTTCCGCGATCAGTTTATCGAAACCAATCCCATTCCGATCAAAGCGGCAATGGCAATGGCGGGGCTGATCGAAGAAGAGTACCGGCTGCCGCTGTGCGAACTCTCTGCCGCCAGCCGCGAAAAGCTCGCAAACACCATGCGCGCTTGCGGCATGCTTGCTTGATTATAAGCACTTTTACAAACTCTGTTGAGTGCGTTTTCCCTGAATAAACAGAGAAAACCGCTCAATGGAACAAATGCAAATCATGCATTCAGAGAGTGGAACAAATAAGGATTGAAATAAATTTATGTTTGATACCGGGAAATTACATGTTGGATTAAATTATTGGAGCTCTGCTCACGCCACAAGAATGTGGAAAAATTATGATTCAGCAGTAATCGAACAAGACCTTGCCCTGCTCGAAAAGTATGGGGTAAGTCTGCTCCGGGTATTTCCTCTCTGGGATGATTTTCAGCCGCTAAAAGTGTTGCAGTATGGCGGCAAAAATGGCACTTTCAATCGAGAAGTGTGCTTTTTTGAAGGCGAAAGCCCATTGCCGGATACTATGGCAGGTCGTGCCGGGCTGGATCAGAAGATGCTGGATCATTTCCGTGATTTCTGCGATATTGCCGAAAAGCATCATATCAAACTGATCGTTGCAATCATGACCGCTCATATGACCGGTCGGCATTACATGCCGCCGGCGTTTGAAAATCTGGATATGATGACCGATCCCTTTGTTCTGAAATGGGAGATGAAGTTTTACGATTGCTTTGTACGCACCTTCAAAGATCATCCGGCAATTGCCGCATGGGAAACCGGCAATGAAATGAATTATACTGCTCCGGTAAAAAATGCCGATCACGCATGGGTCTGGACAAAGATGATGCACGATATCATCCGCCTTGCCGATCCGGATCGCCCCATTGTCGGAGTTATGGCAGAAGGTTTGCATGAAACCCGTGATGCCGGAAGATGGCTGATAACCGATCAGGCGGAATTGGCAGATCTCGGCAGCGTTCACCGCTACGATATACTCAATTCCGGTGCGTCAGACGGCTGGATGCACTTGCGAAATCTCTACCGGGCAGCGGCCGAATGCCGGATCATCGGCGACATTGGCGGCAAACCCTGTTTTACCGAAGAAACCGGCAACTGGCGGAATCTGGCACTTACCATGGAAGGAGTCGGAACTGCGCTCAATGCGCTGCTGTGGACAGCGTGGGCGGAAGATTGCCGGGCGTTTCTCTGGTGGTGCGCTTTCGATCAATCACAGATGCACTTTGCGCCTTACCATTGGGGCGACTGGGCGGGTTTGGAACACGGGGTGTTCGATGCCGCCGGGAACGCTCATCCGGCAGCCGGGATCCTGAAAAAGTTCAGTGATATGTTGAAAAACTCTCCAGTTGAAGAGTTGCCAGCCATGCGTACAGATGCAATATGCATAATCGATGATCTCGAGTGCGGCTTTACCAGCGCGATCCTTGCCCGTCAGGCCGGGATCAATCTGAAATTTCAATCGGCACGGGAAGCATTGGCCGATGAAAATGTATATTTCCTGCCGTCGGCAGATTCCCGCAGCGGATTATCTCTGGAAAACTGGGATAAACTGCGCCGGAAGATTGCTGACGGCGCAACATGTTATATTTCAAGTGATGACTGCATTCTGCCTGGTTTGCGGGAATTCTGCGGCATGCAGATAGCGCGCCGTCAGGCGGTCAAATCTCCGGTCGAGTGCACTATCGACGGAGAAGAGCTGAAACTTTCAATCAAATTACAGAAAAGTATTGAGCTGGAAAGTGCCGAAGTAGTGCTGTGCGACAAAAACAGTCGGCCGCTTCTGCTACGCAATAAATACGGCAAAGGTACGGTTTACACTCTGCTTTTCGCGCTGGAAACAACTATTGCTCAAACGCCCGGGGCTTTTGAAAATTCCTGGTGGAAACTTTACAGCAGGATCGTACCGAAAGATCTTTTGATGACCTGCAATGATTGCAGTGTGATCATTACCGAACACCCGATAAGCGATACAAAAAGCGCAGTAATAGCGGTAAATTGTTCGGATCAGGAAAAAATAGTTGCGTTGACTTTAGCTGAAAACTGGCAGACAGCCGCTATTACCGGCGATGTTTTATCCGACGGCGATAAATACAAATTCCCGGCGGGCGGCGGAGCATTATTTATCCTGACAAAACGTGGATGATATTTTTAACCTTATACACAGCTCATAAACAAATGGAGTGAAAATTATGGAAAAGAAGAAAAGTGGCGGCGATTTCCGTTATGCAGTAGGCGAAGCTAAAGTACCGTGGCACGCAGTAGGCGAGTTCTACCGCGCCGATGACGTACTTGAAGTAGTGAAATTTCTGCTGCCCTGTGGTGATGATGAAGCTGCATGGCAAGCCAAAGTCAACAATGTTGCCGCCGCATTGCAGGATCTGGGAGCCAGCGCCAACGTGGCAACCAAGCTCACGCTGGGCAAAAAAGTTGCTGAAGCCGAAGAACTTTGCAAAAACTATTTCCAGAGTCCCTACGCCTGTTTGCTGACCAACTGGACCGCCGGTATGGAAATAGCCTACAAGATGGCTGGCTTGAAAGCCGGTGATGAAGTCATCATGCCGGCGGTGACCTTTATCGCCACCATGGCATATCCTTTGAGCATCGGCGCCAAAATTGTCTTTGCTGATGTCGATCCCGAAACCATCAATCTCGATCCGGCCGACGTCGCCCGCAAGATCACGCCCAGAACCAAGATGATTGTGCCGGTGCACCTGGGCGGATATCCGGTGGATATGGATCCTTTGATGGAACTTGCCCAAAAGCACGGCATTTATGTTATGGAAGATGCCGCCCACGGTATGGGCGGTATGTACAAAGGCAAACGCCTCGGTGCGATCGGTGATTTCGGCGGATTTTCGCTGCATGAAGTCAAAAACATCACCAGCTTCGGCGAAGGCGGTCTTTTGCTGACCAGACACGACAAAGCCGGTAATCAGCTTGCCGGGGCCCGCTTCCTCGGTTTGGACTTCACCCGCAAGATCAAAGATTGGCTGTATGATATTTCCCCGCTGGAAACGCTCAATGGCAACATTGCAGTTGCCGGCAACCACTCGGCTTGCGAACTCAACGCTGTGGGGCTTCTCTTGCAGATGCAGCGTTTGGATGCCATCATTGCCCAGCGCCGCAAAGCTGCTGAATATATGAACGCGGTTTTGCGTGAAGAACCCGGTATTCTGGTGGAAAAAGCCGACACCGCTGATACCTACGGCACTCATCACCTTTACTTGCTGCGTATCGATCCTAAAGTCTGCAATGGCGACATTCAGGAATTGAGCCAGCGCTTGAAGGACAAAGGTCTGACCAACATCACTCACTTCGGTCCCATGTACCGCTTCCGTATCATGAAGGAACTCGGTTACGACGAAGAAGCCATTGCCGCAACCTGTCCGGTTACGGAAAAGATGTTCTACAAGAGCTACACCCATCTGCCCTTGTATCCGCTTACCGCCGAACAGCTTGAGTATCAGGCCAAAGCCGTGGTTGAAGCTGTCCGCGAAATGAAAAACAAGTAATTCCGAAAGCAGCAGTTTATGACCGAAACTATCGCAGCAGCTCTTGACAGCCTTACAGCGTGTGCTCCGGTGTGGGGATTTGTGCTGATCTTCGTTTTTATGACAATCGAAAGCTCATTTATCCCCTTCCCCAGCGAAGTTGTGATGATTCCGGCGGGTTTTCTTGCCTGCCGGTCAGGCCTGACCACCGGTATACCGTGGCTGGATCTGGTGTTGGCGATAGTTTGCGGTCTGGCCGGTTCCATGGCAGGAGCCTATATAAACTACTATCTGGCAATCTGGCTGGGTCGGCCTTTTCTGCACCGCTACGGCAAATATTTTTTCCTGAAAGAAGCCGCATTGGACCGGGCGGAAGAGATTTTCCGCGAATACGGCGAACTGGCGACCTTTGTCTGCCGGCTGCTTCCGGCGATCCGCCAGATCATCAGTATACCGGCCGGGTTGGCAAAAATGGAAATCAAACGATTCAGTTTTTTCACCGCACTGGGTGCAGGGATCTGGACAACGGTGCTGGCGCTGCTGGGCTGGTACTTTGCCTCGCTGGCCGGAAATATGACCTATCTTGAAATGATCAACCGGGGCAAAATCATGATTCACGATAATTACGTTTATGTAATAATCTTTCTGGTTTTGCTGACTGCCGGTTATCTTTTTGTACACCACCGGATCATGAAGCGCAAAACTTCTGACGGCAATGCTTAATGGCGCCGTCTTAAATTGGTGGCCAATATATTCATGCTTTCGCGGTATTTGGCAACAGTGCGGCGCGATACATTTACACCTTCTGCTGCAAGCATATCGGCAAGTGCGGCATCGGAAAGCGGTTTGGCAGGATTTTCCGCTTCGATCAAATCTTTTATCCGCGCTTTGACTGCGCGGCTGGAAATATCTTCACCGGATTGATTTTTCACCCCGGCGGTAAAGAAAAAGCGGTAGTCCTTGAGTCCCTGTGGAGTTTCCAGATATTTGAGACCGTTTTTTTCGGTTCCCACGGCCCGGCTGACGGTACTTTCGTCAATCCCCAGCTCTTCAGCAACTTCCACCCGGGTCATGGGCTTGAGAAATTCTTCGCCATAGCGGAAAAAATCCGCCTGTCTGCGGGCGATTATCTGCGTAACAGCCCGCAAAGTATCCTGCCGTTTGGCCAGCGCAGCGATCAGAGTTTCGGCCGAAAGCAGCTTTTCCTTGAGATACTTGCATGTTTCCTCATCCAGCAGCGGATCCTCAAGCATTTTAGCATACTTTCTGACCACTCCCAGACGGGGCATGTAATTCTCGCGCCCGACGACTTTGAGTTCATTGTTCTCCAGCTCGATGCTCATTTCCGGCACAATCACCATATTGGTCTGCGCGGCCGTCAATCCGGCGGCGGGAATGGTATTGAGTTTCTTGAGATCATCCAGAAAACCATACAGCGTTTCCATGGAGATTTGCATACTTCTGGCGATCTGCGGCAGCCGGTTGCGCTCCAGATCCTCCTGATGATCGTTGAGCAATATGTAGATGCGTTCATCCGGGTAATTGCGCCGTTTGAGCTGCAGCACAAGCGACTCAACACCATTGCGCGCTCCGATACCCGGCGGATCAAAACTCTGCAAGATCTGCAGCGCTTCATTCAATACATCCATGGGGATATCTTCGCTCATAGCTATATCAGCCAGATGCGTTCGCAGAAAGCCGTTTTCATCAAGTTTTCCGATCAGCACCTCCAGCGCTTTACGTTCGCGGCCGGAGAGAGCGGTACTCTGCATTTGCTCCCACAGCAGATCAGTGAGCGTATCGCCGGATTGCCATGCCGCGGCATTGAGATCGATCCGGCGCTGAAAATACTCATCAAGTCCTTTATCGGAAGGTTCTTCTTCTGCAATATAAATATCGCTATCATCCGGCAAATCCGGCAACGGCAGAGCTTCTGCGGAGCCTTCCAGTTCGCTGTGATCCACTTCGTTGTCAGCAGCGGCATTGCCGTAGGTATCTCCGGCCAGAGTTTCCCGGCCGGGCGAAATGATTTCCAACAGCGGATTATCGGCCAACTCTCCGGCCAGAATCTGCTCAATTTCCGGCAGCGGCTTGACCAGCAGATCCAGCGACTGCATCTGCGCCGGAGTAAGGATCTGGGTCTGTAATTGGGTCTGCTGCTGAGCGAGCTGTCTGGTTTGGAGATTTTCCATGATATAATATAACAAAAAAGCGATTATTTGCGTTAACGGATTTGAAATATTGCAAAGATAATATAAATTTCAATATGATATTTGCAAATTTTTTTTCTTAAAAGGAGATGTTTTGTTTTGAAGAGTTGTTGTTCCGGCATAACCGCCCTCGGCAGCGGCTCCAGCGGCAATGCCTTTGTACTGCACAGCAAGCACGGCAATTACCTGATTGATGCGGGTTTTTCGCGCAAAGAACTGTGCAAACGCATGGCTTTGTGCGATATTGCTCCGGAATCGGTCCGCGGCATACTTATATCGCATGAGCACAGCGATCATGTAAAGGGCTGCCGGGTCTTTGCCGACGAGTTCGATATTCCTGCTTATGTGGCCTGCGGGGTAACGGATTATCTGGATAAAAAAAATCAGCTGCCGCGGAAAGTGGTGGAATTCATGCCCGGCAGCAGTTTTGAATTGCCCGGAGTGCAGGTCAAACCCTTCAAAGTTTCACACGATGCCCTGGAGCCGGTGGGCTTCAATTTTCTGATCAACGAAAACCGCATTGCAGTTGCCACCGACCTGGGGTGCATGGAAAAAGCCATCGTCAACGAACTTTATAATGCTGATATTCTGGTGTTGGAAGCCAATTACGATCTGAAAATGCTGTTGGAATCCGACCGTAAAAATTCCCTCAAACACCGTATCATGGGGCGGGCGGGCCATCTGGATAACCGCACTACGGCCGAATGTCTCAAAGAGCTGCTCGGGCCCCGCACCCGCGCGCTGCTGCTGGCCCATATCAGCAGCGAGTGCAATGACCGGCAGCTGCTCAAAGAGATCATCGATCAGGAATTGAATCGGCTCGAACGTCAGGATATACAAATGCGGCTGCTGTACCAGGATGATCCTGATGTGGGCTGTTATACATGAAACAAGGATAATACAAAACTATGGAACTGGAAGAACTGCAGAGAATTGCCGGATTGATACCGCCTGTGAAAGATGAAGACGGCAACGCCATTGACTTTAAGATCCTCTGCCGGCATTGCGGCTCAGAATTACAGGTTGGCAATATCAAACCGCTGACCAGAACGATCTGTCCGGAGTGCCATCAGGCATTGATAATACCGCAGTTTTTTGCCGATCTGCTGATCGAACGTTTCTGTCCTCAGGCTCTGGATAATTTTGTGGCCAAAGCCTACTCGCCGGTACTGAACCGCGATGTGGCACTCAAGATCAGCAAAGCAGCTGCCGAAACTTTAAGCGGCGTAAGATTGCTGGATAACGCCCGCACATTGAACATCATCGACCACCCCGGGATCATGCCGATTCTGGATGGCGGAATCTGGAACAATTACGCCTATTATGTCATGCCGTGGATGGAACGCGGAACACTGGCTGATGTGCTGAAACTGCCTGCTGATGATCAGTTCACCACCCGCCAGACCATTAATCTGGCAGTGCGTCTGGCCCAGGCATTGCACACCGCCGAAAAGCGGGGATTCGGGCATTATGATCTGTGTCCGGGCAATATATTGATCAATCAGGAGTGGATGGGGCATTTGACCAACTTCCGGAGACTGGATGAATATGTGGACTTCACCGACGATCAGGAAAATCTCAAACGCTTTGATAACTGGCGTTATTTCAGCAGCGAGATTCTTACCGGCGCCACCCCCGGTATTGATGATGATATTTTCAGTTTCGGCCTGATCCTTTACGAGCTTCTGACCGGCAGATATGCTTTCGGCAATGTGGAATCCCCCGGTGAATTGCTCGATCTGCATCACCACACCCCGGATTGCGGAGCTGTACGGCATCACCCGGTAGGCAACCACGAAATATCGCTTTTGATACACGATATGCTCTCCGATAATCCGGCGCAGCGTCCCAAATACGACAAAATAGTGGAAGTATTTGAAAAGCGCTTTGAAGAATTGCTGTAAGATTTTATTATAAAAATCTCCGGCAATAAAAAAATGGGTGTTGTTTTATTTTGATGATATACTGAAAACAAGATATTATGAGAGACGCAAGAGGTCTCTCATAATATCTTTTTATATTCAATCAACAGTAATTATTTTACCATATTGCTCAAGGTCACAGTTTTGCCGTCGGCAAGGTTGCGGACAACAGTCTTGACTTTGCCGACTTTCATATTTACTGCAGCAATATCACTTATGACCAGTTTGCCATTGGCATCAGTTGTGTAGAAGTCACTTCCGGGCAGGCGGTTGCCGGCGGCATCGCTCATGGAAACTTCCAGCGGGATATACGCCTTGACCGGCTGCCCGGCGTTATCGACCACCTGAATGGTCAGAGTAAACTCTTTGCCGCGTTCAGTTATGGTCTGCTCCACATTGGTTTTGGCAATGGCTTTATCCAGCAGCAGCACCAGAGCGCCGTCGCCGGGAGCAAGATCGACCTTGTAAGTAACATTTTTGCCGCTGCGCTTCAGTCCGACAGCCTTATGCTTTACCAGATCGTAAGCTGCCGCGGCATTACTCTTTACCGTAACACTGCCGGAATTGGCAAGACCTTTTTCCATGACCCGGCCCCATTGACCGAGATAATCGCCGAACGTGCGCTTATCATTGATGGCAAAGACATAGTCAGCGCCTTCAATACCGCGGCGGTAAAGCACGATATCCTGATTGCTCGCACTCATGGGCGAAGTGTAGATACCCTTGAGTTTGTCGGCAATCTCTTTACCCAGCGCCTGCAGCGCTTTTTTGCTGCCTGCCGGATCGGCGGTGCGGCGGGCAATCGATTTTATCCGCCAATCGACCATCAGCGCGGGAGTGGTGTATTCATCCCCGACAATAATAACACCTTTTTTCTGCAATTCCTGCAATTTGGCAAGAATATCTTTGGTCAGCACTTCCGCACCGGGCACAAACAGCACCTGCGGGAGAACTTCGACTTTATTATTCAAAAAGTGTTCTTCATAATAGATTTTCGGCTGCCAATGCGCCCATTGCAGCGCCAGATGCAGATCGGCTGCCCACTTGTTGCTCCAGCCCTGGGCGAACAGACCGGGCGAGTAGAGACTTGCCGAATAGCTTTCCAGAATTGCCACCTCCGGAATGTATTCCGGCACCGTTTTCAGCATCGGGCCCAACGGCTTGACAAGGTAGTTCATGACCTTTTTGAATTCGGCCTTGGTCTGACTGTTGGTATAACGGTAGGAGTGATTTTCCGGTGCAAAGAGCGAACCGGAACCGTGATACATGATCGCATCCAGACGGCGCGAGAGTTTGCTCCACAATGCTTCGCGCAGAATATCAGGCGGGATAGTCACAAATTTGGCATTGGCTTCTCTGTTCATCCATTCAGGGGGATTATCAACCTTGATATTCAAGGGCGCCACCTGACTGCGGTAGCAGATGATCTGGGTCATGCTGGAAATCTTCTGACCGGGATTGCCATCAGCCATTGCCGCCACTTCGTCGGTAGCTTGAGCAATCTTGATGGGATCCGGATAAGCATATGTCCATTGCCCGAGCATATCCACATTACCGCCGGATCCCCACAGCGGCGGAACGCGTACAGCAGGATCGTAAAAGGTAAAGAAATTTTTGCGTTTGATATTTTTGTGCAGAGTATCGTGCAGAAGCGTGTGCAGCGGGTTCCAACCGTCACCCTCTTTCCAGAACCAGCGGTAAAAGACCAGTTCCGGATCTGTTTCATCCATAATGCGGTTCCACGGAAAATTGGGAGTGCTTTTGTGCGAAACAGGATACTTGCCGTTGACTTTTTTAGGTATATCATAGCCGGCAAACTTTTTGAAATTCGCCGGTTCCACGCCGCCGAATGAGGGATTGGAGCTGTCGCGCACCTCGCTGTTGAGCAGCACAGCGCCCCAGCCCGGATGATCGCCGATGACCTTGGCTATACTTTCGGCCGCAGCGGCAAATTCGGCACGGGCCGCAGGATTGGAGGCTTCAAGATTGTCTCGACCGTATAACTTGCCCTGCCGGTTGGTTCGCAAATAGCGCTTGCCCAGCAGAAAACGGTACTTGGTCACCACCGAACTGTAAGCGTACAACCCATGACGCATCATACGGTCAAGCCGCTGGATCAACTCCGGACGCATAGCCATGGAAGCCATGCCGCGGATGGGAAAGATGCCGACACTCTGATGCGTAAACCCCAGATCTTTGACCCATGCCATATTCTGACCGCCCCACAGCACCACCGGCAGCGCATCGCCGGGAGCTGGGACCACGGTTACAGAATAAGACCCGGCCGCGATCTCTTTGCCCGCAGAGTTGCGGACAGTAAATGCTGCCGGGTAGTCTTTTTCCAGCAAATAGGCGTTCAGTTCAAACGCCACTTTTACTGAATCTTTTGCAGGAATCAGATCAACTTTTTTTTTTGCGGGTTCAAGCCCGGCGATCTTCATTTCAACTTCCACATTTTCCAGCGGAGTGGTTGCGGAATTTATCACATCCACCACCGCCACCGGAGTTTCGCCGCGTTCGAAAACCTGCCGGTGCATGGCGCTGGGCGCAACGGCCACCGGAGTGAATTCGGCTTCTTTGAGGATCACTTTTTTAATAGAACCGCCGAAGGGGTAATAGTTGGAGCCATGACGGTCGCCGATCGTGGTGGGCAGATTGGCCGGTGCCAGACTGCCGGCTGGCACCACACATTCTCCGACAACCTTGCCGTCGAGCGAAAACACAACCTTGCCGGTAGCGGTAAAGAGCATTTTCACCGTGTAGTATTTATCCATTGTCAGCGGAATATCTTTGGAGTAAACTTCCACGCTGTTTTTGCCGAAACCGAACGCAGCAGCAAAACGGTATTTACCCGCGCCGCGGGGCTGGATATTAAGCATAAACCCGGTATGCCGCGGCATATCTTTGGGGGTATTGCCGGGGCGGGCAACATATTTGCAGTCAATGATCATGGAAGGATTGCTTCTGAAACGTTTGAACTGACTGCTCAAGGCAAATTCAGCTTCCAGCTCAAAAGCCCGCGCCGGAGTATTATTTACGTCAATATCTTTAGTAGAGATCCCGCCACTGAGTGCCACATCGCCGCCCATGACCACGAGCGCCCCATCAGCAATCTTGGTATTTTTGCCGCGGATAAACATATTTTTGCAGGTATCGGCCTTGCTGAAATCCCAGTTGGCCAGCACCGTGCCGGGAGCGATCGAACGATCCTTGAGATCGCCGATGACCACCTTGTGCAGCGTACCGTTCAGCGGGTGATAGCTGGAGCCGATCCGGTTGCCGAATGCGGTAAGATTTCCCGCTGCAGCAATATTACCTTCAGGCACAGAAACCCGGCTGATAAGTTTGCCATCCAGATAATAACTCACCTTGCCGGCGACATCAAAGTCAATTTCAATATGGTACTTTTTACCGATCTGCAGCGATATGAGGTTACTGCAGACTTCTACACTCTTATCGCCGAATCCGAACGCAGTGTAAATGCGGTACATTTTGCCGACCGGACGCAGCATGATCGAAAAACCTTTGTGATATTTCTGCTGTTTGTCGTTTGGCAAACTTATGTATTTATTGTCAAAGATATAGCGGGATACCATTCCTTTGGGCGCCGCGGCCAGAGTAAAATCGGCTTCAAAGGTAAATGCCCCGGCCGGAGAGAACTCCTTGCGGACACCTCTGCTGCTGACAGCCTGGGTGCTGACGGCTCCGCCGGCAGTGGTCAGGCCCTTTTCGTCAAGCACGGCTTTGCCGCGCAACTGCAGCACCGAAGTTTTGGTGAGTACATCTTTCTGCGTAAAATCCAACTCAACACCGGCGGCATTTACCACCACAGCGCCGATGAGCAGAAACGCAGACAATGCGGACGAAAAAAGTTTTTTCATGTTTTTGCTTCCTTATAGTATGTTATTTAAGAATTTCCACATGTATCGGGTGGGTGATACCGCCGGCATTGGCTACATCGCCAATACGCACCGCCAGTACATTTTCCTGCCCCCAGGCAACTTCTTTGGTGCAATCCACGGCAAAGCGCTTGCCGACACCGGCCTGACCTTCGTCATGACAGCCCAGATATTTGCCGTTGAGCCACACCCATGCTGATTCATCTACACCTTTGAAGATGATTTCCACCGCAGTATGATCCATTTTTTCGGGCATACGGAACTTCATGCGGTACCAGGCGATGCCGTCATAGTCATCAACCCCCTGGAATTCCCAATAGCCCATATCCATTTTGCGCCATTTTTTATCGTTGAAACGGGGCTTGAAATAACCTTTGTTATGGCCATCCTGTTTGGGGTCAACAGCAAAATTCCAGCCTTTGGTCGGCAGATCAATCGTTTTGACCACCACCACGTCGTGATCCCATGTGTGGTCGTTGCGGATAAGTTTGATTTCGCGCTGGAATGGCCACGAGGCTTTAACCGCAATATGCCGGATATCAGAAGTTTGGGCATTGGCAGCGACTTTTTCCAGCAAAGGCTGCACCTCTTTGGGTGCTTTTTTCGACAGACCGGCCAGCGCTTCTGCAGCGGTATACTGCACCGAAGCATCGGAGTCATCAATACTTTTGGCCAACTGCGGAATCGCCTTCACGCCATCGGCTTTCACCAGCAGATAAAGTGCATAACGGCGGATTTCCGGATCTTTGTCATTCAGGTACTGCCGGAAGCTTTCCGGATTTTTCTCAATGGCGCTGCGGAACGCCTGACGCGCCCGGATCTGAGCATTTGCCGACACAACAGCAATACTGCCTAAAAGCACAATTGCCGCAGTAAAAATTTTCAACTGCATTTTTTTCTCCAACATAGGTTTTATGAATTAATTACAAATAGACCACAACCATTCTGCTTATTATAACACGCTTTACTCTTTTTTGCAAATAATCTACCGGACAAAACTGCCTAAAAAAGTCTTACGTCAATCCGGAAATGATATTTTCTTAAACCGTCTCTCCGATGTTTCTCAGTGGGGCTGTTGCAAAAATGTCGATAGCCAACAGCAACAAGCGCGGTCAGCGCCCGTCTTCATTGTATTACGCCGAGGCAAGCCGCGTAACGGATGTGAGAGCAGTTTGCCGGATGCATTCCGGCAAACCCGGGGCAGCAAGCCGCGAGGTCGAACGGAGTGGAGCGCTAGGGATCCGGCGTTTGAGGACAACTTTGTGTGTTAACGCAAAGTTGCTTAAGGGGGCGGCAGCCCCCGCTCTAATTAAAAATCGCCAGGTATTTCACACTGGATATTGCTGCTGATTGAGCAAGGGTTTCCAAAGGGGCAATGCAATGCCCCTTTGGGATGTGCAAGGTCTGTTATATAGAATAATTCTGCAAGTTAAGCCGCACAAAAACAACATTGCATAAGTTATTGCTCAAACAAACCGTTTGCGGAAAAGACAGTTTATGGTTTGAATATTGGTAAACAAGCAATGTTTATTTATGAGATTGAGCAGAAACAATAGAAATAAAGACTATTGCAAAATTTTGAGTTTTGCAACAGCCCCAACCCGCATTGAGTTGGCTTTACAGACAAAAAAAATGGTACACCCATAGGGATTTGAACCCCAAGCCTTCTGGTCCGTAGCCAGACGCTCTATCCAATTGAGCTATGGGTGCACACTACAGAGTAACCACTCATTGGTGATCACATCATATAAAATACACCTGATTTTGTATTTTTCAAGTTTTTTTTGCAAGAATATGAGAAATTCTCTGAAAAAAACTATAAATAACGCAATTTTTCTGTAAAAATGCAATGCTGAAAAATATCAATCTGCAGCAGCTTGGCCTGAACGGGCAATAAAATTGAAAAATAAAACCGGAAAAGTTTTGACATTTATTGGGAACGCGTTATATTTAGCTTTATTGAGTTGGTTTTAGTAGTTTAAAGAGATCACCTTATGTCTGATATTGATAAAACTGTTATTATGGATCCGGCGGGCACTGCACCAGCCTCGGAAGTCTGCCCGGTATGCGGCACAGCCCTGGAACCGGATCAGAGTCAGGCAGACTTTCTGCGCTGTCCGACCTGCCGCTTTATGAAAAAACAGAAAATGATCATTGCTCCGGGCAATATCATTGCCAATAAATACCGTGTGCTTTCGCATTTGAACAGCGGCGGCTGCGGCGATCTTTTTCTCTGTCACCCCCTCAACGATGTTGCGGTGCGCTATGTACTGAAAGTACTGCGTAATGCCGACAGCACCAACCGTAAACGTTTCCGGCGCGAAGCGGTGATCCTTTCTTCGATCCAAAACGAAGAACGTATTGCCAAAGTTTTTGATTTCTGGGAAAACGGCGACGACACATTTATCATTATGGAGTATATTGACGGGAAAAATCTCAAGCAGCTCAAAAAAGATTACGTTTTTGACGAACAGACCACTCTGACCATTGCACAGGAAACTGCCATTGCCCTGCAGTATATCTGGGAAAATTACTCAGTAATCCACCGGGATATCAAGCCGGAAAATATTATGCTTGACGAAAAATTCTGCGTAAAACTGTTGGATTTCGGTCTTTCCAAACAATGTTCCGATGAAGACGAAACCAATATCACCATGGCTCGGTCCGGTCTTGGAACCCCGGGCTATATGAGTCCGGAACAGTATTCCGACGGTAAAAACGCCGACTTCCGCAGCGATATTTTTTCGCTGGGTGCCACCATGTTCTTTCTGCTGACCGGGCAGAAACCTTTCAATGGCCACTCGCCGATGGAAGTATATAACGATACATTGGCCAATTCGCCACCGATGATCAGCAGATTCGGCAACTGCTGCTCCGGCGAATGTATGCAAATGATCCGCAAAATGATGCAGCGCGATCCCGATGACCGTTTTTATTCCTACGGAGAATTGATCGACGCCATGGATCAGCTTATCCAATAAAAAACAGCCGGGGGGTATATGTTTGTAAAAGTATTGGATTGCCCGGAGTGCAGTCACCGTTTTCAATTTGAACATACCACGGAAGATTTTCCGCCGCGTATAACTTGCCCGTCATGTCAGGTCAGCAATGCTTACAGCGATTTTTCGGCATTGACATTTTGTCCGCAATGCCGCACCAAACTCAAAGTGCCGCTGGATATAATCAATGATCCGGATGTCTCCTGCCCGGAATGCGGTGCCGCCATCAACGGCAATGCCACTTATCTGGAAGATGCCGATGCCTCGACCCTGACCGCGCACGGCGATCGCCGACAACAGTTCCGGCGCATGCTTCAGGATGGCGAAATCTTTGATAAATACCAGATCGTCCGATTGCTGGGCAAAGGCGGCATGGCAGAAGTTTATCTGGCAGAACATTTGCTGCTCAAACAGCAATGCGCGCTGAAACTTATGCGCAGCGGCATGGAATCCGATGATCCGATCTATGTAAAGCGTTTTCTGCGCGAAGCCAAACTTTCGCACCAGTTCAACCACCCCAATATCGTCAAAGTTTTTGACGTGGGCAGCGACTTCAAGACTGGCTATCTCTTTATTGCCATGGAATATGTGGAAGGCAAAACGCTGCTGGAGCTTGCCCGCGAAAAGAGTTTGACCGAAGATGAGCTGAAAATCGTGCTGGTTTCCATGGCCAATGCGCTGAATTGTCTGGCCGAAGCCCGCGTGGTACACCGCGATATAAAGCCTTCCAATATCATGCTCGACAGCAATGGTGTATACAAACTCATGGACCTCGGCATCGCCAAGAGCGAAAGCAATCACCAGTCCGGCGAAATGACTCTGACAATGGAACAAAGTACCATCGGCACCCCCAGTTATGCCTCGCCGGAACAATGTCAGAGCGCCCACAAAGTAGATATCCGCAGCGATATTTACAGTCTTGGAGCCACCATTTATCACGCCGCCAGCGGAAAACTGCCCTTTGACGGCAACACCGCGGTGGAAACGATCCTGAAAGTGCTGCAGAACGAAGCGATCCCGCTGAAGAGCTACCGGCCCGATCTCTCCAACAAACTGCTGGATCTGGTGGAGCGCATGATGCGTAAAAATCCGCTCGACCGCCCGGCGTCGCCGGATGAGATTTTAGCCGAACTCTACCGGGCCGATGATGGTTTTACCGGCGATGTAAAACGCAAGCTCCGCAAATATTCCGGCAGCTGGTTCAAGTGGCTGCTGCCGTCAAAAGAAGTACCGCTGCGAAAATATATTATGCGGCTTATCCGCACGATGATCGCGGCAGCCTTGCTCGCAGTCATTGCAGTAAATTTCCGCCATATAGCCAATTACTACAAAGAAAAGAAAGCACAGGAGCGCAGGACAACTGCCCCCCGGAAGAATAAAATCGTACTGGCAGATTTGCTCAAAAACAAACAGCCATTGATGAAATATCCGGATGCGGCCGGGGAATTCAGCTCCCGCCGGCTCCGCAACAATACAGTTTTTGCCCGGGTCAAACTTTACAAGCCGTCTGCAAGCAGCAAGGTTTTTGAGTATGATTTTGATAAAAATCGGCCGCCGGAAAATAATTTTGCGCCGGGTCTGATCAAAAACGGCATGTTCCAGATGAGTCAACGCGTATATACCAATCCGCAGCAACCGCAACGCCAACAATTGCGGAACAGTTTCATATATTTCAGAAGGCACATTCCCAACTTCACTCTGGCGATAAATTTCCAGCTCAACGATAATACTGATTGCTCTTTTATGGATATGGGATTTATCCTGATGGGGATCTATCAGAACCGGCTCTGTTTTATAATCGACAATCAGTATTACATACATACTGAAATGACAATTCCAACCGGCAGCTGGGCCAATGTACTGCTCTCATGCGACAGCGCAAAACGCAAATTCAGCGTATATTCCGGTGACCGGCTGATCGGCAGCTACATATTAAACCGGCAAAATAACATTGCAAGCAGTGTACACTTCTATGTCCGCGGGCACGAACAGCAGCTGGACTGCAATATCGATTATCTGGCGCTTTACGATACAGTTTTGAAAGTTACTCTGCCAGAACAATCGCAGGCAGTCTATCTGGAACCTGAAGTAAGCAGCCGCCGGCTGCCGGATGCGGTGCCGGATCTGAGCGAACCTGAAAAGCCAAAGACGCTTGACTCTTCCACAGACGCACCGCGGATGAATAAAGTTTCACAGCAGGCTGTTCCGGAAAAAACACCAGCAGAGCTTACGGTCAAAGCTGTAAAGCCGGAACAGCCCGCCCCGACAGCTCCAGCTAAAGTAGTGGCAGTATTCACCCCCACCGCTCCGGATGGTGCATCTTCAAGCAAACAAGTTTCCCTGCAGGAGCAATGGCAGCAGGTTCTCCGGCGTATCAATCAGGCCAATAACGATCTTGCTGCCGCCGGCAGCGCAGATATGCTGGCTGATCAATTAAAAAATTCCCGCAGCCGCTATCAGCATTTTGCGGAATATTGCAAACAGACTCAAGCAATGCGCGGCACGCATATTGCCGGCATGAATACTGAACAGATCCAGCTTTACAACGAAATCCTTGCCCATCGCGGCAAACTGCTCAAAGAATGGAAAGACCGGTTGGATTTCATTGAAAAACGCAATGCTTTTATCAAAGAAACAGCCGCAAAGCAATACAGTTCCAGCGCCAACGCCCAAATTCAGCAGGAATTCAAAGAGCAGACCAGACGGCGCACCGACTGGGGGTATGGCAGATCAGATATAGAATTCAGCAAAAAATTGCAGACCATGCTGAAAAACCCGCAAGTCAACCCCAATTTATCATTGACCGATGCAACTTACAACGAGTATTCGGGTCCGGCGATCTATGCTTTAAGTTCAGGCCGCATTCAGCAAATGGATGAATTGTTCACTATTCTTATCCAGCGCGGGGTCGATCCCACCGGACTGCTGAAGTCCGATGGCCGGGTCGGGTCTGTATCTTATTTGCTTATGGATTACGGTATACCGGAACTCCTTACACAAAAATATCTTGATATTATACTCAATACCAGCAGTAAGTTGCAATCTTCGCAACAAAAATCCGCCCGATCGTTATTTTTTGACGGCGCAAACTTCAAAGTACAGCATTTATACAAAGCTGTACTTGCCAACAATCGCGATCTGGTGCTGATGCTGCTGGCGGCCGGGGTGGATCCCAAAGGTCAGAACAATAAAGGAGAAACACCGCTGTTCAACGCATACCGGACAACAAATTCTGAAAGTATCCGCAAACTGCTGCTGGCGGCCGGTGCCGATGAAAATATTGCCGATAATCACGGGAAGCGCCCCCGGGATTACGCCGATGTGGGCAAATTCGCCGGATACTGGGAAAAGAACAATATCGCCATGTGCCGGAAAATGCTGCGGGAAAATTTCGATGCCAATACCATGCTTGCCGACGGCAGTACTCTGCTCACCAGCGCCTGCCGGCAGGGTTCTCACGCCAAAGTAAAAATGCTCCTTGAATTCAAAGCCAATGCGTACGAGCGGGATAACCGCGGCTATTCACCGCTGCAAACGGTTTATAGTAATTTAGGAAACTACTCTTACCGATACAGGCAAATGAGTTCTGCCCAGCACCGGGAATGGATGAATATTATCAAAGATCTGCTGCTTGCCGGAGCCGATCTGCGGGAAAATCCGCCTCATTATGGAGGCGACAGCATGAATATATTCCGTTATACAATAGAAAATATGTCTTCCACGCCGGAAGGTCAGGATCTGATCAGCTTTATGCTGCCTTATACAGAAAAATTCACCGCAAAGCATTGGAGCAGTGTACCTTATGTTCTGAAAGATGCCAAAAATCTGCCGGCAAATATCAAACAGACTGTATTTCAAGCCATGAATAAAGAAGTACTGCAGAAAAATCTGCATTACGCACTGGCCAGCGGTTGTAAGTTTTCTCAAAAACAGCTGCAGGATCTGATCATACCGCAAATGGTCAATAAGTTTTTTTATCTGAATATAAATAACTCAAGAAAACAGGCCACCATGCTCCATGCCGCCATATATGGCAAACAGGATGTTAACACGATCCGCGCTATTCTGGCAGCCGGCGGCGACCCGTTCTGGCGTAACAATCAGCAAGAGAGCGCGCTCGATATAGCCCACAGCGCAGCAGTACGCGATCTGCTGAAAACGTATCGTCCGGCGGTCGATGCTGAAGTTCCGCCGCCACCCGGAAAGAAAAACCTTACTCCCGCTGAAAAATCAAATCTGCAAGCCAAGCTCCAGCAGGCGGTGGAAAAGCGCGATGTGCAGCAAGTCAAAGCACTGCTTGATCAGGGTGCGGATTGCTATGCCGTTGACAGCAAAGGATTCAATCTGCTGCAGACAGCATGCGATACTGAACAGATCGAGTTGGTAAAACTTCTGCTGCAGCGCAATGTGGATATCAACCGGATCGATAATTACACCAATAACCGCACTCCCAGATTTTCTACAGCTCAGCATCCGCTGGAAATAGCCGTACAGCACCTGAATCCGGAAATACTCAAAGAACTCTATTTGAAGATGCCCCGGTCTGGAAGACGGCCGTCAGGAATGCTGTTGGCGCAGCGCAGCGTGTTCCGTTTTGCCCACTACACTGCCAAACAAAAAGAGACTCTTGAGGATTGGGAAAATAAAACCATTGAAACACTTAAAATCATTGAACAATACGACCGTACCTTCAGAAAGCATCTTTTTCCGACAGGTGCAATGTTTTATATGTCAATGCATGCACGCCGCAATCCAAATGCCGGAGAAAAACTCATGAAACATATTCTTTCAATGGCTCAAGCACGCCCGATCCCGTCGCATTATGTGGAACGTTTCCCACCGGGGAAATTGCGTACCATGCTTGAGGAGCATATGAAACAGTACGGCCAAACCTCCTCCAGATCCTCCAGCGCCTCCAGAGCGCCGCGGAGTGTGAATTGAGACGGGAAGATGCCCCCCCGCAGAAAACGCTTTGCCGGAGCCGCAGCAAGATGTTTAAAAATCAAGTGCGGCACACATAAGAGTATTTGCTTTCAACCCTCTTCTGTATGCCGCACCCGGTAAAGACCGGCATTTAACGGCTGATTACTTCACCATTCGGCATTTTCTTCGTTTTCACGCATCTTATTGATGGTACCGGTGGTGGAAAAACCGTTGACAAACGGTATAAAAATTATTTCGCTGTTATTTTCCTGCAGCGCCTGCCGTTCGCCGGGATCAAGCGTTTCCACCGTGTAATCGCCGCCTTTAACGTAAACATCCGGCGCCAGTGCTGCAAGTTCTGCCGTGCAGCGTTCGGAGTCAAAGATCACTGCGGCATCCACCGCAGCCAGACCACCCAGCACAAATGCGCGCGAATATTCATCATTCAGGGGACGGGTCGGCCCTTTGAGCGCACGCACCGAATTATCGGAATTCACCAGAACCAGCAACGCATCTGCCGCCCGGCGGGCGCTGTCCAGATACTCCACATGCCCCTGGTGCAGCAAGTCAAAGCATCCGTTGGTGATCGCCAGCCGGACTCCCTGCCGCCGGAGCGTTTCCCGCCAGTCCAGAGCATCGGCAAGACTCATTATTTTATCGCCGGGGTAAACTATTTTTTCTGTTTCGAGCATAATCTCTCTCCCCGGGATCAATGCTGCAAGGTCAGCAGAAATTCAATATTGGAACGCATTTTCTTAAGCTTGCCGACCAAAAGTTCCATTGCTTCCGCTGCCGGCACACCATTCATGGCACGGCGCAGTATCCACAACTTGGCAAGTTCATCTTTGTGCAGCAAAAGTTCTTCTTTGCGGGTGCCGGAAAGCTCGATATTGATCGCCGGATATACGCGCTTATCTGCCAGCGAGCGATCCAGATGCAGTTCCATGTTTCCGGTGCCTTTGAACTCTTCAAAAATAACATCGTCCATACGGCTGCCGGTATCGATCAGCGCGGTGGCAATAATGGTCAGACTGCCTTTGCCTTCGATATTACGCGCCGCACCGAAAAAGCGTTTGGGCTTGTGCAGAGCATTGGCATCAACCCCGCCGGTAAGGATCTTGCCGCTGTGGGGCTGAAGCGTATTGTATGCACGCGCCAGGCGTGTAATACTGTCGAGCAAAATCACCACATGTTCACCGTATTCGACCATGCGTTTGGCTTTTTCGATAACCATTTCGGCCACCTGCACATGGCGTTCCGGCGGTTCGTCGAAGGTACTGCTGACGACCTCGGCATCCACACAGCGTTCCATATCGGTAACTTCTTCGGGGCGTTCGTCAATCAGCAGCACAATCAATTTCACATCGTCATTATTTTTGCGTATGCTGTTGGCTACTTTCTGCATCAGCACCGTTTTACCGGTACGCGGCGGCGCCACGATCAGACCGCGCTGACCGCGCCCGATAGGCGTAACCAGATCGACCACGCGCGTGGAGAGTTCGTTGGGATCATTTTCCAGCACCAGCCGCTGGGTGGGGAAGTACGGAGTCAGGCTGTTGAACGGAATGATATTCTTTTTGCGTTCCGGCACATCGTTATTGATCGTTTCCACCTTGAGCATGGCGAAAAAGCGTTCTTTTTCGCGCGGAGTACGGATCTGACCGGCTACAAAGTCGCCGGTTTTAAGTGCAAAACGCTTGATCTGCGACGGACTCAAATAAATATCTTCGCTGCAGGGCAGATAGTTGTAATTGGCCGAACGCAGAAACCCGAAACCTTCCGGCAGCACTTCAAGATAACCGCAGCCGTACATCTGACCGCTCTTTTCAGCATTGGCTTTGAGTATGGCAAACACCAGTTCGTGTTTTTCCAGCGCTCCCACGCCTTCAATCCCCAGATCTTCCGCCATCTTGGAAAGTTCGGGCATATCTTTGGCCTGCAGCTCGGCAATGTTGATCGAAGGAGCGATGTAGTCGCGCTGAAACTGCTGACCGGAATTCTGATTGCCGTTGGCGTTACTGCCATTGGCGGCAGCTTCGCCGTTGCGGGAATCGTTGTTGTAATTATTATTGCGGCGATTGTTGTTGCGGTTGCCGGTGTTATTATAATTGCCGTTGCGCCGGAAATTATTTTCGCGCATTTCGGGATATTCGCTGTATTCGCTGTAATCCATGAATTCGCGTTCACGCTCGCGGTTCAATGCCGCTTCGTACTCGTCGGCTTCGTTGCGGGGGCGCTCGCTGCGGGCATAATTTTCATCGTAACCGGCGCGTTCTCGGCGGTAGTTATTACGCTGATTATTGTTGAAGTTGCGTTTATTGGCACCGTTGAAATTGCGGCGGGTATTTTCGTTGCCCGCGGGAGCAGAATTTTCCGCGGCCGGCACTGGGACTTCGGGAGCCGCTGCCGGGGCGCTTTCAGCCGATACTGCCGGAGCTCCGATAGCGGCGGGAGCAGGATTTTCCACAGCAGGAGTGCTTTCTGCTGATACTGCCGGAGCGCTTTCAGTTACGGCAGCTGCGGTGCGGCGTCTGGAAGCGCGTACCGCACGGGCCGGTTTTTCTGCATCCACAGCCGGAGCGCTTTCTTCAATGGCTGCTGCCGGAACTTCCGGAGCAGTTTTTTCTGTATTTTCCACAGCTTTTTTAGGCGGACGGCCGCGCCGTTTGGGGGCAGGTTTTTCCACGTTTTCGGCGGTAACTGCGGGATCGATGTTTTCGTTTTCAAGTTCTGTTTTGCTTTTTGCCATAAAAAAACTCCCTGGCACTTGGTTTGATATATTCAATTATGTTGTATTGTTTTCAATTTTTCAGCAATGATCCGGCATTGGGACTCGAGTTCTTCCAAACTGCCGGTATTGATAATGCCGTAATCAGCGGCGGCAAGTTTCCGGTCGGGATCCCATTGCATTCTTTCGCGGCGCGAGCACTCGGCATGATCCCACCCGCGTCGGGCAAGCCGACTGCGGCGCAAGGCAAACGGGCTCCAGATGCAGACTATTTTATTGCACAGATGCTGCAGATTTTTTTCAAACAGCAAAGGTATTTCCACAACCGTCATTTCCGGATTGCACCGGAGTTTTTCCAACTGCTCATACAAATACGGCGCAATCAGATTTTCCAACCACCTCAAGTCATTTTCGTCGCGGAAAACTATATTAGCGAGTTTTTTGCGGTCGATTTTCCCGCTGCTGTCTGCCACCGACGGCCAGCGTTCCAGCACCATACGGGCGCCTTCCGGAGTTTCATAATAGCTGTGGCAGATCTTATCGGCATCGGCAACGGCAAAACAGCAATGGGCAAAAGCCTCCAATGCGGCACTTTTACCGCACCCGATACCACCGGTCAAAGCAATGAACATACACAATATTCCATTTTACAAAAATATTTTCCGGAGTAAAATTTGCAGCAATACACAAGCAGTCTGAAAAGATTTACAGTCATAATGACAGTAAGGTTTTCCCGGAAGAATACATCTGTCAGTAAAACACAAATTAAACGACAGTCCAGAAAGTATTTTACTATTTTGCGAACTTTCTGCTGTTGCCATATCAGTAAGACAGTAAAACTGTCAACGAAGTTTCTTCTATATTATACAGCGAAAACGATAATATTGCAAATAAAAACTGCTGAAAAAAACGTTTTTTAACGATTTCTGCCGCCGTCAGCAGTTCCCGGCGGCAGAAATCAGTTGTTATTTTACGCCAGGGGATTATCTTTGTTCCAGAAGAGGAACGGGAAATCCTTTGCCACTTTTTCGGCACTGGGCACATAGCCCCAGCGGGTAACAGCAAAGTATTCGCGGAACACGACATCATCAAAGCCGTGACGGCTGTTGACGCCCTGAACCCGTTTGGCAAGATTGTTGCGCCAGTCAGATTCTTTCCATTCCGTGCCGCTGCCCAGATCCGGATCGGTATTGTTGAGATTATTGACAAACGGCAGCCATTCGCACACCTGTGATTTGTGCTTGAGCAGCATCTGCATTTTCTGTTCTTTTACTTCGTCGCAGTCCACGCCGAAGTGCCACACCGCTTCTTTGCAGTAGGCATCCGGGCAGTTGAGGATCGCCGGCACCGGGAAGCGCTGAATGCGGGGAGCAAACATCGTAGGATAAGCATTGGGCACGCCCAGCTGATATGCCACCAGCCGGACCGCTTCAGCTGTGTGCTGGTGGTCAATATGGATACCGGCCAGCGGATTGGTCACCACCGGTGGAGCAATAATGTAATCCGGCGCAAATGCCCGGATGGCGTTCCAGAGTCCGCCGAGCATATTGCGGTCGCAAAATACCTGTGCGGCAACGTGGGTTCCATCGAGCTGACGGAGATTTTCATATTCGGCGCCCACCACATTGGCGCTGGCGATGGCTTCGGCTTCGCGGATGCGGACCGTTTCGTCCGGGCCGATGATATGATGACCGCTTACACCGGTGCTGGTGGTCAGGATCTTGAGTTCCACATCATCGCCGTAATGTTCGCGCAAACGCAAAAAAAGTCCGGCGGCTTCAAATTCAAAATCGTCCTGATGAGCCATCACGCTCATAACTCTCAATTTACTCATAAAAAATCTCTTTCTGCGAAAAAAATCCGCTTGTAATGTTTTCTTTATTTTATTGAAATCAAAATTCGTTTTTGCCTTCACGATTCATGAGTTTTCCCAGCGCTTCAAGCGCGCTGAAATTGTTATGCACCACCGCATAGATCTCGTCGATGATCGGGGTTTGCACATTTACTTTGCGGGCAAGAGTGTAAGCGCCGATACTGGTCCGCACGCCTTCGGCAACAACCATGTTCATCGACTGGATTATATCATCAAGCGCTCTGCCCTTGCCCAGTTCTTCACCCACATAACGGTTGCGGCTGTGCCCGCTGCAGCACGTTACGATCAGATCCCCGATGCCGCTCAAGCCGGCAAAAGTCTGCGCTGAACCGCCCAGAGCTTCGCCCAGCCGACCGATTTCGGCCACACCGCGGGTCATCAGAGCGGCTTTGGTGTTATCTCCAAGCTTCATACCGTCGATCACACCGGCGGCAATGGCTATAACATTTTTCAAAGCACCGCCGAGTTCCACGCCCACGACATCATTGCCGGTGTATACGCGGAAATATTTATTCATAAATGCATTCTGCACTTTTTCCGCAAGTTTTACATCGTTTGCGGCTGCCACCACCGCCGTGGGGACGCACCGCGCGACTTCTTCAGCATGGCTGGGGCCGGAAAGCACGGCATAAGGTACATCCGGCAATATTTGAGCAACCATCTGACTGATCCGCAGCCAGGTGGTTTCTTCAATACCTTTGGCCACATTCACCAGCAGCGCATTGCGGCTTGCCGAATAAACATTTTTAAGCTGATCAAGCACACTCCGCAAATATTGTGTGGGGGTTGCCAGCACCAGCAGATCGGCATTCTGCACCGCTTTGGCCATATCCGGCTCAAAAGCTACGCGGTCGTGAAATTTTATACCTTTGAGAAATTTACGGTTTTCGCGGGTCCGGCTCATTTCCTGCAGATATTCAGGAAACGGCCCCCACATGACCACCTCGTGACCATTTTCGGCCAACACCCGGGAAAGAGCACTGCCCCATCCGCCATCGCTTAAAATAACTGTTTTCATGATTCAATTCTTTTTACCGAAAATTCTGTCGGCATGGTTAAAATACTGTTCATAATCATACGCAGTCATGCTGTGCCGACCGGTTTTAACGTGATAACCGACCATATCGCCCACCGGCTGATTTTCCGGCGGCATGACTTCCACGCCCACGCCCTGCATACCATAAAGCTCCCATACCTTGGATGCGGTTTGGGCCGAAATAAATTCTCCTTTGGGATCAGCTGTTACATCCTTGCTGGAACTGGCCACATAAACTGACCGGGGAGCCGCCAGTGCCAGCAGCTGATGCTGATCAATTGGCAGATCATTTTCCAACCCCGCATAGCGCGCCATTCTGCCGCAGAACCAGTTGCTCCTGATGCCCCAGAGCATTGTCAGCGTTTCGCCGATATTATGCCGCGAAGGCGCCGCGCCGCCATGCCCGGAATTGTTGGAAATCACCAATCCGAAGCGTTCATCGTTGGCCCCCGCCCACAGCGAAGCTTTCCCCAACCGGGAGTGTCCAACTACTGCAAATTGCGTAAACTCGAGCTGCTCAAGCGCATCGACCATACGGCTGAGCCCCCACGCCCAGCCGCCGATAGCGCTGATGTTGCGCAGCGGTTTGTTCTGCAGTTCCTGCAACGATCTTTCGCAATCGCTCCGCAGATCTTCTTCATCGTAGAAGAGAGTGAAAATACTTTTGCGGAAACCATCAAGATTATCCGGAAATATTTCGCCGTAACAGGCAGTTGCCACCGCGTAGCCGCGTTTGACCGCATCGCGGACACAAATTTGTTCCAACTGCAAACTTCTGGCGCCATCGGAGGGTTCGCTGGCGTGCCATCTGCCGGGAATATACATTGCCGAACGGGTGATGCGCACATCATCTTCTTCGGCCACAGACTGATTGCCTTTGAAGTTCAGCGAAGTGAAAACCGGAGCATGCGGATTGCTTTTGGGCACATACAAAAGCATATCAAAATCAAACTCTCTGCCGTTATTCATGCGCGATATTATGCGGTACTCGTAACGGTTCGCCATGCCGTCGAGTACATCTTTTTTTTCCGCCAGCAGCCGCAGTTCCAATTTATCCGGCGCCGGCGGCATTTCGCCATACATGCAATCTTTGAAATCCTGCAGTACTTTACCGCGGATATTCTGCCATTCTTCGAGCGTATCGGGCAATGCGGGCAGCGGCACACGGTTGGCTTTGCTTTCGTCGCGGTTCATGCGCCGGAAAAGTTCTTCGTGCCAGATATTTGTGCCCTGCTCCCAAGCCAGAACAGCAGCGGGATGATCAGGAGTACGGGGAAGATCATTGTCAAAATTGTGCTGTATCATGAATACCTCGCCTTGTTATTTATCCAAATAACCATTGGGGTGTTTCTGAATCCAATCCCATGCGGATTTTATGATCGCACCGGCATCTTCCAACTGCGGCTGCCAGTTGAGTTCCCGGCGGGCGCGGCGGCTGTCTGCAATCAGACGCGGCGGATCACCGGCACGGCGGGGAGCGATCTCCATCGGGATCGGGTGCCCGGTGACTTTACGCGCCGCTTCGATGATTTCAAAAACGCTCAAGCCGTTACCTGTACCCAGATTGTAATGGCCGCTTTCCGGAGCATACAGAGCTTTTTCATGCGCCTGTGCCAAGTCGATAACGTGTATATAGTCGCGGATACAGCTGCCGTCGGGAGTATCGTAATCATTGCCGTAGACCATGATCTTGTCGCGTCTGCCCTGTGCCACTTGCAGTATTATGGGTATAAGGTGGCTTTCGGGCGAATGATCCTCGCCGAAATTACTGCTTGCACCGGCGGCATTGAAATATCTCAACGTAGTATAATCAATATCGTAAATGGCTTTGTACCACGCCAGAACTTTTTCAAAACAAAGTTTGCTCTCGCCGTAGGGATTGATCGGTTTCTGTGGGGCATCTTCAGCGATCGGCACGCTTTCCGGTTCGCCGAAAGTGGCGGCAGTACTGGAAAAAACTATCCGCTTGACCTTGCCGTATCTGGCGGCTTCGGCCAGATTGACGGCATTGGCCAGGTTGTTGCGGAAATATTTACCGGGATCGCGCATACTTTCCGCCACCAGCGAAAAAGCAGCAAAATGCATTACTGCATCAAATTTTTCTTTTTCAAACAGCCGTATCAGGCCATCC
Organism: Victivallaceae bacterium; assembly: GCA_045635745.1. GTDB lineage: Bacteria > Verrucomicrobiota > Lentisphaeria > Victivallales > Victivallaceae > SIG78. The sequence goes on from JAZTWG010000018.1 coordinate 38,226, forward strand.
TGATCAGCCAGATCCATTTCCACAAAGTTACTCACCCTGGGGTCAACGGCCTGACGGTGCCCGGTAATGAGCGCATCCAAAACTGTTACATCATAGCCGCGGTCGAGCATATATTCAGTACATACGCTGCCGATATAACCGGCGCCGCCGGCAATCAAGATCTTTTTCATAATACACCTGCAATATTATTCCGTCAGATTCACCGGAGCGGCGCTGCGTCCGCGCACCAGTGCTCCGGGATCACTTTTCAGTTCTGTAATAAATTCATTGAGATTGCTCAACACCGAATTCAACTGCTGCATGGTATTGACCGCATCGGTTTTACCATCTTGCAGCGATTCCAACAGATTTTTGCACGATTCCAGAGTACCGGCAACCTGCAAATTGAGTTCGCGCACATCAAGTTCGCCCAGTTTTTCATTAAAGTTCCGGGTCAGAAGGTTTATACTTTCCAGATTGCGGTTCACTCCGGAAATAAGATTTTTCAATTCATCGCCGGTCAGATTTTCCGCCACACTCCGACTGAGCGACTCCACGTTGCCGGCGATCAATTCCAGCCGGTCAAGCGTATTTTTGATGGCCGGATCGCTCAAAATCACCCCCAGCGTATTGAGATTTCTACCCAGATCATCGCTGATCTTTTTAATATCGACCTGCGCAATATTGTTCAGCGAGACGGCCACCGAGTCGATGATATTGGCAAAGACTCCCGGCACGCTGGCAAAATAAATAACATCCGGATCATTGATTTCCGGCAAAGGAATTTTGCGCTGTTTATCTTTGGGTATATAATCCATTTCTATATAGCGCATGCCGGTAACTCCGGCCAGATCGAGCCGGCAGCACAGATCGTTTTTCCGTGCCTGAAGACAGAATTTTTTCACCTGTTCAAAGCGCGATATATCACCCTTTGCGGGCAGACCGGCAAACACGTTGGGGTCTATACTCATATCGACCCGGATGATCTTTTCCTGCGGCAGAATGCTGATTCTGTCGACCTGTCCGATGGGTACACCTTTATATTTGACCGCCGAACCTTTGCTCAAACCCTGTACCGATTCAGAAAAAGTGGTAACAAAGTAAATGCGCTCGGCAAACTTTTCCGAAAGCCCCAGAAAGAACATCGTCAGTACCAGCAAAACGAATGCTGCCGCCACAAATATACCGGTTATAAAATATTTTTTTCGGTCTGCCATTATAAAGCACTCCTGTATTTATTGGTGTTGAGAATTGTAATTCAAACCATCGCGATTGAGAAAATCTTTCACCCATGGCACTTGAGCATTTTCGCGCAGCACGCGTGGATCGCCTGCGTCTGCAATAGTGCCGGTATTTTTATCGAGCATGATTATCCGGTCGGCAATGGTAAAAACGCTGTCAAGTTCATGAGTTACTATCACCACTGTGCGGCCAAATTCATCGCGCATTTTCAGTATCAGCCGGTCAAGCTCCGCAGAAGATACCGGATCAAGCCCGGCTGAGGGCTCATCGAAAAACAACAACGGCGGATCCAGTGCCAGCGCGCGTGCCAGACCGGCACGTTTTTTCATGCCTCCGGAGATTTCAGACGGATAAAAACCGGCAAATTTTTCCAGATTCACCCACGACAGTCTTTCCATAACTTTTTCTCTGATCTCCCGGCGGGAGAGCGCAGTGTGCTCTTCCAGCACCAGCGCCACATTTTCTTCCAGAGTCAGCGATCCGAGCAAAGCGCCCCCCTGATAAGTAACGCCGAAAGTCCGGGCAATTTCTTCCCCGGAAATTCCGGAATCGCCATTGATCACTCTCCCGAAGATTTTCACCGTTCCCCGCTGCAGCGGATATATGCCGATAATATGCTTGAGCAGCGTGGATTTACCGCAGCCGGAGCCGCCCATAACCGCAAAAATTTCGCCCTGATTTACGGTGAAATTCAAATCATGCAGTACGGTGCGTTCACCGTAGCCGACTGCGGCATTGCAAATTTCAAGTGCGGGAGTTGCTGTATTCACTTTTCAAAACCCCCAGAATGAATAAATGACAGTTATAAGTGTATCGATAATGATCAGAAAGAGTATCGACCTGACCACCGCCCGGGTCGCAGCGCGCCCCACACCTTGTGAATCCGGCGAACTGCGGAACCCTTCCCAGCAGCCGACCAGAGCGATCATGGCGCCGAAAAACACCCCTTTAAGCACTCCCAGCAGAAAAGTCAGCGGGGTAAGAACTTCAGCGGTACGGCTGATATAAGTTTCGGCAGTAAGGCCCAAAAAACCGACCCCGACCGCCAGACCGCCGAGCAAACCGGCGATATCGCCGAAAATTATCAGGCAGGGTATGCATATGATCATAGCCAGCAGTTTGGGTACCACCAGAAAACGCACTGGCGATATACCCATAGTGGTAAGTGCGCTGATCTCTTCTTCGGCTTTCATTGAACCGATTTCAGCAGCAAAACTGCTGCCTGCCCGCCCCGTGGCAATAAGCGCCACCATCAGCGGACCGAACTCTTTGAGCATGGAAAAACCGGTTAAATCGGCCACAAAGACCTCGGTGCCGAACTTTTGCATCTGGATAGCCGCCTGAAAAGCTATGGTTATACCCATAAGAAAACAGATCAGAAACACGATCCCCAATGCCGAAGAGCCGCACATATCCATATAGTAAAAAAAGTTTTTCCAGCGCAGTTTGCGGGGATTACGCACCAGCAGAGCCACCGAGCAGGCGATTTCGCCCCAGAAGGTCAAAGTCTCTTTCCACGAAGCAATGCTGCGGCAAACACTTTGGCCCAATGTTGTAAATAAATTTTTCATACTTTGGAAAAAACGGCTTTTTTTTACGTTTTCAATATCAGCAAAAGATAGCTCCGAAACGCGGCAAATGCAAATTTTCCGTTCAAAACTCTACCAGAAAACGGCCGGAAACATTGTTGAAACTGCCGGATGTGGGCTTTTGAGCTCCACTGTTCTGAGCCTGGGCCTTGACCCTGTTTCTCGTCGGGCGGTGCCGGTAAAGACCGAGACCGAATTTATTTTGTTCGGCAAATTTTCTGACTTCCGCCATCGGTATTTCCACATCCAGCACCCAGCGGCCGCGTTCCCGTTTGGCTTGGGTGGTTATGGCAAAATCACGGATATTGCGGGAGTTGTTGTCATTGCCGGTAAAAATCACCTGATAAACGCCCAGAGCATTGAGTCCCACCTGGATACGCGGCGTTGCCTTGCCGTACGGAGCCAGAAAGATCTCCACGGAGTCATCGAGCCAGACATTGCCGGTATGATTGGCGGTTGTTTTCAGGTGCAATTTGCTGATTTTATTTTCGGAACAGATAAATTGCAGTTTGAGTTTATCGTTCTGCTGCGAAACTTTGACTTGAGTTGGCTGAAAGTCGTTGAATACTGCAAACGGTTTGAAATTTATTACCGACTCTTTATTTGAGAGCTTGATCGGATCCTGCCGGGTGGCAATGAGTTTCAGCATATCGTTGTACTCTTTTTCGGAGGTAATGCCGACAACGGCTTTGCTGGAGGTTTCTTCGAACACAGCAATATCTTTGGAGAGTGCCTGCAAAAAGGCATTGTCCGGATCTTTGGCCACTGCTTTATCCAGCAGCTGACGCGGCGTTTTCAAGCGGAAAGTCAGATAACAGTTGGTCAGCGGATTGTCGCGGAAACCGGCTCCTTCAAGCAATTTTTCCATAGAGTTGTAATATGCCTCCAGCTCTTTGGCGGCTTTGGGCGTGACCAATTCGCAGAATTCGGTAATGAGTTTATCAGTATCCAGCGAACAGTCAAACATGGTGGCACTGTGCACATAGGTATTGAGTGCACTGAAAGTGTAAGGCAGATTGGCTCTGCCTTCGGACATGGTTGCACCCAAGGCAAAACCTTCCATAGCCTTGAAGTGATCGGCAATGCGATGCGGATTCATAATGGGCAAGCCACGCATTTCCGGCACTCGCGGATAGCAGTAAAGCACCACTTTGGCTCCGGCATCTTTCCACTGATTGCAGCGCTCCCGCAATATCTTGTAGTCGGGAGCAATGAACTGACCGGAAAGCACTGCTATAACCGTATCGGCGGGCAGTTTTTCGGTTGCCGGCGGATGGAAGTGAGTGCTTTTGGTCTGCAGATGAAAGATCATGCCGGGATATTTTTTCTTAAGCTCATTGGCAAATTTGCAGAAAAATGCAAAGACAAATTCACTGCGGTCACCGGCTGTTACCAGTTTGCCGACCGGCGAATTCACGCATTTATCACATTCGCAGTTCTTGACCGGTGCATCGCAGAAAAAGCGGATGGAATTGATCTTGGGATCTTTTTTGATTGCCGAATCAATATCTGCAATGATCTGCTTTACTGTATCCGGATGGCTCGGACAGGGAAAATGCCGCGGGTATTTGGTATTTATCCGCTTGTTGCCGAAAAGGCCGAACATTTCCGGCTTGTCTTTGAATCGCTTGTTCCACTTATTGAGGAAGGCGTAGTAATAATTGCGGGTCGACCATGCGGGAACCTGACCCAGTCTACGGCGGAAGAAAAGCATGAAATCCTGCCGCGTAATACCTTTGGCAGCATTCTGAAATCCGCGCACCTCGTAACTGGCCTGCGGTATATCGCTGGCAACAGAAAATTTAATGGCCGGATTTACAGCGTATCGGGCGCCGTTTTTACCGGGCATAAAGAATTTGCTCTGCAGATATTTTTGTGCAAAGTATTCCACCGCCAGCAACGTGCCGCAGCTTTCACCAAAAGCATAGATGGAGCCGCCGGGGGTATCGAAGCCGGTAAAAAGAAAATCATTGTCATGCCGGTAGATACCGAATCTGCTCTCTTTGCCGCTTTCAGAATAATCGCCGTTGAATCCGGCTTGCTGCGCGGCTTTGCTCATGCCGATAAACATATTTATCCGGTCGGGCGCTTTACCGTTGAGAACTGCCGGAGCGGTAAAACTCCGGCTCAAATGCTCTTTGAGTTCGCCGGCGGCAGATTTTTCAATCTCCGTGGGTACATCCGGCAGAATTATACTGAAATTGTGGATTTTGGCAAATTCTGCAGCGCTCAAGCTCATTGCTGCCATCAGCAGCGCAAACCATAAAAACAGTTTTTTCATAAAATACCTTTCTGTAAAAATTCTATCGATCACCGCATGAAAATACTTTGCGGAGGGCAAGCTGTAACTTGCAAATACGTTGTATCGGCATTTTTTTCAATCCGGGAGTGGTTGCTGCCATTGGTCAGAAAACGAATTGAAGTGTGGCTGCTGCGGATATTCTGCAAAAAAATTTCCGCACCCGACAGTGGCTGCCGACCGGCAATAGCCATATTGTCCACAGCAAAAATAAGCATTTTGAAGCGTGGACTTTCTACGGAAATATCTGACAGCCAAAAATCTTGAAAAATCACCTTAAAAAACTCCAAAATGACAATGAAAATCTAATATATATGCATAAAATAAAAAAGTCCAATTTTTTGCTGAAAATAAATATTTAAAAAACTGCAAATGAAATTTGCATTTTGCCGGATTGTGTGGAACATTAGCATTGGACAGCGAATCCAAGCTGTTGGCGCAACTTGGAATGCCGCTGCAAAGAGCCAACCCTTTCAGAAAGGAGAGATTATGCAGATCATCATCAACGGACGTCACTTCGAAGTAACCGAACTGATCAGGAGCAACACCGCCGAAAAAGTTGAAGCGCTGTTCACCTACTATCCTACTCTGAAAGTCTCAAGCGTGCGGGTAACCATGGAGATCGGCAAAAACCACCAGGCCAAGGTCGGAATCTGTGCTGCAGTCAAAAAGCAGCCGATGGTTGCGGAAGGTACCGCCCTGGATCTCTACAAGGCTATCGACATAGCGCTGGATCACCTGAAAACCCAGTTGGACAGATATGTGGATAAGTACAAGCACCCCGCAATCGCCACCCCTCCGGTGCGTGAAATAGTCAGCGCCGAAGCATAAACAAACAACCAGCAGCGCCCTCAAAATCGGGGGCGCTTTTTTATTGGCTTTGTACCCTATACATTTTTTTCGGCACCGAGAACGGTTTCAGAAAAATTCTGCCTTTTTCCGGCAGCAGCTTATTTATCCTTAATCAGCGGCTTGATACGCAGTTGATCTTTGCTTTTGAATCCACGCGGAACAATGGCAAACAGATGTTTGGTCATAGCCACGGCATTATCCAGAGACATAGAATCCCCACCGGAGTGTCCGCTCCATGAATCACGGTACAGTATATGGGTTAATTTGCCATTTTTGACCACATACCCATTGATAACGCGCATGTGTCCTTCAGGCGCTGGCGAATGGGGATCCAGAGTCATGCTTACACTCCACATTACCGGGATCCCCGCATCGATAAACTCCCTGCACAATGCGCTGAACTTATTTTTCAATGGTGCCCGGCACACCGGCAGCACCCGGCGGGCAACTTCAGGATCAAGCCGGTTCCAGAAATCGGTTCCGGATGAAACAGCGGCCTGCCGGCGGCGTTTTTGCTTTTTTCCGGAGCGGTTGGATTTTCTGCCGTCATCTGACTGGTTATTTTTTGCAGTATTGCAGGCTCTTATCATTTCATTGATTTCCCTGGAAGTCAATGCATAAATACTGACCAGCTCAAAATTACTTAATTCACTTTTGTTGAACGCGTTATAAATATCCGAAGTATAGGTGCCTGAATCGCGGGTGGAGTTGAATAATTTTCCCAGATCCTTCTGATTGTAGCGCTGATCAAAATAACGCAGAACCATACTGCACGAAGCCGGAGCACAAAAGTTTTTGCGCTGTTTCACATGCGGGATCTTTTCAATGCAAACTTCCTGACCGCGCTCGCGTTTGAGCTTTTTTATCTCCACATTTTTCCGGAGATCCAGCGCCGGATTGCCGGCAAAAAGCGGTAAAGACAGCAAAAGAGTCAGATATATGGCCGAAAGTTTCTTCATAACACACCCTTTGAATAAAGCAAAATTTGAAAATACATTTTGTAATATACCCCATATTGCAACAAAAACAAATCTCCAAAAACCCCAACATGACTTTTCCGGATATTCCACTGCATAGACTCCGGATTTATGCAGAAAAATCCGAAACCCGGCAATGCGGCAAAACACTGTAAAGTCCGGGTAAAAAGCCATGTGAAGCGCCCCCGGTAAAAAAATCAGAATAAAATGCCCCTTTGCAGATAAATCAAACTTGCATTAGAAAGTTTTGGTGCTATTTTAAAAGCCGGTACTAATGCAGGATCCAGCATGGGGGATTCATGCAGACATTGTTAATAACCAATGCCGGAAAGCTAATAAAAAGAAAGAAATAAACCGGCAACCCAACAAATAAGGGATCTATTGCAATGGCGATCAAAAATGATACTTGTAACTGCTGTGCCAACAGCGGCGTCCCGGTAACCAATGCAGACTACATGCTTCGTCAGGAAGCGACCGAGTCCAACGCCCGCAGTTACCCCCGGAAATTTCCCTACTCTCTGGTAAAAGCTCAGGGATCCTGGGTGGAGGATGTGGAAGGCAACCGTTATCTTGATTTTCTCTGCGGAGCCGGTACTCTGGCTCTCGGTCATAACGACCCGGAAGTCAATCAGGCAATGATCGATCTGATCACCAGCAACGCACCGTTGCATACGCTGGATATCACCACCCCGACCAAAGACCGTTTTGTGCACAAGCTCATTTCGCTGCTGCCCGAAGGCATGCAGGGCAATGTAAAAGTGCAGTTCTGCAGTCCTTCGGGAACCGACGCTACTGATGCGGCGATCAAACTTTGTAAAACAGCTACCGGCAGAAGATCTGTTATTGCATTTGCCGGCGGTTATCACGGCATGGGCCACGGCGCGCTGGCTTTGACCGGCAACCTCGGTGCCAAAGAAAAAGTCAATGCCCTGATGCCGGAAGTGCATTTCTTCCCCTATCCCTACAACTACCGCTGCCCCTTCGGTCTGGGCGGCGAAGCCGGGGTAAAGGCCTGCTGCGAATATTTTGAACGTACTCTCAAAGATCCGGAAAGCGGCATCACCCGTCCGGCTGCAGTCATTCTGGAGCCGATCCAGGGCGAAGGCGGTGTAATTCCTGCTCCGGTGGAATTTCTGCAGACCATCCGCAGAGTCACCAGAGAATTGGGTATTCCCATGATCTGCGACGAAATCCAGTGCGGTGTCGGCCGTTCGGGTAAATTCTTTGCCTTTGAATATGCCGATATCGAGCCGGATGTTATTCTGGTTTCCAAGGCTATCGGCGGCACCCAGCCCATGTCGGTAGTTATCTACAACAAAGAACTTGACAAGTGGACTCCCGGCGCCCATGCCGGTACTTTCCGCGGCAATCAGCTGGCCATGGCGGCCGGCACGGTGGTGATGAACCGCGTAGCCAACGAAGAGTTCCTTGCCGAAGTGCGCCGCAAGGGTGACTATTTGCGTGTACGCATGAACGAACTCAAGAGCAAAGTTTCCATTATCGGCGATATCCGCGGCAAGGGTCTGATGTCCGGCTGCGAATTCGTTGATCCCAAAGGCACCAAAGATTCGCTGGGCAGCCTGCCCGCCAGCGGCGATATTGCCGCCAAGGTACAGAAAAGATGCTTTGAAAACGGTCTGGTCATGGAAAAAGGCGGCCGTCACGGTTCGGTCATGCGCTGCTTGTGCGCTTTGAATGTATCGCAGGAAGATCTTGAAAAGATGATCGCCATTTACGAAAAAGTGGTCATCGAGGTCAATGCTGATGCAACAAAATGATCTTTTCCTTTCGCCGGCTCAAGCTGACAAAGAGCGTTTTGTAACCATGATGTCGGCGACCGCGCAAGCGATCGCTGACTCTTTGGATCATACTCACGCCTACGCGGGCATGCCGCCGTATGAACTGCGTGCGGCACTGCGTACCGATGAGCTGCTGCCCGCGGGCAGGATCACCTACGCTGAACTGCTTGAAGAAGTCAAAGCAAAAATCCTGCCCAATCTGGTGCGGCCCATGTCCACAGACTACATGGCGCATCTGCACAGTCCGGCATTGCTTGAATCGATTGCGTCGGAACTGATCATTGCCACATTCAATCAATCCATGGACTCCTGGGATCAGTCTCCGGCGGCGACGGAGATCGAAGTGGAAGTGATCCGCAATCTCTGTGCGCTTTACGGCTATGGTGAAGATTCTGACGGGGTATTCACCTCCGGCGGCAGCCAGAGCAACCTTTCCGGGCTGCTGCTGGCGCGCGACTGGTTCTGCAATGAAAAGCTCAACTGGGATGTGAAAAAATTCGGTTTACCGGAAAACTTCCGCAAACTGCGTATGTACAGTTCGGAAATCGCACACTTTTCCATGGAAAAAAGCGCCCACCTTATGGGGATGGGCTACGATGCCGTGGTCAAAGTTCCAGTCAATAAAGCCATGCAGATGGATGTGGCGGCGCTGCGCGAACTCATCGAAAAAGATATTGCTGCGGGCAATCTGCCTTTCTGCATTTCAGCTACGGTTGGAACTACCGACTTCGGCAGTATTGATCCCCTGAAAGAATTGCGGCAGCTTTGCGATGAATTCGGTTTGTGGCTCCATGCCGATGCGGCTTACGGCAGCGGTGTGGTGCTGTCGGAAAAATACGCCTGCCGTGTGGCCGGTCTGGCCGCCTGCGACTCGATAACGGTGGATTTCCACAAAATGTTCCTGCTGCCGATAAGCTGCAGTGCATCGCTGATCAAAGACAAAAAGTATTTTGAAGCACTGACTCTTCACGCCGATTACCTCAACCGGGAAGAAGATGAAGAAGACGGCTACATAAATCTGGTAAATAAATCCATGCAGACCACCCGCCGCTTTGATGCACTCAAAGTGTGGATGTCGTTCAAGATGCGCGGCAAAGCTGGCTGGTCGGAAATTATCACTACTTGCATGGAAAACGCCGCATACTTCTACAGTCAGCTGGTCAAAACCGCCGATGTGGAAGTGATCACTGCGCCGGAAATCAGCTCGGTGGTGTTCCGTCTGCTGCCGCCGGCCGGAAGCACGGAAGATGCGGATACTCTCAACAAACGTATCCGCCGGGCCTTGCTGCACAGCAAAGGGGTGGTGATCGGTCAAACGGTGGTCTACGGCAATGTGTGCTTGAAGTTCACCTTGCTCAACCCCATGCAGACCCATCAGAAACTCGATGAGCTGCTGGCTCTGATCCTCTCTCTGCGGTAAACTGCTGAAAAATTTACGGCTGCGGTGAAAACTTTAAGTTTTCACCGCAGCCGTTTTTTATATCCGGCAGAAAGCGTTGATTGCTTTACCAGATAAGTTCACAGGCATCGAAATTCAAATAGGCCCTGCCGCCGGCAAGCGAATATGCCGCCAGATTGCCGCCCACCATACGGTTGCGCCCGATATTGAAGCGGGAAGCTGCCTTGCCCTGACCATATATTTTCAGCGGGATCGCCGCTTCAATGCAAGCTTTTTTGCCCTGCACAGAAACCTTGAACTCCACCGGGGGGAGCTCCTTGCGCGGCACACCGGCCCCCTGACGGCTTACCCACTGCTGATGACATTCGCCGGTCAAAGCCCAGATGAACTGAGTGTAAGCAGTTTCGCTGTCGCGGTTGCGGATATATATTTCAATACCATCATTGAACCACGGCTTGCCGTTGCTGTCGATGCAGAAACCGCTTGCGCTGGGCTCTTCCAGCTCGGCGAGCACATACAGGAACTCTTTGTCGCGCATCAACTTCATCGTGGTAGCAGGCGAACGCATTCCGGCGGAGTTGAGCTGATAAAACTCATCGAACACCACGGCATTTTTCCATGCAGCATCGCCGGGGTTGCCATCGACCTTAACCTTGGCGGTGGTTACGGGCAGTTTGATCTTCTTTACTTCAGCAGTTTTGCCGCCCCGGACATTGTAGATACGGTTGAGCTGTGCTCCGGCGGGCAGCTGATCGGTCGTTTCCATAATTTCTGCTTGGAAATGCCGGTCAGGAGTGATCAGGCTCCACAATACGCCGAAATAAACCTTGCCGTTCCAGTCTTCCGGCGCCCCCAGCGCCTTCAGATCCAACCAGAAAGTTTCTTCTTTGGCTTTGCCGATTGCAAAGTTCGATACACTGCATATCACATCCGGCACCCGGTTTGCCCCCCAATGCGGCTCTTTCTGCTTATAGCGATCCTGCGCCCTGCCGGTACCGGCAAAAACGCGTTTGGAGTATTTGCCGTTGGCGCCGGCGAAGTCAAAGACCATGCCCAGATAAGTAGCCGGATTATCCCACTTGACGTGCAGGCCTTTGATGCCGGAACGCAGACCATATATATTGAAGTACCAGAGATTGCCGCTCAAACGGATCTTGACATAGCGTTTGAGATCACACTCAAAACCGGCAGTCAGCCGTGCCCACGCAGTGGAAGGCATGGCAAAAGATTCCACCCCGGCCGTGCGTTTAACCGGATCAGCAAATGCTTTGCCGGCATCTTTAGTAACCGAAGAAGCCCATTTGTCGCCGGAAGCTGTAACTTCCGGAAAACGTTCAGCGCCGGAACGGGCCGGGATTTCCGGTTTGCCGGCAGCGAGTGTAAATTCTTTTTCAGCCAGCAGATTGCCCGCAGCATCGTAAGCCATGGCAGTATATTTTCCGCCGGTAACGCCGGTGGGTACTTTGATCTCAGCGGCCGGCGCTTGCTTGCTCCAGACCATATCACCGGAATTGCGGATCACCAGAACCGCACTTTCCAGCGCCGGCGACAAAGCAAGTTTCATCGTCTTGCCGGGACGGCCCGGAGTTACCGCCAAACGGAATATCGCACGCGGAGTGCCAGAGACAGCGGCATATTCCACAGTTATTGCACTTGCGCCCTTACCGACGGGGATCAGTACCAGACGGGTGTTGGCATCCACAGCAGCATTGAAGTCAACAGCTTTGCCGTTTACGTTTACACTTTTCACATATTTGCCGGCGGGGATGAGCGCAGCGATCTCGGCGCTTTTGCGGTCGGATTTAACTTGCAGAGCAAGATTGCCGTCCTTGCCGAAGGAGCCATCCACACAAACATTCAAAGTCTTGTCCAGCCAGATCTGGTTACGCATTTCATCAACGCTGTAAACAAAAGCCGGGGTCTGCGTGAGATACCAAAGTTTGAGTTCGCCATCTTTGAGCTTAAACTTCCGACTCTGGCGTTTATTGTAATCAGATTGCCCCAAATATTCGTTCTTCAGCAGAAAATCGCTTGCCCAGCGGCTCTGACGGTAGGTGCGTTCACGTTCTTTTTCGCCCAGCAGCCCTTTATGATCTTTGTGATCGATCAATGTATAGCACCAGCTGTAAACCGGGCGGGAGCTGTCGGTCAGCCCCAGAGCATCCACATCGAGTGCCACACTCTTGTCTTCGGTTTTACCGGAGTGGTTTTTCATAAGAAGCCAGCCGGATTTGCCGAAAGATAACGGCATAAGTTCCCATGTTTCAGCAGGATTATACCGCCAGTTGGGCGAAATTTCTGCATCGACCAATCTGGCCCAGCGGCTCTGGTGCCAGGCGCTGATCAACGCCGCATCGCGCCGTTTATCGAAAGATCCGCCGAAGGTCAGCCCCAAACCGGAACCAACTGCGTATTGGCGGAATGCTTTATCAACAGCACCGCCCAGCCAATAAATATAAAGCGGATTGAGCAATGCATCGGCGCGTTGCCAGAGTTTGAATTTATACATCCAGCTGGCACCATCGCGCCAGTTGGTGGTCAAAACACCGCCGAAACTTTCCAGATAGCCGAAGTCAGCCACCGGATTTTCCGGGTGATTGCAGAAAAATGCGCGTTCGGAATTATTTTTCTGAATCGAAGTACGCACCCGGTAAAGTACATCATCCCACGCATTAGGCGGATCAAGACGCATATTCAGCCAGTCAACAGCCGCTGGCGAACCGCCGCCATCAAGATACCAGATATCCTGATTGTAAAAATTGATAAATCTGGTGATGCTTTCCACGATTTCATCGGCTGATTCCTTAATGCCCACCAGCCGGTAATAGTTCACACCGCAGCCCGGAAAAAACGAGAGTTCACGACCGTTTTTATCTTTGCTAATGAACCATTCAGGATGCTTTTCGTAAATATTGCTCTTCTGCGAGCAGCTCCACAACCAGGTGTACTGGCTGATCTTGGTATTCGGACGGCTGCGGCGGATGGAATTGTCGCGCTCAAGCATCTCCTGCGGGGTCATTCTGCCGCCGAAGATATTGCGTACCGGATAATCGGTGGGAAAATCGCCCCAGGCAAAGTCGCTGTCGCAAGCAGCATAAACAATGTAACCTTCGCGAATCAGATCTGCCATATGCTCAACAATGCGCTGACCGTTTTTGGCAAATTGCCCATCCCAGCCCTGCCCGCATTGCAAACGCCAGTTTTTGAGCCATTCCGGCCGTTTGATGCTGCTGCGGTAACGCTTCACTTCCGGAAAAGCAAGATATTTATCAAAAGCGGCAGTCAAGTCACCATATGTAAGAGTCACATAGCTGGTCACAGAGCCGCCGGCTCCGGGTTTATCCAGCAGCCAGATACCATCGCCCATGCGGAACCCATTAGCGGTAAAGATCGTGCGCTTATCTCCGAACCCGGAAACAGTAACAGTACCGGAACCGATGTGTATGTAGCGGTCGTTGTAAGCATAGCGGTAAGCAAAAAGTGTACTATTTTCCTGCGGATTTTCAAAAATCAGCACCGGTCCTGAATCGGCGGGAAAATCAAAAACCACTTCACTGGCAAATTTGTGCTGCAGCTCGTGCCCGGCGCCCCAGGTTTCGTACACACCGGGAGCCCGGAAATCTTTAGGCATTACCACTTCCAGCGCGCTGTAAGCAATGTATTTTTCAGTGCCCTTGTAGTCATATTGAATACGGCGGGCGAGCTCATTGTTGACAAAGAACCATTTTTCAGTGATCACCGTATCTTTTATTGCCGGGTTGGTCAGAGTGACAACGGCTGTATTGCCGGAGATTTTAAGACTCCGGACTTTATTGGTGTAGCTGTCGGCAACAAATTTTTTATTGCCGTCATTGATCTCGTAATTATTGAAAATACGCTCGGCAATGCGTTTGCCGTTGACCTGATAATCCACCACCACACCATTGCTGCGGCAGATACTGAAGCTGGCATTGCCGGATTTTACCACAGCATAATTTTTGCTGTTGAATTCCGGCAGAGCCGGTCCGAGAGAATAATTTTCTCTGGCGGCATCTGCCAGTTCTTTATCGGAGGGGATCTTGCCGTAAAAGCTCACCTCGGCAATATCCAGCGGAAAGTCGGTGCGGGAACGTTCACACTTGATCCTGATATATCTGCCGATAACGGTGAGATTTTTGCCGGCAATCACATAATTTTTTTTTTCGGTCGATGTATCAGTATTTTTTACATGACTTGTAAGCTTGAAATTTTTACCGTCATTGCTGGTGTAAATACTGTAATCTGAAATATTCTGACCGGGCACCGCCACTGCGGCAAGCTCTATCTTGTTGACCAGATACATCGCGCCCAGATCAAAAATGATATCCGGATTATCAGCATACTGCCGGAAATGTGCCTGATCGGCTTCATTTACTTTGCCATCGGTCAAAACTTTGCCGCTGGAATCACCGCGGGTGGGTTTGGCTGCATGGCGGTAGTTATCGACCCTGATCAGACCGCTGGTGGTCTGTTTGGGTTCAAAAGTAAGATTGGCAACCCCGATGAATTCTCCGGGGCTATCAAAAGCAGCAAACATGGAAAAATTGATCTTTGTGACTTTGCCGGCAACCGGCTGACTCTGTTTGGCAAGGCTTTTGAGTGTACGCAAGTCGATGGGAACACGTACTTTGCTCCATTCTTTTTTGTCAAACTGAAATACGCCCATCAGACCGTTGCGGTTATCATAACGCAAGATTATTGAACCGGCACCGGCGCGGTTGCGCACCACATTCTGGCCAAAGTCAAAAGTAATCGCGCCTACATTGGAGAGATCCACCGGTTCCGGCAGAATAATATCCATCCCCTGATAAGGACCTTTGGCAATAGCGGTTGCCACCACTGCCACCCCCACATCGGGAATATTGGCATTTTTGATTACCGGCATATGGGGAGCCTGACCGGCTTGCGCGTTCCAATACTGCAAATTGGCATACCCGGCGGCGGGAGCGGCAGCTTTGGAGTCTTTCATATTGATCTTGAAATTGGCCACTCCGATAAAAAATCCGGGGGTATTCAACGAAGAAAACATGGAAAAACTGATCCGTACCACGTTGCCCATATTGAGTATGGAGCGTTTTTTCAGACTTGGAAAATTGGCGGTATTGAATTTTACCGTTACCTTGCTCCATTCAGTCTTATCAAACTCAAACTGTCCGACAAGCAATTCTTTGCTGTCGCAATGCAGAACAATGGCCGCAGTGCCAACTCTGCCCTTACGCAGATTCTGGCCGAAATTGAACGTTATGGAGTCGATTTTTTCAATATCCACGCCTTCAGGCAAATGGAGATCAAGCCCCTGATAATTGCCTTTGGAGACAGCCGTGGCTGTGATACCTTTGCCGACTGCGGTCTCAACGACTTTCAGTTCCGGCTCCTTGGGAGCCTTCCCTTTGGCCCCTTTCCACAGTTTGATATCTGCGTAATCAGCTGCGCTCAAGCTGCAGAACGCCGTAAGCACAGCCAACAGCAAAACAAATTTTTTTCTCATTAGTGACTACCTTTATTCTATCATTCAACGAAAGTTATTTTATTGGTATACGGTCCCCAGTAAGCAGCATTGGTCTGATACTTGATATAATTTTTATATTCCAATGCAGCCGGAGTATCTTTAGTTTCGGCGGCGACATGGCCGTCTGCGAAGAGAGAGTTGAATGTTTTGCCATGGCGGATATGGATAGTACCGCTGTTTTCATAATTTAACCGGTTGTAGACGATATAAGCGCCGGTCATGGTGTCTTTCTTCACCGAGTCATGCGTATAAGCCGCCAACGAAGGATCTTCGAGAATGTCGCGGTTAGTGGTGTTTACAATATCAGCATTGTACAAACGCATTCCGTAGCTGGTACCGGAATAAACATTACCATCTACGGGAACCGTCGGCAAACTGGGGCAATAGAATATCTTGGCAGCTTCCTTGCCGCTTTCGATGCCGGAGATCTGTTTGATCAATCTGCCGGCCCAGTGATCGTTATCGCCGCCGGCAGCGGTCTGCCAGTATGCCGGAGAGAAAAAACCATGATTGCTGTCGGCATACATATTCTGCCAGATACCAACACTTTTCAGATTGCTTGAGCAGCTTGCAGTTCTCGCCCGTTCGCGCGCGGCAGAAAGTGCCGGCAGCAGCATTGCCGCCAGAATAGCAATAATGGCAATGACAACGAGGAGTTCTATAAGGGTAAAGCATAACTGCTTTACCCGCCCCGGGGCGGGGTTTTCCAACATGACTTCACTTTTCATTCTTCTCAACCTTTCCATTTAAATTGTTTGTGTGTTATCGAATTCTTATATCATAACGATCCTGCCGCGCGTTTTGCCCGGCAGGATCAATCGGCAGTTATCGCGCCAGTACTCGCAGTAAGGCCCGTTTACCTGCCGGCGACATCTCAAATGGCAAAGTAGCTGCGGGGCTGTTTATAGCAGAGCCGCACCGCCAGATCGGTAAGGATCTCTTCCGGAGCCTGACCGAGTTCTGCCATGGTACCCAGCACATCAGCCAGTACGCGGCGGAACATTTCGTGGCGGGAGCCGTAGCTCAAAAGTTTGCGGCTGTCGGAAACCATGCCCGAGCAGTTGTTGAGCAGATCCACGCTGCCGAAGTACTCCAGCTGGCGTTTCATGCCGATCGGGTTGTCGCACTGCCACCAGGGAGCACCGATCTTGACTTTGCTGCAGAAAGCGCGTGCCACGCTCGCCACCGTGGAAATCTGGGTGGGATCAAAGCAATAGAGCACCACTTTCAGGCGGTTGTCGAATACATTGAGCAGATCCACGATCCCGGGATAGTGATCCTGGAAGCAGTTGCCGGTATCCACACCGGTATCGGGACCGAGTTTTTCAAAAATGCTGTAACGCACGTTACGCATAGCGCCGAAGTGCAGCTGGAAGACCCAGTCTTTTTCCGCATCCAGCTCGCCGGCGCAATTCATCACCGCTTTCTGGAAATTGACGATCTCTTCTTTGGTGACTGCTTCGCCGGCAAGAGCCTTGCGGAAAGTACAATCGGCAGCACATTTATCAAAAGTGGCACCGGGAACGACTTCCACACCGTGATCGCTTACAGTACAGTTGTTTTCAGCAAAGTAATCGTGGGATTTACGCAGTGCGGCAAAAAGATCGTCAATGCTGTTGAATTTCATTTCAAAACGGTCGGCGAGTTTCTGCATATAGCCTTTCCAGGTGGGCAGATGCATATTCATTGCCGCATCCGGGCGCCAGGTGGGGCGCACCAGAATACCGCCCCAGGCAGCGTTGACCTGCTTGTGGTATTCCAGGGTATCAATGGGGTCGTCGGTGGAGCACATGGCCACCACATTGAGTTTTTTCAGAATGGAAAGCGGCTTCATATCTTCCCGCGCCAGAACCGCATTGACCTGATCAAAAATTTCGTTGGCAGTTTCGCCATTGAGGATGGTATCGATATTCATCACCCGCTTGAGGTCAAGATGGATCCATTCGTAGACCGGGTTGCCCACCAGCATCGGGAAGATCCGGCCCAGTTCACAGAACTTTTCACGCGGAGTGCGCGAACCGGTGATGTATTCTTCGGCCACACCGCAACGGCGCATGGTGCTCCACACATAGTGGTCGGTGGCGGCAAAAAGCTGCCAGGCATCGGGATAGTTTTTGTTTTCAGCCAGCTCTTTAACGTTGGCATGGTTGTGGGCATCGACTACCGGCAGCGATTTGATCGCTTCAAAAATACGTTTACCGGCAGCGTTGCTGATAAGATAATTTTCGTCAAGAAATGCCATAATGTTTTTCCTTTTCGGGTTGTTGTTTATATGTTAATTTGTACAAAGATAAATTATATTTCCTTCCGGATCCTGTGCCCGGTAAAAGACTTCGCCGGGATGTGCTTTTTTCTGCCGTTCGATCGTGTAGTTGTGCACTTCCAGCTCATGCCGGATCTTTTCCAGTTCGGGCGTAGCCAGCACCAGCGTGGTGGCAGATACATCGTGCACAAGATACGCAGCTTCGGTCTTTTCCAGAATGATCCGCGTACCATCCGGAGCGTTGAACTCCACCCAGAACGCGCTGTCCACCGCCGGATTGCCCAGCATCAAAAGTTCGCGGTAAAAAATCCTTGCAGCATCCAGATCTTTGACCCGGATCAGAACTCCGGACGAAGGTTGTGCTTTGCTCGGAAGCATTATAAAATCCTTTCCTGTGATGTGTTGTCAGCACTCCGGGCCACAGGAAGTCGCAATTTTAAATGCATGGCCCCCAGGCGTATGCTGGTAACAAACAAAAATACTGTTATAAAAATACTGAAATCTGAAATCGCGGTAAACTTTTTGAGTATACAGAACAACCCGCCGCCCAGCAGCGAAGCCGTGGCATAAAAATCGCTGGTCAGCACCACGGGTATAGATTTGCTCATCACATCGCGCAATATGCCGCCGCCCACAGCAGTAAGCACACCGCAAAGGATCACCCCGATGGCATTGAGTTCATAAACCATACCTTTGGCCGCGCCGATCGCGGTAAACACCCCCAGTCCGATAGCATCGCCAATAGCGATCATATTACTTAAATTACTTAATTTGCGGGCGATAAAAAATACCGTCAGGGAGCTGATTATACAAAGTACAAGATAACTTTCGTCCCGCAGCGCAGCTACCGGCACCGCCCCGATGATCGTATCACGCAACATGCCGCCGCCCACACCTACGGTACAGCCGAAAACCACCACGCCCAGCAGATCCAGACGGTGCCGGACACCGCAAAGAGCGCCGGTCACGGCAAAAACCGCTGTTCCGAACAAGTCAAAGTAATGGATTATCAGGCCGGTCATACAGCAAAAACCTTATTTATTGTTTTCCCGCATACGTTCCACATCCTGCCGGCTCATTTCCACAACGGCACCGAAGCGCTGCTGATTGCTTTCGTCGGCGGCGATCAGGGTCTCGTGAGCTTCCAGCACCGTTTCGGCCGTCTGCTGCAAATCCTTTTTTTCCGGCGCGGCAGCCGGGAAAATAACAACACTGTAAGGGGTGAACTCCGCATCTTCAAATTTGAAAAGTTTATCCACGCCCAGACCTTTGAGCAGCTGACGGTTGCTTCCGGCATTGAGTACGCGCATACTCAATTTACTTTTGATCCCGTTCAGCGCCAACATGCTCAAGACCCCCATGCAGGTACTGTCCATACTCAAGCACTCTTTAAGGTCGATAGTCAGATCCCGGATATCTCCGGGCAGATGATTGACAAATTCCCGCAGCGGCACAACGGTTTCAAAATTGACACGTCCGGACAGCACGATGCCATATTTTTCATTTTCGCGGCAAATCAACAATTCTCCTGCCATAAATCACTCCAATTCGTTACCAATAGAACTCATACTCATCGCTGCATGCATAACTCCCCGTACCCGGCGGATCTGATTATGCAACTCATGCAGCGCCTGCGGCATACCAA
Source organism: Victivallaceae bacterium (assembly GCA_045635745.1). Taxonomy (GTDB): domain Bacteria; phylum Verrucomicrobiota; class Lentisphaeria; order Victivallales; family Victivallaceae; genus SIG78. Next base: position 57,797 of record JAZTWG010000018.1, read on the forward strand.
CTGCCATGATCATTTCCGCACAATGTTCGTGCGATAAATGCACATGGGTCGATGCCAGAATTTTAACCGGAGAGTCGTGCTGAATCTTGGTCAGTTTGGCGCACAGCTCCCGCTGATGATGGTTATACAATATCGTTACAGTACCAAGCACTTCAGAATCACTTGATTCCCAGGTATTTTCTACCAGATAATCCCGCAGCAGTTCACGCACAAACTCCGAACGGTTGCTGCCGCCGGACTGCGAAAGTTTATCATCCAGCTGATGCAGAAGCGCATCATCCAATGCCAATGTTACGCGGTTTACTGTACTCTTTTTCATAAAAAAACTCTTCTCACAAAAAAAACGGCACTTGCTCAAGTTCAAAACTCCGGGGATCTTCCGGCTCAAAAAATACTTTCATAAGAAACAATCCGTGCGCCGGAGCTGTATCCGGTGCGATCGAACGGTCGCGCGCTTCCAGGATCTTTCCGGCATCTTCCGGCACTATCGTGCCGTTGCCGGCGGCGTAAAGCGTGCCCACTAAATTACGGACCATCTTGTAAAGGAAACCGTTGCCGATAAAAGTTATACAACGGAAATTGCCGAAATCCTGTATCCTTATATCATAAATCGTGCGTACCGCATCGTCAATATTTTTGCGTTCGGCTACAAAACTTGAGTAATCGTGCGTACCGACTAAATACGATGCCGCCTTACGCATTTTTTCCACATCCAGCTTATATGTTGCAAGCATACTGTAACGGCCGGAAAACGGTGTTTCCAACCCCATGTTTATTACATAAGTATACGCCTTGCCGATCGCATCGTAGCGGGTATGGAAATCCAGCGGCACCTCCTTTACCGACCGTATGCGTATTGCCGGCGGCAGCTGGCGGTTGAGCGCAGTCTGCAATTTATCCAGCGGGATCACCGGCCTTACCGGAGTAAGAAAACTGGCGGCAAAACCAATAGCATGCACTCCGGCATCGGTCCGGCTGGAGCCGATCAGATGGATAAACTGCCCGCCGTAAAGTTTTGTAAGTTTATTCTGAATATCTTCCTGCACCGCCAACCGGTTGGGCTGGATCTGCCAGCCGCCGTATTCGCTGCCGTCGTAGCTGATTTCCAGCAGCACCCGCGAAAGCGGCTTGTAACAGGTTGCCTCCAGAGTCCGGCCCTCGCGCAGCTCAAACTCGCCGGCTTGCGGTATATAAGGCAGATTTTCCGGTTTGAACTTACCCATAGGACTTAAAACTCCGGTGCCGGTTTCCCGTGATCTTTCTGATAGAGTTTGCGGGCGGCTTTATCCACAGCCAGCCAGAACTTGCGGTCGCACTGCAGTGTTTCACGCAAAGTCTTACCGCTGTAAAGCTTCATAAAACGGTAAAAATCGCGGCGGCTCAATCCGGCATCCATGCTGGAAAAATAGAGTCCGGCGGTATCTTTTACCCGATAGCGGAACGGCAGAGCCTTCCATATCAGCGCCCGGTGCAGATCTATGACCGACACCAGCGGCCGCTCGCTGCCGGCAGTTTTCATATCCAGCAAAAAATGGCAGATGTAGCAATCGCGGTGGCAGATATTATTGTTGTGCATGATCGAAGCCGAACGAGCAACCTCTTTCAAAAGTGCATATTTGAATTTGAATTCCGGTGGAGCACCCGTCCACTCTTTGCAAATATCTTCCAGCGAAACATTGTCGCACAACTCTGCGGTTATCAGAAATGACTCGCGTCGGGCCGGATTGCAGTTGCGTTCGCCGTAAGCTTCGGCGGTCATAGTCGGCACCTGCAGTGCGGTCAGGGCATTGATGGCAGCAAATTCGTTGCCGGCCCCCAGAATCGGCAGTTTGAACTGAAAGAGATTTTTGAATATTTCGCGCCAGCCCACACCCAGATGGTGTTTAAGGAAGAAGCTTCTGTCTCCAAGAACCAGCCGCAAAGTACGGCGGGTCTTGACTTCCCGGAAAAGGGTGCCGTCAAGCTTCCCCACTTCATCAAAGGGGTCGCTGTGCTGCCACAGAGTTTGAAAAAATCCGCTTAAAAAAAGTTTTTTCACAATATTTTTTCTGCTTTTAAAATAAATATACAAAATGCCGATATATTAAAATAGCCTGTAAAATGATTTTCGCAAGCTATAAATCATGCTTTTTTTGATGTTTCAAGTGGCAAAATGAGAATATTTGCAGTATCTTATAGCAAATATCAGATCAAAAGAGGATTTCCGGAAGGGTTTACTGGTGGATTTTATGAACAGAGATTTTCGTTTTACCGTGTTGAGCAGCACGCAGAATGCCACGTTCAAATCGGTCATGAAACTGCGCGACCGCCGCGACCGGGAAAAACGCCGTCTGACAGTGCTGGAAGGCTACCGGGAGCTGACCCGGGCGCAGGAATACGGCATGAAACTTGTGGAGTGCTTTTTTGCGCCTGAAATGTTTCTGGGAGAAAATGAATTTTCTGTGCTCAAAAGTCTTGCTGAATCCGGCGTGAGAGTCTATCAGGTGCCGCCGTTCATGCTCGAAAAAATGGCTTACCGCGACCGCCCCGAAGGATTGATTGCCACAGCAGAAATGCTCCGCCACACGCTCGACGATCTGCCGGTGGTGGAAAACGGTCTTTATCTGGTAGCCGAAGCCGTGGAAAAACCCGGCAATCTCGGCAGCATGCTCCGCAGTGCCGATGCCGCCGGGGTGGACGGTATGATCATTTGCGACAAAACCACCGATATATACAATCCCAATGTCATCCGCGCCTCCACCGGGGCATTGTTTGCCGTGCCGCTGGCCGAAGCCACCACCGACGAAACTTTTGCGTGGTTGAGAAAAAATAATATAAAAATCCTCTCTGCCACGCCGCATACCGACAATATCTATACTGACGTGGATCTGACCACCAGCGTAGCCATTGCCGTCGGCACCGAGCAGACCGGGCTGACCGAACGCTGGATGACCGAATGCGATTTGCCGGTGGTGATCCCCATGCTCGGCCAGATCGATTCGCTGAATGTGGCAACCGCTACGACCATATTGCTCTACGAAGCCGCCCGTCAGCGCAACTGGAAAATGCACGGTAAAAAATAAGTTCAATAATCCGTTGTGATCCTGAAAGTTGAGCTTAAAACTGCCGCCGCTGATGCGTTTTTGGGCGCCGCAAATTATGCAGACAAGATACCGGACTGCCCCCCACTTTGCCAACAAAACAGCGGCAAACAGTGCAGACTTCACTCCTTGACAGCGGAGTGTCTTTTGGCCCTCCGCCGCTGTGATGGAGTCTCACCGGTCAATCTTTTTACGAAGCGGGAAAAAGTGTATATATTGTTGAATTTGGTCTGTTCCGCGATCTCCCCCAGTGCCAGATCGCTGTAAAAGAGAAAGCGGTCGATCTGTTTGATAAGTTCGTGATCGAAAAACTCTTTGAGCGTAAGTTTGCACTGCTGCCCGGCAAAATGATCCTTAACCGCAAGTTTATAACGGTATTTGAGCTGCGAAACATTTATTTTCATATGCTCGGCAACGTGCTGCATATTGACTTTTGCCCCTTCTTCAGCAATCATACCGGCAATACTTCGCAACAGCGGCGGCACCGCATCCGGATCATTGACCGGGCGCAGCAGCTGCCGGAGCATACTCATCAAAAGAGACTCCAGCACCATACGGTTTTCATTGATGGGCATATAAAGGTATTTATCCGGCGGGCGCTGACTTACAAGCGAAGATATAACCCAGGCACTCAACTCATTATGTGCCTGAAAAATCAATTCGTTACCCAGCACTATATCGCTATTGATAATCTCAAATTTGAATGAATAATACTCCAGATCCTTCCCCTCATAAGTCATACTGTGCAAAGTTCCCGGCGGTATAAGCATCCAATCGCCGCTGTGCAGCAGCAACTTGCGTCGGCCGCAGTTGAAAGTAACCGTGCCGTTGACACATAATTCGATCTGATAATAACTGTGGATATGCGCCGGAACATCCGGCACCGCATGTTTTTCGTAGCTCCAATGCAGCAAATGACAATCTATAAAATCCATAATCTGCCGACACTCCAGAGACTTATGCGCGCATCAATTCCAGATAAACCAGCACACTGCCGAAGATGATCCCCGGCAGCAGCAGCAGCACCGCCGGCGGAAAAAGAAACATCAGGTAAATACTTACCCCGAATCCCAGCACCAGCATCCGGCTTTTGCCAGCCGCCTGACGGGTCTGAAACATGCTGCGTTTGAAATGAAATCCGCTCATTGCCAGATAGACCACCGCAAAACGGTAACTTACGATCAACACCATAAGCAGCTGTCCGATAAATGGCAAAAATATATTCAGAATCAGAAAAGCCCCGATTATCAGCAGCGTATTTATGCTGTAAATTACCGTATCCCAAACCCCGCGCAAGATAAAGCGCCAACCGGTTGCCGGCAGATTTTTCATACCGACTTCACCGGCAAAACGGTGGATCAGAGCATCAAAAAAGAATCCGCCGAAAAATTCATAAAGCGTTCCGGCGCTCACCGCCGCAATCAACATCATAAGCATGATCGCCAGCAATATGGCAACACCATGCGCCGCCGTCGCCAGCCATTGCAGAAAGTCTGGCAGAGCAGAACACTTTTCTTCCACATAACCGGCAAAACTTTCCACCGCACAGCTGCCGATATACCATAAAACAGCGTAGGTAAAAATCAGCAGCAACAGCGGCAGCAGCGTATATTTCCATAATTGCGGCATGGAATAAAACTGTTTTATTCCATGAAAAGAAAGCGCAAAACCCCGGCTGAAATTTTTAAGTCCCTGCAGCATGCTGCCCCCTCCTTTGAAATATAACACCATGATCAATCGTCGTGAATGGCGGCATTGGCGGCCTGAACCGCTTCAAGTTTTTCCATGGCCTTTTCCCACTCGGCAGTGGCATTATCCAATTTATCCTGTACAATAGCGGATTCGCGCATCAAATCTCCGAAATCCGCCCCCGGCGGTTCTGCGAGTTTAGCCAGCAGTTCCTGCTGACGGGCATCGAGTTTTTCCACCTTTTTTTCCCAATCGGCAACCAGTTTTTCGGCCGCTTTCTTTTCTGCAGAAAGCGCCTGACGCTGCCGGGCCCGTTCCTGACGGCGCGCCTTGGCATTAAAATCGTTCTTTTCCTGCACTTTGACTTCAGCGGGCTCTTTGGCGGTATTTTCGGCGGCAACTTTTTCCAGAAAATAATCGTAATTGCCGTAGTACTTTTTTACCCCATACTCCCGCATGGCAATGATCGTGGTGGCCACATTGCGGACAAATTCAATATCGTGGCTGACCAGACAGACGGTACCGGGGTAATTCTGCAGAACTTCCTGCAAAACTTCCCGACCCGCAATATCCAGATGGGTGGTCGGCTCGTCCAATATCAGCAGGTTGGGAGGATTTACAAAGATGCGCGCAAAACACAGCCGGATCTTCTCGCCGCCGGAAAGCACCGAACAGGGCTTGTAAGCGTTATCGCCGGAAAAACCGAAACTGCCCAGTACCGCCGGCAGATTGTTCTGGGGGAAATTGGGCGCAGCGGCAGCTTTTACCGTATCGTAGACCGTGTTTTCCATGACCAGCAGATCGGCAAATTCCTGCGCCAGATAGCCCGGCACAATGTGATGCCCGAGCACCACCCGTCCGGCTTGCGGCTTGAGTTTGCCGATCAGAAGTTTGAGCAAGGTGGTCTTGCCCATGCCGTTGTAACCGACAAATGCGAGTTTATCTCCGGCATTTATTTCCATATCCAACTCTTTGAAGATGATCCGGTCGGAATTTTCGTAGCCGAAAGTGAGTTTTTCGATCCGGGCGGCCTCTGCGCCCGAAGCCGGCGGCGCGGGCAGACGCAGAGTACCTTTTACCGCCAGATCGTCCATAGTTTCCACATCCTCCATGCGGTCGAGTGCTTTCTGCATACTTTTGGCCAGCGCGGCTTTGGTGCTTTTGGCGCGGAAACGGTCGATAGTGCGCTGCATCTGCTCTTTTTTGCGCGCCTGATTCTGATATTGAGCATCGAGCATGGCGGCGCGGTTGGCGCGCTCGCGGCGGTAATAATCGTAGTTGCCGGCGTAACGGGTCACCGTGCCTTTGTTGACTTCCAGCGTAACATTGGTCAGCCTATTGAGCAGAAAACGGTCGTGCGAAATCAGCATGAGCGTGCCGGAATAACTCTTGAGAAAACGGCAGAGCCACTCCACTGCCGGTATATCCAGATAGTTCGACGGTTCGTCCAGCAGCAACACATCGGGCCGGGCGATAAGCACCCTTGCCAGCGCCGAACGCATCCGCCAGCCGCCGGAAAAACTCTTCAATGGCTTGGTGAAATCCGCTACTTTGAACCCCAAACCGCTCAAAGCCGCTTCGGCCTCGCTTTTGAGCCGGTAGCCGCCGAGATGCTCAAAAGTACTCTGCAATTCGCCATGTTTGCGCAGAATCCTTTCGTCGGCAGTGTTGGGATTTTCAGCTAAAATATGTTCGATCTCTTTAAGTTCGGCCGCGGCCTGACGCAGCTCCGGCAAAGCATCGGCAGTATACTCCACCAGCGGAGTATCCAACTCGTTGGTTTCCAGATTCTGACGCAGGCAGCCGATACGCAGATTTTTGGGAAAATTCACACTGCCGGAATCGGCTTCCAGCTCGCCGGTAATTATGGAAAAAAGCGTGGTCTTACCGGCGCCATTGGCACCGACCACCCCCACCCGGTCACCGGAATTGATCCGGAAACAGACATTATCCATCAGAGTCTGTTCGCCGTAACTTTTGCAGATGTTTATAAAATCGATCATAACAGTTCATTCTCAACTTGATTTGTCATGTTCATAAGATACACTTGAAGATGCGATTTGTCAAATTCCCGACAGACAAAGCTGTACCAATAAGTCGAAGTTTGCAGTATGTTTGCAATGGCATTGAAAAAAATGCATAAAAAATGTAAAAAACACGCTAATAAATCAGGCAAAAATGTATACTTGGTGTATATTGTATGAAATTGTAGTTTTTAAACAATAAAATGTCAACCACTTTTGGAGGTTTATTATGCAAGTACCGTTGCTTGATCTCGTTCCCCAGTACAAGGCTCTCAAAGGCGAATTCATGAAGGTCATGGAAGAAGCCTGCGATTCCCAGCGTTTCATCCTCGGCGGCAAAGTCGAAGAATTTGAAAAAGCCGCCGCGGCCTACTGTCAGACCAATGACAGTATCGGCGTTACCAGCGGCTCCGATGCCCTGATCATCGCGCTGATGGAAGCCAATATCGGCGCCGGCGACGAAGTGATCACTTCCACTTTCACCTTTTTTGCCACCGCCGGTGCGATCGTCCGCGTGGGCGCAACTCCGGTTTTCTGCGATATCGACCCGGTAACATTCAATATTGACGCAGATGCCGCGGCAAAGAAAGTAACCGGCAAGACCAAAGCGATCATTCCTGTGCATCTGTTCGGTCAGGCCGCAGATATGGATAAAATCATGGATCTGGCCAAAAAGCACAATCTCATCGTCATCGAAGATGCCTGCCAGGCGATCGGTGCCGAATACAAAGGCAAACGCGTGGGTTCGATCGGCAACTTCGGCTGCTTCAGTTTCTTCCCGAGCAAAAACCTCGGTTGTTTCGGCGATGGCGGACTGGTTTCCGTGCAGTGTCCGGAACGCGCCAAACGTCTGCGTATGCTCCGCAACCACGGCCAGGGCGGCACTTATGTCCACAACATGGTCGGCGGTAACTTCCGTTTGGATGCATTGCAGGCCGCAGTCCTGTCGGTCAAACTGCCCTATCTGGATGGCTGGAGCGAAGCGCGTCAGAAGAACGCCGCGGAATACGACAAGCTCTTTGCCGCCGCCGGTCTGGCCGGTAAGATCGTAACGCCCAAAGCCGCTGATTACGCCACCCGCCACATCTACAACCAGTACAGCATTCTGGTCAAAGACGGCAAGCGCGATGCATTGAAAGCTTATCTGCAGGAAAAATCCATCGGCTGTGCCGTTTACTACCCGCTGTGCCTCCATTTGCAGGAATGCTTCAAAAATCTGGGCGGCAAAGCCGGCGATTGCCCGGTGGCGGAAGCCATCTCCGGTGAAATTCTGGCTATTCCGATCTACCCGGAATCCACTTCCGAAATGCGTGAATATGTTGTAAACACCATTAAAGAATTTTTCGCCTGATAAACAAAAATACTCCGGGAGCTTGACGTGGGCAGACACCATCACCATCACCATCACCACGGCGAAAAAGCCGAAAAACTCGATATGCGGGTATATTTCCGACTGCTCGGATATGCGAAAAAGTACTGGAAACGCCTGACCATCGGTCTGCTGGCGGGTTTTCTGGTCGGCGGTTCATTGCTGGCTGGTCTGCTGATGCTGCCGGAAATGGTGGAGTCCGCGCTTCCGGCGGAAAATAATAAAGCCATCAGGATCTCTGCCGGGGCCGGACGGGTACTGGCCGCGGTGGAAAACGATGCTGACTGGAAAAAACTTTCTGCCGATGACAAGCTCCGCGCCATCGAGCTGGCATTTGATCCCTCCAAAGGGGCCAAAGACCCCAAACTGGTAAAAATGCTGGAAAAGATGCGCAGTTATGCCAAAAAATTCAATCTGCCGGTAGTGGTGGGTGATTACGATCTGACTATAAGTTATCCGCGCAAAACGGTAGTGCCGCTTATCGACCGCAACGGGAAACTGGCATGGCAGGTTTTTGCGTTTTACGCATTGTTTTTCATCGTGGCATGGGTGATCAAAAATGTGGCAAGTTATGTAAACCACTACTGTATGCGCTCGGTAGGAGCCAAAGTAGTGTCGGATATGCGCGAAGAAATCTTCCGCTGTCTTACGCGCCAGTCGCTGGCTTTTTACGGTTCCAACGATGTGGGACAGCTGATCTCGCGCTGTACAACTGATACATCTTCGGTGGAAAGCGCGGTAGCCGAATCCATTGCCGATGCCACCCGCAGCCCGGTGGAGATCGCAGCCTGTATTACTGCCATGGTGATAATCAGCGTGGAATACGGCAATTTCCTTTCGCTGGCAGTACTGCTTATCGGGATGCCGTTTCTGCTGCTGCCGCTGGTAATAATCAGCCGCAAGATCCGCACGATCTATCGCAACAGTTTCCGGAAAATCGCCGATGTCACCAGCCGTATGCACGAAGTTTTCACCGGTATAATGGTGGTCAAGGCATACAATATGGAAGAAGCCGAACAGCAGGGTTTCCACCGCGAAAACCGCAAATATCTGCGAACAGTGATCAAGGCGTTGCGGATCCAGCTTTTAATGGAGCCGCTGACCGAAACCGTATCCATTGCCGGAGCGCTGGTATTTCTGATCTACGCGTACAGTAAAGGCGTTACCATCACCCAGCTTTCAGCATTGATGGCGCCGGCGATCCTGGCCTATCAGCCGATCAAAAAGCTGGCAAAACTCGTTACCTCGCTCCAGCGGAGCATGGCAGGAGCCGACCGTTATTTTGAAATCATCGACACTCACACCGAACTGCCGGAAAAAGCCGATGGTGTGCAGTTGACCAAATTTGAAAATGCCATCGAATTCAAAGATGTGGTGTTCGGTTATACCGAGCGCAATATCATTGATGGTGTAAGCTTCAGCATCCCCAAAGGTTCGCTGGTGGCGGTGGTAGGTTCCACCGGGTCCGGGAAAACGACTATCGCCAATCTGATAGCGCGTTTTTACGATGTGCGTTCCGGCTCGGTAACGATTGACGGCGTGGATGTGCGCGATTGCGATGTGAAAAGTCTGCGGCGGCTCATTGGCATAGTCAATCAGGACCCGCTGCTTTTCAACACCTCCATAGCCGACAATATATCCTACGGCTGCCCCGAAGCCACGCGCGAAGATGTGATCAAAGCCGCCACCGAAGCCAATGCCGATAATTTTATAACCGATGGCAGACATAAAGAACAATACGATACCATCGTCGGCGAAAAAGGCTTCCTCCTTTCCGGCGGCCAAAAACACCCGGTGGCCATTGCCCGCGCCATATTGAAAAATCCGCCCATTCTGATTTTGGACGAAGCCACCAGCGCGCTGGATACCGTAACCGAGCGCATGGTGCAGAACGCGCTCAACCGGGTGATGAGCAACCGTACTGTATTTGCCATAGCCCACCGCTTGAGCACTATCAAAAATGCCAATCAGATCATTGTGCTGGATAAGGGACGCATTGTGGAACAGGGTACGCATGACGAACTGCTGCAGCTTGGCGGTGTCTATAAAAAACTGCACGACACACAGTTTGAAAAAAACGTGGATTGAGCTGTTTTAATACCGGAACAATATAGAAGACCTCATTTTATGGAAAAAACAAAGTTTCTGGAAAAGCTTCCCTTGCCCCGGCGGTCATTACATTGCATAGGTATCGGCGGCATCGGAGTATCCGCGCTGGCTGATCTGCTGCTGGCAGGCAATTTTTCAATCAGCGGCAGCGATTGCGAAATAAACGATATTTGCGAAGATCTGCGTAAGAAAGGCGCCCATATCGCTCCGGCCGGACACCGGGTGGAAAATCTGCCGGCAAACGGTTGCGGCGGAGCCATAATGACCGCCGCAGTGAAAACCGGTAATCCGGAAGTTACCGAATTGCTCCGGCAGGGAGTGATGGTCTGGTCGCGCGGAGAATTTGCTGCCGAGCTGGCACGCTGTTATCAGCGTCCGGTAATGGTTGCCGGGTCTCACGGCAAAAGCTCCACATCGGCAATGCTGGGCTGGATACTCTGCCAAATGGGGTTGGAGCCGGGTCTGCTGATCGGAGCCAAATACAGCAATAATAAGCCTAATGCCCAGCCAGGCAACGGCGATCTGCTGGTTGCCGAAGCTGATGAAAGCGATGGCACCCACTCTCTGCTCTACGGAGAATTGGCCCTGATAACCAATATTGATGGCGACCATGCCTGGACCGAAGCGGCACGGCAAAAACAGGATACTTTGTTCCAGCGTTTCGCCAGCCAGTTCACTCAAACGCTGTATATAGCAAGCGAGCACACCGATGAGCTGCTGCAGGAAAAAGCCAACTGCCACGGATTACGCGGCAAGGAGCTTGAAGAACTCAAAGCATTGACTCCGGAATTTATGCTGGGGCATGAAAAAACCAATGCCGCGCTGGCACTGGCAGCAGTAAAATATCTGAAATTGGATATGCTTCAGGCCGCCGAAGCCCTGAAGAGTTATCCGGGGATCAAAAGACGCAACAGCGAAATCTGCCGGAGCCCAAACGATAAATTGGTGCTGCTGGAAGATTACGCCCACCACCCGCGGGAAGTGGCATCTTCGCTGGAAATAATCAAAGAGCGTTACCTTCACAGAGAGATCGTGGTTGTATTCCAACCGCACCGCAGCCAGCGGCTGCAGCACTATTTCAATGATTTTGTAAGAATTTTCAGCGATAACACTCTGACAGTGCAGATCCTGCCGGTATTTTCGGCGTGGGAAAATCCGGTGATCGATGCGCCCGACCACAACACTCTGGCACAGGCAATAAACAATGCCGGCGGCAATGCGGAGAGTTGTGAACTTTTGCCGGAAGTTACCGCAGAAAAGATTTTTGCCCGGGTTGCCGGCAAAAATAAATCCGCCGTAATTGCCCTGATCGGAGCCGGCGATATAGAAAAATTGACCCCGCACCTTAAAGCGCTGATGCTTCGTTAATAAAAAAACGATACTATCCGGAGGAGAAATTATATCATGGCTGAATTAAAAAAAATACCCGGCGGCAATGAGACCATATTGATCGTTGACGACCATGAAACCATCTGGGATTTTCTGATCGAAGCACTGCAGGAGCTGGGGTACTCGGTTCTGCTGGCAGAAAACGGCCTCGATGCCGTAGAGATCTACCGGGAAAATCCCGGTGTGGTCGATCTGGTGCTGCTGGATATGATCATGCCCAAATGCGGCGGGCATCAGGCGTTTTATCAGATACGCGAACTTGATCCCAATGCAAAAATACTGCTTTCCAGCGGATATGTTTCGGAAAACGAAGTGCAGGATCTCCTGCGGCAGGGCGCTTGCGGATTTCTCTCCAAACCGCACCGCATAGCCACCGTGGCGCAGGCCATTCGTGATGCGCTTGACGGCAACATTCCCCAGGCCTGATCTGCAACTTGAGAATAATTTCATGAATATCGGTACATTATTCAGAGCCAAAGCGCTTAAAACAGTTTTCGGCGGCGATGCGATTTGCCGGGTAGCCGGAGAAGTAGTCTTTACGCCCGGCGTACTGCCCGGCGAAGAGTTTGTCGGCAAAATCACCCGCACCAGCAAAGATTATGCCCGGGCGGAGGTCGTGGAAATCACCCGTACCAGTCCGGAACGCATAAAAAGCATCTGCCCGGGCGCCGGGCGTTGTCCGGGGTGTGTTTACGCACATTGCAGTCATGCGGAGGAACAGCAGCAGAAACTTCAGCAGCTGCGGGATTTTCTGAAGCCATTAGGCGTGGCGCCGGAAACCGTGCAAGGTTATAAACTTAACGAAGCTCCCGCGGAATACTATCGCAACAAGATCCGCCTGACCATGCGTAAAGCCGGCGGCGAAGCGCAGCTGGGTTACGTTTTTCCCGATGGACGCATGTACCGTATAGAGCAATGCGCACTGGCCTCCGGTGCGATCAATGAAAAATTGGCGGAGCTGCTGCCGGACAAAGGCTTTATTGCCAGTCTGCACGACCGCATGACCGTAACGTTCCGCGAATCCGCCGATGGAGTGACATTTTTCCGCAATACTCCGGGCAAAAATGCGCCGCTTTTGCGCGAAAAAGTAATGGGGCGGGATTTCATGCTGCCGCAGGATGGATTTTTTCAAGTCAATAATCACGGCAAAGATGCACTCGTTGAGCTGGTTGCCGATGCCATAAAAAAAAGCAACTGCCAATATTTTATCGATGCCTATGCCGGAAGCGGACTCTTCGGAGCAGTAGCCGCGGCAATGAATGTACCTTACGTTGTCGGCGTGGAGGAAAACCCCGCTTCGGCAGAATGTGCCAAGCTCAACTGGAAAAACTTCCAATGTCCCAAATTTGATTTTCATACCGGCGATGCCGCCGTGCTGCTGCCGGAAATACTCAACAACGCCCCGGCTGATGCCGTTGCAGTATTTGATCCGCCGCGTATGGGGTTGGATATCAGGGCGCTGCACCAGCTTGCCCGCAGTTCCATTGGCAACCTTATTTACATATCCTGTCATCCGGCAACGCTGGTGCGGGATCTGGCGCGGCTGCAGAAGAGTTCATTCCAGATCCGCAGCGTACGCATGATTGATATGTTTCCGCGCAGCGCTCATTTTGAAACCTTTGTGCAATTGTCAAGATAACACTTATGCCCGATAAAACGACAACTGAACATTCAGAACAGGCCTCATATACGGGTCACCGTAAGCGGATACGCATGCGTTTTCACCGCAACGGCTTCAGCGGTATGAGCAAGCACGAAGTACTCGAAGCCATGCTGATTTTAGTCATACCGCGCAAAGATGTAAAGCCGCTGGCCAAAAAGTTGATCGCCAAATATAAGACTGTTTCCGATGTTCTGGCGCAGCCGGTGGAAACGCTGGCAAAATTTCCGGGTCTGGGCATGACCAGCGCCATCGGCTTGAAAATGTTTCAGGCCTGCACCGAGTATTGTCTGGAAGAAAAATGCGTACAGACCAATTTGCTGGATAACTCCCGCAAGCTGCAGGATTTTGTCCGCATGAAACTGGGGGTGAAATTTCACGAAAGCTATATGCTCATCTGCCTGAATTCGCGCAATTATCTTATTGATTATTCAATAATTGCCGAAGGCACGATTGACCGGGTGCATAATTATTCAAGAAATATCGTTGAAAAAGCTCTGGAGTGTCATGCCTGCAAAGTCGTGCTGGTACACAATCACCCTTCCGGCGACTGCATACCGTCGGATGATGATATAAAGTGTACTTATTTATGTTTTGCCGCCACGCACAGTGCCGGTGTGGAACTGGTGGATCACCTGATCGTCAGTCGGTCGGAGTGTTTCAGTTTTCTGGATCACAATATGGCACTTTCCACAAACAAGGATTTGGGAACTTATGCAAAATGACAGTATCAACCCGGAACAGCGCGCCGGTATGATCGGCGAAATAATCCTCGAAGCGCGCAGTATCGAAAGCAAACTGCACGCTATCTGCAAGTGCGAAGAAGTCACCGGGCTCCATGCGCTTACCGAACTGCTTGCACATAAACTGCCCGGCGAGTTGAAAAATCAGCTGCACTATATAGCCACCATCCGCAATCATGCGGCGCACGAAGAGAGTTTTGTGCAGAGCAATGAAGAGTTCCGGCGATTCCGGCAATGCGCGGCGGAAGTAAAATCCGCGCTGGACCGGCTCTTTCCGGCAGAAGAACAATCACCGGATAAAACCGATACCGCCGCCGAATGGGAAAATCGTATGGCTGTGGAACGCGAACTGTTTGCTCAAATGGCACGGCAGTTGTCGGCATTGGGCTTTATTCCGGTGCTGGGCAATATTTATTTGCTGTATATATTGCTTGTAGTGATATTTTCGCAGGGATTTCTGGTGCTGCTGACCATGCTTTATGCCTGTTCGGTGGTATTGGGTTTCGAAGGCTGGCATTCGGCGGACAACCGGGGACTGCTTTATGTGGGGGCCGGAGCATTTGCTTTTACTTATATAGCAGTAATGGTGCTGTGGTGGCGCTCGCCACTCAAACGCCTGCCGAAAATTCTGGGAATTCTGCCATTGATCAATGGTATATATCTGCCAATACGCTGGCTGCGCGACCTCAAATGGGGCAGATTTATGCTCGCATCGATCGGGCTGCTGCTTTTTGCCGGCGGCATAGTGCTTATACTCCAGGGAATGTATAAATATGGTGCAATAGCGATCGCGGCCAACTGGATAACGGCAATGAGTGCGGCCTTTCTGTTCCGGGAGAAAAAATCATGAGCTCTGTTTCACATAAAATGGAGCTGCTTGCCCCCGCTGGCAATCTGGAAACCGCAGTTGCGGCATTCCGTGCAGGAGCCGATGCAGTCTATCTGGGTCTGGGCAAGTTCAATGCCCGCAACCGGGCAGAGAATTTTGATCTCAAATCGCTGGCCAGGCTGCTGGATTTTGCCCATTCGCAGGGCAAAAAAGTTTACCTGACTCTCAACACACTGGTTACAGAAAGCGAATTGCCGGAAATCTTTACTTATATAGCCGACATTGCCGCTCTGCCGCTGGATGCAGTTATCGTACAGGATCTGGGTGTGCTGTATATCCTGCGCAGATATTTTCCGCATATAACAGTACATGCTTCGACCCAGATGAATATACACAACTCCTGCGGCATAAAACTGCTGGAACACCTTGGGGTAAAACGTGTTATACTTGAACGCCAGGTAACATTGGATGAATTGCAGAAAATTTCCCGCTCCACAACCATGGAACTGGAAGTCTTCATCCACGGATCGCTCTGCTTGAGTCTTTCCGGACGCTGTCTGCTTTCAAATTATGCAGAAAATGCTTCCGGCAACCGCGGTATGTGCCGCCAACTCTGCCGCCGTAATTACAAAACCGGCGAAAATTCTCCGATCCGCGCCGCGCTCTCGCCGCGCGATATGCAGTGCATGGAACTGCTGCCCAAGTTATCCCAACTCAACATAGCATCGCTCAAGATCGAAGGCCGTTTGCGCGGTCCGGATTATGTGGTGCCGGTGGTGCAAGCCTACCGTCAGGCGCTGGATGCGCTGCCGGAAGTATCGCAGGAAGCCATGACCATGATCAGCCGCACCATATCGCGCCCGTTTTCCAGCGGGGCATATTACGGTTTTGAAAAAATGCTCGACCGCGATGCCCAGGCGGTCTTCGGCTGCAATGTGGGCATTGTTAAATCCAGTTCCCGGAACGGTCTGACCGTGCTGCTGACCAACCGTATCCATCTGGGCGACAAGTTGCGGATCGTCAACTCAAGCAACGCCAGCATTGCAGGGTTTGAGCTTACAGAAATATTGATAAACAATAAACGCACCTCCAGCGCCAATGCCGGAAAACTGGTAACGATTCCCGGAAAATATCCTTTTATGGAAGGCGAAAACCACCTGTATAAAATCGGTGAAAACGGCTATGATTTCAAACGTCAGGCTGCCAGTCTTGCCGATCCGCTGACCGCTGTACCGCTGGAATTGCATCTGGATGATCAGGGGTTGCACATAAGCTCACCCGGTTTGCCGGAGTTTGAGTTCCACAGCGAGAGTTTTGCTCCTGCCGCACGCTGTTCTGTCACCGCCGAAGATTTGAAAAGTGTCTTTACTGCCGCCAGCGGACAATGGCGCGGAGAGATAAAAAATGTGGAAATCGAGGGCGAATGGTTTATCCCCAAAAGCGTGCTCAAAGATCTGAAAAAAGAGTTGTTCCTTGCTTTGGCACCGCATCTGCAGCGCTCTGACCGCCGCCTCGGCGACCGCTCGCGGGCAATGCTGAAATTTCAGCGCGACTGCCGGAGTCAGCAGCCGGCAATGCAGCAAATCACACTGCCGGAAAACTGTGTGCATATCCCCGGATTTATTTCTGAAAACGATCTGGAAAAATACCGCAATATCATCCGCGATGCCGTCAGAAAAAACCTCCGGAGTTTTGCAGTGGGCTCTCTGCATGGCTTTATATTGCTCAAAGAAGCGCTCGGCACGCTTAAAAATATTGATATTTACGCGGTTTATCCGCTGGCAGCGGCAAATTCGCAAGCGGTCAAACTGCTGGAATATCTCTCCTGCCGGGGTGTGATGCCGTGGGTGGAACTGCCGGAAAAAGAGCAGAAAAACCTTGCGGAACACAGTACACTTGCGCTGTTGCCGCTACCCGCAGAGTGTGAATTGCTCGCTACGCGCATACCTCTGAAAGATAAAAAACTGCTGGATAAACACCATAATTGTTACCGCATTGAATACGATCCGGCAGAAAAGCTCTGCAAGATCTACGGCGCCGGCAATGCACTGGAAAATTTTTCCAAAAACGATATTTATTAAGCGCTTTATAACCAGCCTTATTGCCCACACATCCGCCGCACCAGATTACTTACCCGGTGCGTTACTTTGCCCAGAGCAGCAGCCAGCAATTTTTCCGAGCCGATACAGCAGAGTTTTTCTTCGGCCCGGGTCATGGCCGTATAAACCATCTCGCGGGTCAGCAGTCCGCAATCATTTTCCGGCATGACAAAGACCACTTCCGCAAATCCCGATCCCTGCGATTTGTGCACACTCATAGCGAAAACCGCCTCATGCTCCGGCAAGTCAGCCAGCTCAAAGCCGTGAGCGATCCCGGCAAAAAAGACTTTGACCTTGCCATCCGGACAACGGCAGCTTATACCTATATCGCCATTGACCAGCCCCAGGCGGTAATCATTGCGTTTAATCAAAATCGCCATACCGGGATCGTGCAGAGTTTTGAGTTTGAGTATCTGCATACAAATTTCATTGAGTTTTTCAATACCGCAACTGCCTTTGTAAGCAACGGCCAGCAGTTTGAATTTATTGAGCAGCAAAAATGCTTTACGCAGATCCTCTTCATTCCCGCTATTGGCAAGGCGCGGCAGATCGAGCAAACACTCGCCGCTTTTCAGGCGGGGTTGTGATAATTTTTTGTACAGAAAGCGTGTCAGATCGAGCGTTTCAGCCGCTTTGAATTCAAATTCATCGCCTTTGAGTTTCACGATCACGCCTGCAACTTTTTCCGCATCGCCGGAGTGGTTCAGATCGCGGATCATGCCCGAAATTTTCCCCAGCAGAGGCGAACTGGTGGCAAAACGGTGATTTTCTTCCAGCTCGATCAAACAGCCATTCAGCGGCAACTTCCGGTATTGGCGGCCAAGAGCAGAAATCTCCAATGGATGCCAGCGGGTTTGCGATGCAAACAGTTCGGCACACTTCTTATCCACTGCATTGGGATATGCCACATCGCAAATGTCGGCCATAACGGCTCCGGCATCCACACTGGCAAGCTGATAACGGTCGCCCAGCAGAATCAGATCAGCGTGTTCCGGCAATGCTTCCAGCAAACGCGCCATCAGATCCTGCGATACCATGGAACACTCATCGACCAGCAGCAGATCACAATGCAGTGGTTCATCGGCATTGTGTTTGAATTCATGGCTGTTGTGGCGACTGCCCAGCAGAGAATGTACAGTTGTACACTCAAGCGCGGCGATCTGCTTTTTTACGGCATCGGAGCTGTTGAGTTTATCAAGATTACCGGCAATGGATTCCTGCAAGCGCATTGCCGCTTTAGCAGTTGGGGCCGCCATTTTTATTGTCAAATGCGTATTCTGCTCAAGTTTTATTGCCAGTATGGCAGTCGCCACTGTAGTCTTGCCGGTGCCGGGACCGCCGGAAACCACCAGCAGACGGTTCTGCAGAGACGCTGCTACCGCCAGCTGCTGATAATCGACCGCCGGGTGCTGAGTGATATTTTTAAAATATTTCATCAAACCGTTTATTTTGCCCGGCCGCAGCAGCGGCAGCTCCGCAGACTTTTCTGCCCGCAGTTTCAGCTCCCGGGCAATGGAAGACTCAAAAGACCATTGCCGCTGCAGATAACAGCAGTTATCCTGATCCACCACCAGCAGCGACCGCCGGATCTTTCCGGCATCGTCCGAAGCCGCCAGTGCTATTACCGAACGGACCTCCGGAATACCCCAGGCAGCAGAAAATTCTTCCATATCAGGAAGTTGTATCGAAAGATCAGCATCGCTCAAACGGCACAGCGTTTTTCCGGCATATTCTTCGAGTTTACAGCACACATGCTGTTCAAGCGCGCTCTGACAGACCAGTACCATTGCCCAATAGAGAGCAGTATTTTCACAGCCGGCAGTCCGCAATACCATATCGCCCATAACCTGGGCCGCAGAGCTGAAGAGCCCGCTGTGCCGGACAAACTCCCGCGCCGGAGTCAGAGATTTGCTGTATTGCGCCATACTCATAATTCGCCCTCCATGCTGCCGCCATTGAGAATATCCAACAAATTCCGCACCGTGCGGTAAGGTACATGAGCAGCAAACACGCCGCCGGATTTTTCAAGGCTCATACCGCGCAGAAATATGTAATATACATCGCCTATATACTGCTCGTAAAGTTCTTCATCGAAGCGTTTTTTCAAACGCAACTCCAAATATTTCATCAAAGCCGCCAGATAACATAGATACTGCAAAGGATAATGTCTGTCATACATTTCGCGCTTGAGCTCCGCACCGTAAAATGCGGCAGCTTTCCCCCCCAGATCGTTGGACTTCCAGTCAGCGATATAAAACTTGCCGTTGTATTCAAAAACCAGATCAATAAATCCGGTAAAAAACCCGCCTTCCATCCGGAAAAATTCATCGCCTGACGGTGCGGCACCAAATTCGTAAAGCATGTAGTCTTTTACTGCATTGCACAAACTTTTGAAGTCAAAACCAGCCGGAGAATCGAGCAGAAATTCAAACTCTTTGAGCACCTGCGATCTGCCCAGCTCCGCCAAAGCCGCACCACAGGGCAGTTTATAACTCAAAAGTTTCTGAAACATATCGTAAGCGGCCTGATGATGCACCGGATCATTAAAGCCATACATCTTCATAAAGCGTTCGATTTCAGAAAGTTCGATTCCAAGAGAAAAATCACAATTTTCCAATATCCCATGCCATGCATTCCCCACTCCCGCGCCGCGGGGAACCGCCCAGATGCCGTCTTGCAAACGTTCGGCTTGCGCTTCTGGAACCGCCGGATTGACGTCGTCAAATGCCTCGTCATTACTGTCGTGGTCAAAAGCTTCATCTTCAACACTTCCAACGGTTAAACCGACCGCAGCATGGATCGGCAGCGCAGAATAACTCATGATCTTCCAGCTGTCGGGAACTACATCGACTGTTTCCGGCGCAACCAAATCTGCTGCAGATTCTTCCGGTATATAAAGTTCCGGCAAACCCGCACCGAAAGGATTGATTTTCAGCATACCTTGCGGGATTTGCGCTTTCGGCAGATCCTCCCACTCTTTAAGGCCGAGAAAACCGGCCAGAACATCCTGCAGGTTGCCGCCGACACCATGCCGCATACAGAAAAGCCAATGCATGGGCGTGCGTTTGATGATCTTCCGGTTTTTCTCCACTTTGCCCCAGCTTATCCGGCAGAAATAACATGCCCGGGTCACCGCCACATAGACCAAACGCATGATCTCCTGCAATTCTTCGATCCCGGCGGTCAGCAAACTGCCTTCATCCTGCCGGTCGGGATTGCAGAAAAGTTTATTCTGCCGGTGGTAGATTTTCAAATCATTGCGCGTCAGAGGCGCCCGGGCGGCAAGTTGCGGCAGAAACACCACCGGAAACTGCAAGCCCTTGGAACTGTGAATGGTCATAAGTTTTACTGCCGCACGGTCTGATTCCAGCATTTCCATACTTTCGTCGTCATAGTCGGTACGGGCGATTTTTTCCTGCAGAAAATTCAGTACTCCGCACGGTGGAAGCCCCATACTTTGAGCCGCCGAGCTCAACAAGTCGCCCAGCTGGGTGTAATTTGCCAGTTTGCGTTCGCCATTGAGCATAATGGAAAAACGTTTTTTCAAATCAAACTTTTCAAACATCATACGCATGAATGCAGCGGTGCCGTTTTCGTGCCAGCATTGCTCCAACGCCATAAAATCCAGATGCCGCACCAGCAGTTTTTCCGCATTTTCCGGTAAAGAACGGTCCAGTTCCGCCAGCGTGGTTCCACCGATAACGCTCAACAATGCTTTACGCAGTTGCGACTCCGAAGCGCTTTCGAGCACGCCGCGCATAAATACCAGCAGATCCGCGGCTTCGGGCGAACTCCAGATACCGCTTTTGCGTTCGCCGATCACAGGTATATTATATTTTTCCAGCTCGGAACGTATACCATCGAGCACATATCCATCGTATGCCAAAACTGCAATATCACCGGGCGAAAGCAGCCGCATGGTACCGTTTTCCGGAATGGTGTAACGTTTGCTGTTGAGCATAAAAACAATTTCGTGCGCGCATTTTTTCTGCAATTCATTACTGCTGAGATTTTCCTGCATATCGAGCTGCAGCGGATGTTCCATTTCCACGCCGTCGCAAGCTATACCCGGCGGATTTTCATCTGGGGCATACGCCTGATTGAAAAATATTTCGTCCGAAGCAAACGTGTACTCATGCTCAAAAAAGCGGTTGAATTCATTGATCAGACGCGCCGAACTGCGGTAATTTATATCCAGCGTGCAGATATTTCCATTTGCTGCAATGCAGTCGTTGCGCGCGGTCATATAAGCGGCAAGATCGCCGCCGCGGAATGAATAGATCGCCTGCTTGGGATCGCCAACCATAAAAAATGCCGGTTTTTCACGTTCCACAAAAATCGCTTTGAATATACCGTACTGCACGGTGTCGGTATCCTGAAACTCATCGATAATGCCGATTTGGTATTTCTCCTGCATTATATGGCGGAAATCCGGTTCCTGCACCGCCGCAAATACCTTCAAAAGCAGATCGTCAAAACTCTGAAAGTTTTCCTGCTCTTTGCATTGTTCAAGACCATTGCGGACAAACTCCAGCGCCTGAAGCTGCAAAAATAATTTGCTGTCGACTTTCACAAAACGGGTGATTTCTTCTGCCAGCACAAAGAGCTCATTGCTGCAGATATATTCATTGACAAAGGCTTTCAAATTTCTTGCGGCTTTGCCCTTATCACGGAAATTTTCCGGCGCCAGAAGAGTGCACACCTTGCAGCAATCTTCAAAACTGCACTTATCGCCGTTGTGCAGATCATCCAGAGCACTCCGGCACAATGCCAGATAATCATTGCCGGAATAATCACCGATCTTATTGAGCGAATTCTGCAGTATCTCCAACGCTGCGCCGTAGCCGGAATAACCGAGCAGAGCATTCTGTAATTCAGCAGCTCTGGCGGCCAGTGCTTCAGCAGAAGCGTACTGCGGACGCTGAAAATTCATTTCCAGTTTATGATGCCGGAGCACGGTCTTGACCAGATCATCCAGATCACTTAACGCAATATCATCCCAGCCGGGAACTTTGGCCGAATTATAGCGGTACATACGGCAGAAGTCACCCAGCAGTTTTTCTACATAATTATTGATGTTTTTTTCCAGCCGCACATGGAATGCCACCGATCCGTCAAAAGCATTTTCGCTCAAAACCCGGCCGCAAAATCCATGGATGGTCGATACCATATTATCGTCAAAGTCCTGCAAAGCCTGTTTCAGGCGGCTCAACTGCACATCGCGCGGAATATTCAACGCCTCAAAACGCGCCAGCAAATCTGCCCCCCGCTGCTGATTGCCGGAATCAGAGTTTTTCCCTTCCAGCACATCGCATAACAGCGCCAGGATCGCCCGAAGCCGGTCAGTAAGTTCCCGGGCGGCCTTCTCGGTAAAAGTCACGATCACGATCGCATTTACCGGCAACGCCTTTTCCACGATCAGCCGCGCGGCCAGATTCTGTATATTATAAGTTTTGCCGGTTCCGGCAGAGGCCTCGATCAGATTTACGCCTTCCAGCTCAATATTCACCGAATCCAGCCGGACGGGATGCACCGTATTTTTCATTCGATCACCTCCCCGGCAGAAATATCGCCGTAAAGCAGTTTGCCATAGTAGAGAAATTCTTCCTGAAACACCGGATCCAGCCAATCTTCTTTGCTGAAAAACGCTTCCACATTGGGATCGGCAGCATCGCCATGATCATGATAAGGATCATAAAACTTTTTCTTTGCCGCTGCCGGATCATCGTAATATACCGACGACTTTTTGAACAACGGCAACACCCGCATACGCTCCTGAAAAGCTATATCCAGCAAATTCTGCAATTTTTCCCGCGCCTCCAGCGGACTTACCGGTGCAATATTGCGGACAACGTATTTGCCATGCTCCAAATTTATCAATCTGCCGCCGACCATACTGAACATATCATCTGCTCCGGCAGCGGCGATCAGCATACCCAAAAGCACCTTCAACGCGCTGGAACTGTCGTAAGAACTCCAGCGGCATCCGATGACCCAACTGCCATCCGGAGTCATATTCACCATACCGCTCAAACTGATCTTGTCGGAAATCCGACAGCTGACCGGACGCTTTTCGATCGAGGCAATCAAATTTTTCCATTCATCAGGCAGTTCCGGAAGTTTTCCGGCACACTGGGCAAAACTTTTTTCGCCGATGCACCCCGGCGGCAGCATATTGCTGCTGCGGGCGTATTCAAAAATTTGAGCATCGGAGCAATCGCGCCGGCGCATATCGGCAAGCAGATTATTTATCTGCCATTGCGCAATATGATCCAGAATCCACATTTCGTCATCAGAATTTTTCTCTTCGTCTCCGCGCCGGTAATAAAGTTCAAGCTGCTTACGCATAACATAGCAGCAATGATTGCCGAAAAAATCCACCAGCGTATCCAGAGAAATATTTTCTTCCGGCAAAAGGGGCAGTATCACTCCCGGCAACACGTGCGGCGAAGAAATTTTCTGCGCCGAAGCGCTGCGGGCTTTCAACGCTTCGTAATTATCCTGTGCCAGCGAGCGGCAGCGGCTGCCAGCGGCGTAGTACATTTCGTCGATACCGGAAACTTTGTGTTTGAATTCTTCCAGACCGAACGCATTGCTCAAATATCCGGCGATCTCGCTCAATGGCGCACACGGCGCCATCGGCTGATTATCCCGTGCGTTCTGCCCCTGATAAAACAACAGCAGATTGTTCCGCGCCGAAAGGATCGCTTCCAGCAGCAAATACCGGTCCTGTATTGCGTGGTTCCAATCTCCGGGCATCGGCATCCGGGCGATCAGATCAAATCCCACCGTATTATTGCGGCGGGGAAAAGTGTTTTCATTAAGGTCGATAACTGCCACAACTTTGTGCGGAATACTGCGCATGGGGGTCATACGGCAGAAAGTTATCCTGCCGCGTAAAAATTTGCTGCTTTCGCTGTTGTCGGCAAGATTATCCTGTAGCATTTCCCATGCCGCATTCAAGGGATAAAGTCCTGGAGCGCACATTTCGCGGGCAATATTTTTCATTTCATTTACCGCCATACGCAAAGATGTCAGCGCAGTTGCAGAAGCATTGTCGCTGCGGAAAAAATCATTCAGGATACGCTCAAAAATACCGCACCAGGCATTTACAGTCAAATGCCCCGAAATATCCCGGGCGAGTGCGGCCAGATTTTCCAGCAGTTTCACCACCCGCGCAAATGGTTCGATCTCATTGCCTTCCAATGCTTCCACACTGCTGACATTGCCAGGCAGTATAAAATCATCTCCGCAACTCCGGTTCGCCCAGCCGCTCAACAGCCGGTCCATAGCATACTGCCAGCTGAACTCACGGAAATCGCTTGCACAAAATTTCCGGTGCATGGCGCCGTCAAACCCCCAGCGGGCACCGGCATCGTAGAGCACCCCGGCAATGCGGGGCATGAGATCAGCGGGAATTTCAAGCAAATCGGCGATCATAGGCAGATCCAGAAATACCATGATCTCCGAATACTCAAACCGCCCCGAAGCCAGCTCAAGCACCCGGCGAAAAACCTCCCGCGCCATCAATTTATCTTCCGGCGGCACATCGGCAATGCTGTAAACATCTTTCAAAGCGCCGCTGCCGAAAACCGACCTGATCACCGGCACACATCGCACGATATCCGGCGCCATAACGATAATATCGCGCGGCCTGACTCCCTGCCCGATAAGTTTAAGCAATTCATCGTGCAGCACTTCCAGCTCGCGCCGCAGACTGTGGCAGTTATGAATAGCCACGGTGTTGTCATTTTTAAGGTCATACCGGACTCTGCCGACAAAATCACTATTCGGATTTTTTTCATCAACAGCTGATTCGCGCCGGTCAAACAGATGCTGAATATCGTACTGCATAATCTGCAGCATGGAAGAGTCTTTGGGATAGTCTTCAGGATAAAGAAAATCTGATTCCTCCAGCTGGCAGCTTATCACATCGTGATCCATGAGGGCCGAAAAAAATCCGCGTCCCTGCCGCCCCAGCGACTGCAGCAATGGATTCCCGCCGGGGGCAACATCCCATGCTGCCGGACAACTGATCGACTGCGGTGGTTCCTGATATTCCCAATACTCCATGCAGACCGTCAGGTAAAAAAAGTTCACCCGGCAGTATTCCGAAAGCCGGACAAAAATATCCAGATATACCGGCGGCATGGCCCCCACGCCGAACACGGAAACCGTTGCCGGCAATTTCCTGATTTGAGTTTCCGAAAGTTCTTCTTCAAGAAACTTGCGGTAAAAAGCATCGCACCCGGGATTTGCACCATTGAAGAGATCCTGATAAAGCACTTTCTGCCAGTTGCCATGCATTTCGCCGGCGGTAAAAAGTTTTTCCGGCTCCCGCGCCCGGTAGAGCTGATACTGGTCAAAAAGTCCGGCGATCTTACCGGCCAGCTGCCAGCGTTTCAGTGCTCCGTTGCGGCCGCTGATATATCGCTGCAGCGAGGGCATTTTCTCCTGTACAAACTCTTCATTGCACAACCGGCGCATGATTTCGCGCTGCATGATTTGTACATCGCTGCGGCGCAGAGCGGTAAAAAACCGCTCCCCGTAAAACGCCCCCAGAAGCATATTGAGGTAACTTTTGAGAAAGTTTGTCTGCAAATTGGCCGCAATGCCACTGTGCTGTGCCAGAAACTGCTGCAGATATTCTGCCATTCCGCGGGTCTGAACTATCACGGTATGTCCGGCAAGCAGAGCAGCGGCATCTGAACTGCCGGCGGCTTCCGCATCTTTGCTGTAAACATCGACCGCAAAACGTTCTGCGAGTTTTTCAAGTTTACACTCTTTGTAAAGATAAAATGCCATGGCCGCCGCTGCTGTGTTCTGTTCGGGATTTATAAATATGTCATATATTCATAATAATAGCAGAATTTTGCAGAAAGTAAACTTTATTAACGCGAAAAAAAGCAAAAAAATCCGCAACGCTCAATTCAGCAGGAATTTCAAATCTTCGATCGTGAATTTTTCTGCTGAAAGTTCCGGGTTATCCACCACCTGATCAAAAATCTCTTTTTTGCGTTCCTGCAAAGCAAGGATCTTTTCTTCGATCGAATCTTTGACCAGCAGTTTGATCGTTCTTACGCTGCGGGTCTGTCCGATACGGTGGGTGCGGTCGGAGGCCTGCAGTTCAGCAGCGGGATTCCACCACGGATCATAAATCATAACTGTATCGGCTGCTGTGAGATTGAGTCCGGTACCGCCGGCTTTCAAACTCAAAAGGAATACCCCGATGGAGGGGTCTTGGTTGAATTCGTCGACCACATCCTGTCGGTTACGGGTGGATCCATCAAGATAAGAATATTTGATATTGATACTTTCAAGGTATTCTTTTATCAAAGACAGAAGCGAAGTAAACTGACTGAAAATCAGCACCTTATGTCCACTGTCCACATGTTCCATCAGCAGTTCTTTCAACAACTCGAATTTACCGGATGATATGCTCTGATCCTTATCCAGCAGCCGGGGATGACAGCATATCTGGCGCAGCCGCAGAAGCGTGGTAAGTATCTGCATATTGCCCTGATTGCGGCGTTTTTTGGATTTTTCAAGTTCCGCCAGCAACATTCTGCCTTCAGCCCGAGTCCGGTCATAAAGTTCCTGCTGATCATCTTCCATACAGCAAAATACATTAAGATCCTCTTTCGGCGGCAGTTCCGGAGCCACCTGACTCTTCACCCGGCGTTTGATAAATGGTGCGGTCCGGGCCGCCAGATCGCGCCGCAATTCTTCAGAGTCGCCGATATCGGCATATTCCTTTTTGAATGCCGCAAAACTGCCCAGCAATCCCGGATGCAGAAAATCGAATATGCTCCACAGATCTTCCGGCGAATTTTCCAGCGGCGTACCGGTAAGCACCAGCTTATGACGCGCTTTCAAAGCTTTGCAGGAGTGGGCATTGGCAGTGCCGGGATTTTTGATATGCTGCGCTTCGTCAAGGATCAGCAAATTGAAATTGCATTTGCTCAATTTGGCTGTTTCGCGCCGCGCCATGGTATAACTGGTGATTATAAGATCATACTTTTCCGGATCATTGGCAACATCTTTGCGGCTGCTGCCGTAAAGCAGACCGACCCGGCATCCGGTCAGAAATTTACCGCATTCACGCGACCAGTTTTCCACCAGACTCGCCGGACAGATCACCAGCGATGGCGAGCGCGAAAACATCCGCAGTTCATTGAACACCGCCAATGCCTGTACTGTTTTACCCAGCCCCATTTCATCAGCAAGGATCACATTAAAGTCATTGACCAGCATTTTACGCATATATTCCACGCCATCCTGCTGATAGGTACGCAGTTGGGCATTGAACTCAAATTTGCGGGTACTGTCGCAAATTTCAACCATATCATTACTGTTATTGAGCATATCGCCGGCAAACTGTGCCCCGCGCCAATGCCGGACCAGATGTTTGAAGTAGTGCATGGCAAGCGGCGGCAGCTCAAAGAGTTTATCTTCTTCATTGAGTTTCTGCACCAGCTTATCGAGTTTTACAATATCGCTGCCGCCGGTAAGCACGGCGATCCGGCCGTTATCCAGCGCTATAAAGCGGTTGCCGCCAGCGGCGGAAGCAACCACATCGCTCCAGCAGACTCTGCCGCCGGAGCGGTCGCGCCACTCATAAGAAACCGTGTAGTTGCCGCGTGCATTGAGTCCTTTTCCCAGCTCGCAAATCAATTCAATATTTTCCAGACCGTTGCCGCCGTTGGCAAGCTTTGCCAATGCGCCGCCCAGCGCCAGACTCTTGTAGCGTTTTATCCAATCCGGCAAAAGCTCGTTGAGGAAAAGACCGATCGAGCTGATCTGCTCGATCACAAATTTGCCGCCGGTTATATCGCCGGAAAGTTTGAGCATTTTCAGATTGCTGACGATCTCGGCTTCCATAAGTTCCTGCCGGAGAAAAAATTGATTGTTTTTGTCCACCGCCAGCCGGCCGCCATCGGGCAGAAAACTCAAGTTATCGTAGACAAAATTCAAAGTCAGCTCCAGCGATCCTCCCCGGAAATTACCATTGAGCACCACCGTTGCGGGGCGTATACTCAATGCTTTATCATCTACTTTGATCAGTTTGAAAGGCATGTTTTTGATAAATTCGCGGCAGCCGCCCATATCTCCGGACCATTTGCCCAACCGGAAAAAGTTACGCATGAAACCGACTTCGCAATCGCCGTTCAGGAAAAAATATTCACCGTTTTTGCCCACCCAGCAGCCGGCTTTGCCGGTAATGACTTTAGCTGAATGTATTTCCAGCACCGCTCCACGCCAGAGGATCCCGGGCGAATATTCCCGCGCCGTTTTGCCGGTACGGGCAATCACCACAGCTTCAGCAGCACAATCGTTGTGGATTATCACCCGGCGGTTGTTGCGGAAAAAGTTGCGGAAATCGCCCAACGCATGAAAAAACTCGCTTGTCAACTCCGAATTAAGCAATATATTGGAGTTTTCCGCTTCGCCGTTGATCGCCAGAAAACGGATTATCTGCCGGTCGAGCAGCGAAAAATCGCTGAATTTAAGCTGAACAGCCAGCACTTTATCAAAAAAGAGCTGCCGCAGATTGTTCAAATTCCCCAGATATTCCTTTTTGCCGCAGCGCAATTTTACCGAAAGCACCGCATTTTCCCATTTGCTGGGCACATGCGGAAATGCCGATTCCACATTGATGACCACTTCTGCAGTCACCGCGCGGGCACACTCGCCGGCCAGCGCCTCCAATCCGGCATTTTTCAACCCTGTATAACTGGCTTCATCGGTATCCACATCGCTGCCGAGATGATCAGGCACCCGGAAAAGTCCGTTATACATCCAAAGAGCAATTGCGTGCATGCACAATTCTTCGCCGTTATTCGTATTGGCATCGGCACAATCGCATTGAGAACGCACATGGTCGCCCAATTCCAGATGCACATGATTTTCCCCGCGGTTTTTATCAGTAAAAACGCCATGAATAACGCCGTGCATATCGCGGAAAGCACCGGTTATGCAGTTGTTTTTCAGCAACTGCTTGGCGCTTTTGAGCGTACTCTCGCTGGAATACGAAATCAGGCGTTCTTCAAATGCGGAACGGGTTTTCACAATAAATCTCCATAACAAAACTGCAATTCAATCAACAGCTTTTTGCTGCCAATAACAGCTTTTTTCAAATTAAAATTCTGCTACTATAAACCGTATCCGGGTTGATTGCAAATCAAATTCGGCGTTTTAGCGCATTTTTCAGGCAAAAAATCGCACAGCACACCGGGTGTCGGCCATTTCTGTAATCGTTTATGCCGCAGAGTGCCGGATTTTTGAAAAAAAGTGCGCTTTTTGTTGAAAAGTCATTTGTAAACACCATATGGAGTATTATATTATTAATAACCGGGTGAAGTTGTGTTTTTTTCAGTCCCGGATTATATAAACAGACCGCGCCGCTTCGGGCATTCTGACAGATGCCGGAACGCTGCGGGCGAAGTGAAGTTTTTTTGGTACACTTCTGAAGTGGAAAATTTTTTTGCTTGCCGGCTATGCGATACCAACCGGGCAGTTTTTCTGCTGAAAGAAGTTTGAGTCAGACAAGGCAGGCAATGCGCCGCCGGGAAGCTGACATGTTGTTTGGACTGTGCAAAATATGTTGATTTTGCAGCAGCGGAAGCTGCACGGCTGCTCAAAAAAAAAGAGAGCTGTGAAGCTGTTATATTCATTTTGTCCGGAGTTTCCGGGTTCTGCAAGTGTGCTTCATTGCGGCTTGAGCGAGAGGGCTTGAGCTGGATTTTTACGGCTTTCTCCCTGATCCGTTCACCGGTCTGTCAAGAATTTTTTTCGACAGATTGGATATATGAAAAATGGACGAGCTGGCATTTAATTTCAATGCCCCGACAGGTGCAGACAACGCGGAACGCGCTCCGGAAAATACTTCCGGCGGGCGGATGCCGCTGGCGGCACGGATGCGTCCGCGCACGCTGGAAGAATACTGCGGCCAGAGCCACATTCTCGGCGATGGAAAACTCCTCCGCCGCGCCATTACTGCCGATAATTTCAGCAGCATAATCCTTTCCGGTCCGCCCGGAGTGGGCAAAACCAGTCTGGCTGAACTCATTGCCAACTCCACTAATGCCGCATTTATCCGGCTTTCCGGAGTAACCAGCACTGTGGCAGATATCCGGCGCGAAATCGCCATGGCCAAAGAGCGCCGCAGCAACTCCGGCAGAAAAACCATCCTTTTCGTGGACGAGATCCATCGTTTCAACCGCGCCCAGCAGGATTCGCTGCTGCCGGATGTGGAGTCCGGAGTGGTCAGACTCATCGGCGCCACTACATTCAATCCATCGTTTTATGTGGTCAATGCGCTTATGAGCCGCTCATTGAGTTTCCAGCTCGAACCGCTCTCGCAGCAGGATATCAAAAAGCTGCTGAACAATGCCTTGAGCGACGAACGCGGCTTCGGCCGGCTTGCCGTTGAAATCGAGTCCGAAGCACTGGACTTTATCGCCGAAGTATGCGAAGGCGACGGGCGACGCTCGCTCAATGCTCTGGAAATGGCGGTGCTTTCCACGCCGGTCGGCTCCGACGGAGTGATCCATGTGGATTTGAATATTGTGCAGGAATCGGTGCAGAAAAAAGTTGTCAACTATGACGATGATGCACATTACGATACCGCCAGCGCATTTATCAAAAGCATGCGCGGCAGTGACCCGGATGCGGCAGTATATTATCTGGCCAAAATGCTTGAAGCAGGCGAAGACATCCGCTTTATCGCCCGGAGAATGGTGATCCTTGCCAGCGAAGATATCGGCAATGCTGATCCGAGAGCGATCACGCTGGCAACTTCGGTAATGCAAGCCGTGGATTTTGTAGGCATGCCCGAAGCAAGAATAATCCTGGCCCAGGGAGCAACCTATCTGGCGACTGCCCCCAAAAGCAATGCTTCATACAATGCCATCAACGAAGCCTTAAGCGATGTAAAAAACAACCGTATCCAGCCCATACCCTTTGCCTTGCGCGACCCGCATTCAGCCGGCGGCAAAGCCAACGAACACGGCAAAGATTATATTTATGTGCACAATACCGGCGGCTTTGCAGTGCAGGATTATATGAGTGTGCCCAAAAAGTATTACAAAGTAAGCGGTTCCGGCTACGAAGCCAAGATCAAAGAGCGGCTGGATTACTTTGACCAGCTGCGTAAAAATGCCAAAGCAGGTGAAAAATGAGCGATTTGAAATCAGCCAAAGACACCCTGCGCCGGAAATTTATGGTGCTGCGCGCCGCCATGACTCCGGTGGAACACCTGGTACTCAACGGAGCGATCTCTGCCAGATTGCTGGCGCTTGCTGAATTTGCCGCTGCCGATGTAGTGATCGGCTACGCCACTGACGGCAACGAAGTCGATGTGCGGAGCGTGTTGGAAAACGCATTGATCGTGGGCAAAAAAATCGCACTGGTGCGTTACAACAAGGCCGGGAAATCTTATGAACCCGTGGAAATCCAAAGCTTTCAGGAAGATCTGGAAATTGCAAAATTCGGTTTGCTGGAACCGAAAGCGGATCTGCCGGAAGCAGTTTTAAGCGAAAAATCACTGTGGCTGGTCCCCGCAGTATCGTTTGACCAAAGCGGTACCCGGCTGGGGCGCGGCGGCGGTTTTTATGACCGGATGCTGTCGGAGTATCCGGGCATTAAAGTTGGAGTATTCTACCAATGTCAGTACAGCACAGATCCTCTGCCGGCTGCAGAGCATGATCAGAAACTGACATTGGCAGTTACGGAGGATAAAGTGTATAAATTTTAATTCCGCAACATCTTGAAAGACACGGTGTCTTGAAACATCAGCGGAACTGAACAACCAAGGAAAGAGATCAAAAAATGGTTACACAAATCTTGATCGGCGCCGGAGGCGTCGCAGTAGGCGCGGTGGTGGCATTTGTCATCCAGAGCGTCACCAAACAGTCGGCAATGGCGATCGCCGCCAAAGTCAAGGCCGAAGCCGGCCGTGAAGCAGAGCACATCCAGCGCGAAGCCAAAGTCACCGCCCGGGCGGAGATATTGAAAATGCGCGATGAAGCCGAAGCCGAGCTCAAAGAACGACGCAAAGAGCAGTCCAATCAGGAAACACGCCTTGCCCAGCGCGAAGAAGCGCTTGACAAACGAGCCGCCGGATTGGAAGATCAGCAGAAAGATCTGGATAAACAGCAAAAAGATATTGCCGCCCTGCGTGACCGCTTGAGCAACCGCGAAGCCGAACTTGCCGCCAGCATCTCGCGCCAGATCGATGAACTCGAACGCGTTGCCGGCATGGCGCGTGAAGAAGCCAAAGAGATCCTGCTGGAAAAGCTCAAGAACGAAGTCCGCAACGAATCCGGGCTGCTGGTCCGCAATATGCTCGACGAAGCCAAAGAGCGTTCTGAAAAAGAAGCCAACCGCATTCTCACCTACGCCATCCAGCGCTATGCCTCGGATTGCACCTACGAGCGCACCACCGCCACGATCCCGCTGCCCAACGACGAAATGAAAGGGCGCATCATCGGCCGCGAAGGTCGCAATATCCGTGCGCTGGAAGCTGCTACCGGAGTCAATATTCTTATTGACGACACGCCCGAAGCAGTGGTCATCAGCTGTTTTGACCCCATCCGCAAAGAGGTTGCCCGTCAGCTTATGGAACGGTTGATTTCCGACGGTAGAATCCACCCCACAAGAGTGGAAGAACTCACGGCCAAGATCACCCGCGAAGTGGAAGAAGATGCTTACAGCGCCGGCGAACGCGCCGTGCTGGAAACCGGTCTGACCGGGGTTGCTCCGCAGCTCATCAAACTGCTGGGCCGTTTGAAATACCGCTACAGTTTTTCGCAGAATGTTTTGCAGCACTCGCTGGAAACCGCTTACTTTATGGGCGTGATCGCTGCGGAACTGGGTCTGGACGAAAGCAAAGCGCGCCGTATCGGTCTTTTCCACGATATCGGCAAAGCGGTTGACCACGAAGTTGAAGGCTCTCACGCCGCCATCGGTGCAGATATTCTGCGTAAACACAACGAACCGAAAGATGTGGTGCAGGCTGTTGCCGCCCACCATGCGGAAGTGGAACCCGCCGGTTTGTACGATGTGCTCATCAATGCCTGCGACACCTTGTCGGCATCGCGTCCGGGCGCCCGCAGCGAAACTACCGAACTTTATCTCAAACGACTGGAACAGCTGGAAACCATTGCTCATGAATTTTCCGGCGTGGAATCCTGCTTTGCTCTGCAGGCCGGCCGCGAAGTGCGCGTGATCGTCAGTCCGGAAAAAGTTTCCGAAGGCGAAGCCCAGATGCTCGCCCGCGACATCTGCCAGAAGATCGAACATGAAATGAACTATCCCGGCCAGATCAAAGTAACGATCATCCGTGAAACCCGCTCCGTTGAATACGCAAAATAAGGTGTGAAATGAGTTGTAACGATCTGGCGGGCAGAGTAGTTCTGACCGTCGATAAAAACAAGCTGCGCCATAACTTCCGGCAGATCGCCGGCAAGGTTGCGCCGTGCAGCATACTTTCAGTACTCAAAGCCAATGCCTACGGTACCGATGCTGATGTCATGGGCCCGGTGGCCGTGGAATGCGGTGCCAACCGTATCGGTGTAGCTGATTTGAGTGAAGCCATTGCCATGCAGAAGACACTCAATAACGCCGTGCCGGTGCAGATACTCGGCGTGGTTACGCCCGGAGAACTTGCCGAAGCGGTGAAAAATGATATCGTGCTGCCGATCGATGGAGTTGCCATGGCCGAAGCGGTTTCTGCCGAAGCCTTAAAACAGGGCAAACGGATCAGAGTGCATTTTATTCTGGATACCGGCATGGGGCGGTTCGGGCTGCTCCCCGGAAATTATCTTGAAGAGATAAAAACTGCATCCGCATTGCCCAATTTGCATATCGAAGGGGTTTATTCGCATTTTCCCTGCGCTGGGATTCCAGGCGAAGAAGCCACACTCGAACAGATCGAACAATTCAAAACACAATATGATCAGCTGCAGGCTGCCGGAATAAGCTTTGCATACCGGCACATTGCTGCCAGCGACGGCATACTCTGCCAGACACCGAGCCACAATGCCCCGTTCAATCTGGTGCGGCTGGGGCTTTGCTGGTACGGAGTGTGCCGCAATAAAGCAGAAGAAGATATCGATCTGCGGCCGGCACTTGAGCTCACCACCTGTGTAGGGGCGGTGCGGAAAATGCCCAAAGGCTCCACCATCGGCTATAACCGGACAGTAAAATTGACTTGCGACACCATGATCGCCACGATCTGTGCCGGTTATGCTGACGGGTTGCCGCTGGCATTTTCCAACACCGGCAGGGTTTTGATCAACGGCGCCAGCTGTCCGGTGATCGGCCGGGTCTCCATGGACTACACCATGGTCGATGTAAGCAACGCACCCGGCGAGATCAAATGGGGAACACCCGCAACGATCTTCGGCAGCAACGGCGGAGAATATATACCCATGGCGGAAGTTGCCAATTACAAAAATACTCATATACACGAACTCTTGTGCTCACTCGGCAGTCGGGTGCAGCGCGTTTATATTGGATAAAACACCTTACTCCGGAGAAAAATTTATGGCAATACTGACAATCGATGAATTACGCACCTTCGCCGCGGCTGCGGTCGACCGGGTGGCTCATCTGGGCGAGTTTCTCAAAATCGAGGAACGGCGCGAAGAGATGCAGAAACTCAATGAAAAGATGGCAGCACCGGATTTCTGGGATCACAAAGAAGATGCCCAGGATACCGTGGCGGCATTGAGTGCAGCCAAAAATGTGATCGAACCCTACGAAAAAGTGCAGAAAGAAGCCGGCGAACTCGATGAACTTATCGAAATGGCCGCCGAAGATGAAGAAATGCTCGCCGAAGTTTCCAATATGGTCAAAGAGCTGGAAAAAGAACTCGACCAGCTGGAACTTGTGAGTTTCCTCTCCGGCGAACTTGACCATAACAACGCCTATTTCAGCATCCACGCCGGAGCCGGCGGCACCGAGTCCTGCGACTGGGCAAGTATGCTTATGCGTATGTACCGGCGCTACTTTGAACGCTGCGGCTGGAAAGACGAAGTATTGGATCTCCAGCCCGGTGAAGAAGCGGGCATCAAGAGCGTGACTTTGAAAGTTACCGGCGAATTCGCCTACGGCTATATGAAAGCCGAACGCGGTGTGCACCGTTTGGTGCGTATCTCGCCGTTTGACAGTAATGCGCGGCGCCACACATCGTTTTCCTCGGTGGATCTGATCCCGGAACTGGGCGAAGATATCAATGTGGAAGTCGAAGAAAAAGATCTGCGTATCGATACCTACCGCTCCAGCGGTGCCGGCGGTCAGCACGTAAATACCACCGACAGCGCAGTGCGTATTACCCACATTCCCACCGGCACAGTGGTAGCGTGTCAGAACGAACGCTCGCAGCACAAAAACCGCGCCACAGCCATGAACATGCTCAAAGCGCGTCTGTACGAATTGGAGTTGGAAAAGCGCCGCAGTACCGAAGATGCCATCCGCGGCGCCAAAACCGACAACGGTTGGGGCAATCAGATCCGCAGTTATGTGCTGCAGCCCTATCAGATGGTCAAAGATTTGCGGACCGAAGTCGAAACCAGCAATACCGCCGCCGTGCTCGATGGTGATATTCAGGAATTTATCGAAGCCTATCTTAAACAGGTGCGCTGATGGCTGAAGAAAAATCCATGCCCAAAAATTATGTCTGTACCGTTAATGACGCACAGCGTATGCAGATCGAAACTTACTGCCGCGAACACGGCTGGCAGTTTTCGGATTTGCCGTATGGGCATTGGAAAGCTGCCGGCAACAAGATCAATGTGGCGGCATATAAAAGCGGCAAACTGACCGTTCAGGGTGCATCCACGGCAGATTTTGTGCTCTATTTTCTGGAGCCGGAAGTGCTGCATACCGTTGGCTTCGGTTACGAAGGAACCGCTTCTGCTCCGGTACTTGATACAGCGCCGGTCACGCCGCACGGCGGGATCGATGAAAGCGGCAAAGGCGACTTTTTCGGGCCGTTGGTAGTGGCCGGAGTCTATGCCGATGCGGAGATCGGGGCAAACCTCGCCGCCGCCGGAGTTTGCGACAGCAAACTTATCAAATCGGATAAAAAAATCACCGAAATCGCCCAAAAGATCCGCAGCATCGCCCCCGGCAAATTCGCCGTGGTCGCGGTGGGTCCGGAAGCCTACAACCGGCTCTACGGCAATTTCGGCAACCTCAACCGGCTGTTGGCGTGGGGACACGCCAAAGTTATTGAAGAACTGCTGGAAAGAGTCCCCGACTGCCCCCGTATGCTCTCCGATAAATTCGGCAGCGAGTCGCTCATCCGCAACGCTTTGCAGACCCGCGGCCGCCAGATAAAACTTGATCAGGAAACCAAAGCTGAAAGCGATGTGGCAGTAGCAGCGGCCAGTATTCTTGCCCGCGATGGATTCATACGCATCATGGCCAGACTCTCGGAAACCGCCGGAGTAACCCTGCCCCGCGGTGCCGGCAGCAACGTTCAGGCCATGGCCAACGAAATCGCCGCCAGAGATCCGGAACTTTTGCAGAAGATCAGCAAAACCCATTTCCGGACGTGGTACCGGGCAATGGGTTTGCCGGAACCGGAAAAAATTCCGTGGCAGGGGAGATAAATTGCTATGCAGCTCTATGTAATATCCGGCAGCGACGATGCGGCAGTAAAATCGCGTGCCTTGGCATTGATAACCGAATGGCTCGGTCCGGAGTTTGATTCCTCTGCCGATCTGGAAATAATCCGGGGCGACGACGAAACCATTGCGCCGGAAGATACTCTGAATGAATTTCTGGCTTCAGCCAAAACTCCACCCTTTTTCGGCGACGGCAAAACCGTATGGTTGCGCCATTGGAGCGGTTTTAAGGTCATGAGCGACAGCCGCAGTACCAAAGCCGGCGAAACATTGATGAACCGTTTTGCCGACGAAGTGGTAAAGCCGCCGGTGATCGAAGGCATCCGGCTGCTGGTCGATGGCTCCGGACTTGACGGCAGAAAATCGCTGGCAAAACTGCTTAAAACAAGCGAAAATGTAGAGTTTGAACTCCTGAATCTGCCCGACCAGAAAGCCAAAGACTTTGTCCGCCAGCAGGTCAGCAGTATAAGTTCGCAAGTTAAAGATGCCGGCTACAAGATCACGCCCGATGCCGCTGAATATCTTGCCGCCGCCACCGGCAGCGATTCCGCGTTGCGCGGCAATGAATTGGAAAAACTCTACTGCTATACCGCCGGCAACAAAACCATCACGATCGAAGATTGCCGCGAAGTAGTAACTTTCGATGCCGCTGCAGTCAGCTGGGAGCTGGGCTCGGCCTTGAGTGAACGCAACACCGCCGGAGCCTTGGCGCTGCTTACGCCCATTTTGCGGACACTGAAAAAAGAGAAGAGTTCCGGCAATCAGGAGTTGAGCTTGCTGTGGAGTGCCGCCGGGGCATTTACCGACATAGTTCAGACTCGAAGTTTTATGCAGGAATTGGGAGTTCCCGACCGCTTCGGGCCCAATTATTTCAGCAATCTCGACAGCTCGCTGAAAGAGCGTTTTCCGAAAAATAAACTTTTGAGCTATCACCCGTACCGGGCATACAAACTCTGCGAAAGCGCCGCCCGCTGGAGCCCGCAATCGCTGGCCAAAGCGTTGGATCTGATAACCGAGGCCCAGCGGAAGATGGTTTCCGGCAGCGATGCGCTGCTTACGCTTGAAAAATTGGTCATTGATCTGGGGAAATGTTGAAAATGGAAAATCTGCCGCTGATAAGCATAGGTGTATCAACCTACAACCGCAAAGATTATCTCAAGCAATCGCTGGATTCGCTGTTGGCCCAGACTTATAAGAATTGCGAAATAATCGTGGTCGACGATGGGTCAACCGATGATACCGGCGAAATGGTTCAGGCATGCTACCCGCAAGTCAGATATGTTTATCAAACCAATGCCGGGGATTCTGCCGCTAAAAATCATGCGGCAAAACTGGCACAGGGCGAATATATAGTTTTCAATGATTCCGACGATGTTTTTCTGCCCGATGCGGTGGAAAGATTGTATAATGCCATAAAGGATAAAGAAAAAACTGCCATAAGCTACGGCACATACATCACCATTGATCCGGATGGCAACGAACTCCCGACCAAGCGGAAAGTTACGGTATATCCCTCCGGCCAGATCACCGGCAAACTTATCAGCCACATACTGGTAAATTGTACCGCCACGCTGATGCCGCGGGAACTCTTTTTGCAGAACGGCGGACTGGGCAATGAGCGGCAAGTAGCAGCTGATTATGCTCTCTATTTGAAATTGTCGCTGCAAAGTGATTTTTACGCGGTGCAGGAGCCGGTTTTTCTGCGGCGGCGTCACGGCGGCAACATATCCCAAGTCAGCTACGCTAAACAGTCGGTAGTGTTGAAAGTCTTGGAAAATTTTCTTGCCGGAAATCCGGAAGTGCAAACCCGCTATCAGCAGCAGATCCGGCACCGTCTGGCAGATCTGCACAATAAACTCTGCCGCGAAGCCCGCAAAGAAAAACTCCATTCCGAAGCAAAAATGCACGCCAAAACAGCATTCAAACTGAAGCCGACCATAAAAAATTTCTGCCGTATGCTCGGTTTATAACGCCGCAGAGCAACGGACAAAAACGGACTTTCAGAGGCGCTGCTTACGCAAGTAATAATAGAAAACAAACAGGGTGCGGCAAAACTTTTTAAGATTTTGCCGCACCCTGCGTTTTTATTATTTCAGTAAAAGCAATTCCAACAAAAGTTTTTGGAAAACTTACTTATCGCCTTTGATCGCAGCTTGTGCCGCGGCCAGCCGGGCGATGGGTACACGGTACGGACTGCAGGATACATAGTTCAACCCCACCTGATGGCAGAACGCGATGGTCTTGGGATCGCCGCCATGTTCACCACAAATACCGAGCTTGATATCTTTGCGGACGCTCCGACCCTTTTCCACGGCGATCTTCACCAGTTCGCCGACCCCATCGGTATCCAGCACCTGGAATGGATCGTATTCGTAAATGCCCATCTTTACATAGTCGCCCAGAAATTTACCGGCATCGTCGCGGGAGAAACCGCAGCCCATCTGGGTAAGGTCGTTGGTACCGAAGCTGAAAAATTCAGCTTCAGCGGCGATCTTATCGGCGGTAACAGCGGCGCGAGGAACTTCGATCATGGTGCCGATCTTGACTTCCAGCGTGGTCTTTTTGGCCTTCTGGACATCTTCTTTGACCTGCAGAATGATCGCTTTCTGCAACGCAAGTTCCTTTACATTGCCCACCAGCGGCACCATGATTTCGGGTTTGGAACCGGGAACTGCAGCGGCAGCTTCCATGATAGCGCGCGCCTGCATGGCAGTTACTTCGGGGTAAACAATGCCCAGACGGCAGCCGCGATGACCGAGCATGGGGTTGAATTCGTGCATGCCTTCAACCAGTTTTTTGATATCGGCAAGTTTCACGCCCAGCTGTTCGGCCATTTCTTTCTGACCTTTGGGATTGTCGTTCTGCGGCAGAAATTCGTGCAGCGGCGGATCCAGCAGACGGATGGTGGCCGGACGGCCGGCGAGAGCCTCGAACATGCCCTTGAAGTCTTTTCTCTGCAGCGGCAGCAGTGCTTTCAACGCTTCTTCATACTGCTTGACCGCATTGAGTTCAGCGGCCTTGAGAGCAAGCTTTTTGAGTTCGGCAATAGTTTCTTTGCCATATTCGGTCTTGAGCTTGCGAACCGTTTCCGCAACCAGGATCAGACGGCGGAAAGCGATAATGCGGTCGCCTTCAAAGAACATGTGTTCAGTACGGCACAAGCCGATACCTTCGGCACCGAATTTTACTGCCACAGTTGTATCATGAGGAGTATCGGCATTGGTGCGGATACCCAGTTTGCGGTATTTATCCGCCAATTCCATAATGTCGCCGAAAGGCCCGGTAAGCTCCGGATCGACCGTTTCGACTTTGCCCTGATAAACCGCACCGGTGGAACCGTTCAAACTGATCCAGACGCCTTCATTGATCACGGCATTGCCGATAGTCATCTTGCGGTTTTTGTAGTCGATATTGACTTCGCCGCAGCCGGCCACACAGCAGGTCCCCATACCACGGGCAACTACTGCCGCATGGCTGGTCATACCGCCGCGGGCAGTAAGAATACCCTGCGACACATGCATACCGCCGATATCTTCGGGGCTGGTTTCAATACGGCAGAGGATTACCGCTTTGCCATCTTTACTCCACTTTTCGGCATCTTCGGCGCTGAACACCACCATACCGGCAGCGGCACCCGGCGAAGCGGGCAACCCGACAGTAAGTTTGACCGCCTTGTTTTCAGAACTCTTGACAAACACCGGGTGCAGCAGCTGATCCAGCTGGGCGGGTTCCACCCGCAGCACAGCGGTCTTTTCGTCGATCAGGCCTTCTTTCACCAGATCAGTGGCAATACGCACTGCGGCGGCCGCAGTACGTTTGCCGTTACGGGTCTGGAGCATGAAGAGCTTGCCGTTTTCGATGGTGAATTCCATATCCTGCATATCGCGGTAATGCTTTTCAAGCTTATTTTTGATTTCGTCAAGCTGTTTGAAACATTCGGGCATGGCTTCTTCCAGCGAAGGATATTCCGCTTTGCGGACTTTTTCCGGAATATTCTGGCGCTTGGCCCACGCTTTGCTGCCGGCAATAGTGATCTGCTGCGGAGTGCGGATACCGGCAACCACGTCTTCGCCCTGGGCGTTGATAAGAAATTCGCCGTAAAAATATTCGTTTTCGCCGGTGGAGGGGTCGCGGGTGAATGCCACACCGGTAGCCGAGTTGTTGCCGGAGTTGCCGAATACCATCGCCTGAACGTTCACCGCAGTACCGATCAACCCGCGAATGTCGTTGAGTTCGCGGTAACGGATGGCGCGGGGATTATCCCAGGATTCAAACACCGCCTGAATACCGCGGTAGAGCTGATCCACCGGGTCGGTGGGGAACTCACAACCGGCCGCCTTTTTGACGATCTTCTTGTATTCAGCGATCAAAACCTTGAGGTCATCGGCCGAAAGTTCGTTATCCAGCTTGACTTTGCGGGATTTTTTCAGATTTTCCAGCGCATGTTCAAACAGATCCGAATCAATGTGCATGACCACATCGCCGAACATCTGGATAAATCTGCGGAAACTGTCCAGCACAAAACGTTCATTGCCGGTAAGTTCGATCAAAGCCTTGACTGTGGTATCGTTCAAACCGAGGTTGAGAACTGTATCCATCATGCCGGGCATGGATGCCGCAGCGCCGGAACGCACCGACACCAGCAAGGGATTGGGGCCTTTACCAAAGGTTTTGCCCAGTTTTTTCTCCAGTTCAGCCAATGCAGCATCGACCTGCGGAGCGATCTTGGCAAAAAGTTCTTTTTTGCCGATCTTGCCGAATTCAGCACACGCTTCGGTAGTGATGGTAAAACCGGGAGGAACCGGCAAGCCCAATGCAGCCATTCCCGCCAGGTTGGCGCCCTTACCCCCGAGCAGAGCGCGCATAGTTTCGTTACCTTCAGAATTGTTCCCGCCAAAGTTGTAGACATACTTGACGGCGCCTTTGCAAGATTTCTTGCACTCCATGATCCTC
Organism: Victivallaceae bacterium; assembly: GCA_045635745.1. Taxonomy (GTDB): domain Bacteria; phylum Verrucomicrobiota; class Lentisphaeria; order Victivallales; family Victivallaceae; genus SIG78. Next base: position 99,375 of record JAZTWG010000018.1, read on the forward strand.
TTCCTTTCTTTTTATGAGGATTTTTATTTCTCCCGAACGCTTCAGTCCTTACAGAGTTTTAGAAAGGTTATTCTCTGCACGCATGGCCGCCGGAAACTTGTTTTCAATAAAAACGAAACTGCTGTCCATTTTTCCAGTCAAATATGGAACAGACGTTACCGGTATAAATACCGGCAGAATTTTGATATTTGCAATATAAAAATCGCCGGGTAAGATAATTGACTATGGAGTTCCGGTCAGCATCATCAGTGACCAGTGCTTGCAGTTTGAGCTTTATTTTTCAACCTGCAAGCACCAAACACTGAACAAAACCTTCCACCGCATCCGGGACACTCCATTGTCGAACTTCTGTACCCCTGTTTTATAATTTTTATTACGCAGTCCGCAAAATCATTTAAAGTTGCGCAAAGCAGCCGCTATCTCCTTCTTTTTAGGATGTTTTTCAACTCCGGTAAGCACATAGCTGCCCGCCATGAACACCGGGAAACGGAATCCGAGAATATATGCAAAACCATCTTCATGGTATTTTGCCAGTATCTTGCGCTGAGCTTCCACATCTGTATTGTAGTAATAGACCCCGATCTCATCTTTGTCGATCAATATCGCCGCGGCGCTGGTGGCGCGCAGAACATCCGCCCGGAGCGGCTGTATCTGCACCACATTGAGCTTGGCAGCATGCAGATGGCGGGCAAAATCCAGCAGCGAAAGGTGATTATTCACCACCGAAGTATAGTCAAAGTCATCAATACGGGTGGGTTTATTCGGATCCTGACTCTGGCAGCCGCACAGCAAAAGTGCCGCCGCAGTCAGAATACAATACGCAAAGCAACTCAATTTACCGCTCATAAAACCAAAATTCCACAACTTTATAAAATCTGATAAAACCGGCTCCGGCAAACCATTTCCGGCACCAATCATACCGCCTGCCCCGGCCGTCGGACGATCTGATGTAAAATCAGCTTCAATTACCCAAACACAACCATTGTTCACGCAGTCTTATGTAATATAAACCAGCCACAGCAAAAAAGCAAATTTTATTATATTAAAAGAGATTGAACAGCTTGACAATCAGCAAGGGGAAAGGTATATTATTAAGGCTGAAATATAAAAAATAAAAAATTGTCAACCCGATTCAATAAAAAACAGGAGAAAAAGCCATGAAAGTTCTGCTTCATGTAAACTATTACGAAGGCGCCGGTAAATTCGAAGATTTGTTCAAACTCATCAAAACAGTCGGTGCCGATGGGGTGGAACTGCGCGGCAAAAGATATTACGATATGAGCAAAGAAGACTACTTTGCCATGGTCGAAGATCTCAAACAGCGCAATCCGGACCTTGAACTTGCCTTCGGATATCAGCTCTGCTTCAATACTGCAGAAGACACCCGCAAGCAGGATTTTGAAGATTTTGTCAACTTCATCGACTGGGCCAAAGAAAAATGCGGCACCAAACTTTTGAACATGTTTACCGACAATCTGATCGCCGACGGCGTGGATTATTACGATTTTGCCAGCAACGGCAGCGTGCTGGCCGATGAAGATATGTACATCCGTCACGGCGAAGGCCTGACCCGCGCCGGCAACGAGCTGGAAAAACGCGGCATGCTCGCGGCGCTGGAAACCCACAACTGCTACATCCACGACCTTGCCGCCAGCAGCGCCAAACTTTTGAGCTATGTCAAGAGTCCCGCGATCGGCATCAACTATGACCACGGCAACATCTTTTTGAACAAAAACGGCGAAAGCATCGACAAAGTCGTTGAACTGCTCAAAGGCAAGATCTACTACGCCCACCTTAAAAACCTGATGCGCTCCAGAGATTTCAAATACTATTTTGCCACCCATCTGGAAGGCGGCCATATCGATACAGGCAAAATGCTGGGTCTGCTGAAAAACGAACTTAAATCCGGTATGTTTGCAGTGGAATATGCCTGTTCCGGCGATGGACTCATTGCCGCCAAACGCGACATTGAATATGTCAACTTTCTGCGGGAATGGCTGAACTTTTGAGTTTTGAAAATAGAAAGGCTGATTTGAATGAACCATCTTTTGAAAAACAGCGATGTAAACATTCAGAGCCGGTCAAAATTGCCGACCCCCAATGAAATACATTCTGAATTACCCCTGCCGCTATTGGGTGTAGAACAGGTTATCCGCCACCGGCAGGAGGTATTTGATATTCTCGACGGAAAAGATCCGCGCAAAATGATCGTGGTAGGTCCGTGCAGCATCCATGACCGGGAATCTGCGCTGGAATATGCCGATAAACTGGCAAAATTGAGCCGGGAAGTCAGCGATAAACTTCTGCTGATAATGCGGGTGTATTTTGAAAAACCCCGCACCACCGTAGGTTGGAAAGGGTTGATCTACGACCCGGATATGAACAACGAATACAATATCGAAAAAGGTATAAAACTTTCGCGCCAGCTGATGCTGGAGATAGTGGAAAAAGGTCTGCCGGTAGCCACCGAAACACTTGACCCGATTCTGGTACAGTATATCGTTGATGCAGTGGCATGGACCGCGATCGGGGCGCGTACGACCGAAAGTCAGCCCCACCGGCAGCTTGCCAGCGGGCTTTCCATGGCGGTCGGATTCAAGAACGCTACCGATGGCAATATGCAGATTGCTATCGATGCAGTAAATACCGCCCGCCGTCAGCACAGTTTTATCGGTGTGGATGGCAACGGCGAAGTGAGCGTATACCGCACCACCGGCAACCGGTACGGTCATATCGTACTGCGCGGCGGTCAGGGACCAAATTACGAAGCAGAGTATATTGCATTTCTGAAAGTGGCCATGAAGAAAGCCGGACTGCCGCCGCAGATAGTTATCGACTGCAGTCACGCCAACAGCGGCAAACGTTTTGACCGGCAGAAAAAAGTTTTCTACAACATCGTAGACCAAATCACTGCCGGCGAGAATGCCATTGTCGGCATGATGCTTGAAAGCCATCTGTGCGAAGGCCGACAGGATATATCCTCCGGGCGCAAACCGCTGCCCAATGTATCGGTTACCGATGGCTGTATAGGCTGGCAGGAAACCGAAGAACTGATCCGCTACGCACACAGTAAACTCTAAAGGGGAAATATGGATTACAAAGTCAGAGATATTACACTTGCAGCCTTCGGCCATCGCGAAATAGAGATTGCCGAACAGGAAATGCCCGGTTTGATGGCAACCTGCCGCAAATACGGAGCAGAACAACCGCTGAAAGGCATCAAGATCTCCGGCAGTCTGCACATGACAGTTCAGACTGCGGTTCTGATCAAAACACTCAAAGCGCTGGGCGCTGATGTGCGCTGGGCCAGTTGCAATATATTCTCGACCCAGGATCACGCCGCAGCAGCGATCGCTGATCTGGGAGTGCCGGTTTTTGCCTGGAAAGGCGAAACACTCGAAGAATATTGGGAATGTACCTACGAAGCTTTGACTTTCCCCGACGGCAGCGGTCCTGATCAGATCGTGGACGATGGCGGCGATGCCACGCTGCTTATCCACCGCGGAGTAGCGGCAGAAGATAACCCCTCCATACTGGATGAACCCACCGATGTATACGAAATGCAGGTCATCAATGCCTTGCTCAAGCGGGTGCTGGCTGAAAAACCCGGCCATTGGCATAAAGTAGCCGCCAATGTAAAAGGGGTTTCTGAAGAGACGACCACCGGAGTTCACCGTTTGATCCAGATGGCGGCAAAAAATGAACTGCTGTTTCAGGCAGTAAACGTCAACGACTCGGTAACCAAAAGTAAATTCGATAATATCTACGGCTGCCGTCACAGCCTGCCCGATGGTATCAAAAGGGCGCTGGATGTGATGATCTCCGGCAAAACGGTTATGGTCTGCGGCTACGGCGATGTGGGCAAAGGCTGTGCCGAAGCCATGCGTAATGAAAGAGCCCGGGTACTGGTCAGCGAAGTGGACCCCATCTGTGCGCTGCAGGCATGCATGGCCGGTTTTCAGGTCTGCACAGTGGAAGATGCACTTGCTGAAGCAGATATTTTTGTAACCACCACCGGCAACTGCGATATCATTACCGCTGAACACATGAGCCAGATGAAAGATCAGGCGATCGTCTGCAACATCGGTCACTTTGATAACGAGATCCAGGTGGCAAGATTGGAAACCTGGCCGGAGATCAAAAAAGTGCAGATCAAAGACAACACCTGCCCGGTAACACGCTATACTTATCCCGACGGACACAGCATCTATCTCCTGGCCGAAGGCCGATTGGTAAATCTGGGATGCGCCACCGGCCACCCCAGCTTTGTAATGAGTAACAGCTTTACCAATCAGACACTGGCACAAATTGATATAGCACGCAATCCCGACCGCAAAGTGGGAGTGTATCTTCTGGATAAAAAACTCGATGAAGAAGTGGCAAGACTGCATCTGGAAAAGCTCGGGGCCAAGCTGACCCGGCTAACCCAGAAGCAAGCTGACTATATCGGAGTAGCAGTAGACGGGCCGTTCAAACCGGAGAATTACCGTTACTGAAGAAACACTTATAAAAAACAAAAGGGTTGTTGCAGAACTTGAAATGGTTTGCAACAACCTTTTTTGTATATTGTTTCAGCTCAAGCCAAACAAAAAGCGCAAGCGAAGCGAGCGCAAATAGAGCAAACAAAAAGCGCAAGCGAAGCGAGCGCAAAGAACAACCCACGATGAGCAAGCAAAAGTACGAGAAAATTTCGGGTTTTACAAGGCAGTTAGCGAGGGAGTGTACGACTGTACTCGACCGAGCTTAACTGCCGCAGTAAGGCGCGAAATTTGCCGTAATTTTGCTTGCGTGTATCGCTCAGCGAGGGAGTGTACGACTGACTCGACCGAGCTTAACTGCCGCAGTAAGGCGCGAAATTTGCCGTAATTTTGCTTGCGTGTATCAATTAGCGGATTTGCCGACCCACAATACTGCACGGCGGTTCTGACTCCAAACGCTTTCGCCATTGCCGACAACTTCGGGTTTGTCTTCGCCATAGCTGACGGTGCGGATATGTGCCAAATCGACGCCATTTTCGCCCATTTGAGCTTCCACGGCGCGTGCGCGTCGTTCACCCAGCGCGCGGTTGTATTCTTCGGTACCGCGTTCATCGCAGTGCCCTTCGATGACCAGCACGAGATTGGGATTGCTCTTCATAAAAGCGGCGGCCTCGGCGACCTTGTTTTTTTCCGAAGCGTTGACACGGTCAGTATCGAACCCGAAGTAAAGTATTTTTGGGAAACCGGCAACTTCCACGCGGCGCACGCCGGTGCGTTCATCGAGGGCGCCGTCATTGGCTCCGCTGGTCCAATCGGAAGGTTTTTCGTCGATGGAGTTCCAGCCATTGCCCAGGCCGTTACCGCCAGCGCCGCCAACGCGGGGGGCGCCGGGTTCATCCCATGCCGGCGGAATAGTACCGCCCTTGCCGGGTTCCGGATCGGTACAACCGGTAAAGAGCGTAACAGCACCCATCAAAACGGCGGCAATGGAAATACGACTGACGATTTTCATGATCATTTTCTCCTGATTTTATATTATTAAAAAATTCTTTATTTTATATTCAAGACAATATACCACAACGCGGCATTTTTACCAACTTTGCAAAACATTTTTATTGTATTTTTTTTGCCATGGCCCCGGTCATAAGTTTTTCCACGCGTGCGGCCAAAGCCTTGCGATCCTCGCCCGGCAGGGGAGTTACCGGCTCCAGAGCAGTAACAATTACGCGGGTCTTTTTGCGACCGAGAAACTTCCATAAATGCGGCAGCAGAGTTTGATCGCCATACCATGCGGGGTTCCAGTTATCCTTATCGCGCAAATACTGTGTGATGATCGGCTGGATTTTGAATCCGGTGCCGATGACAGTTGCAAAACTGGTGGGTTTGAACGGCAGCATGCCGCTTTCGCCATCGGTGGTGGTGCCTTCAGGATAGATCAGCAGCGATACTCCGTCAGCCAGAGTCCGGTGGATCTCTTCGACCGTTTCCGCAGATTTCTGGCGGTTTTTGCGGTCAATCCACAATGGGCGGCTGATCCCCAGATAAAACCCCAGTATGGGCCAATATTTGATATCTTTTTTGGGAGTGAATCGAATTGGAAACAGCGAGGCATGAAGCAATACATCAAGATAACTCTGATGATTGGAAACGATCAGCATGCCCTCTTCTATCCGGTGATTGCAGATGAATTTTACATCCACACCAAAATTTTTTACCAGAAACTTACCCCAGCTTCGGGTGCAATAGGCCACCCGTTTGATTCCCGCACGGCCGCCGATACTGCGGAAAAGCGAATAGATGGCAAATGGCCACATCCACAGAAGAAACATTGTTGATCGCCAGATTTTTCGCAGCAAAGTCATTTGCGCCAACTCCGGAAAGTTTTATTGTTCAAAGAAAATGCCGGGCATATTTCTGATCCATTTCCCTGAATTTGAAAAAGACCAGAAAATCTATGGTTCCGAACTCTTTATCCAGCACCGGTTCGCGTCCGAACTTGGCTCCCACCCGGAGATAACCTTTCAGCAGCGGCGGCACCATCTTGAGCAGTTCAGCTTTTTTATCGCCTTCGGTATATGCTTTTACTGCTTCCGGATCGACTTCAGGCAACTCCCATCCCGGTTGCGGCACAATATCCAGCTCGTCAGTAAAAACATCGCCCTTGCCGGCCAGATACTGACACATGGCCCGGCCAATGACCGGATCGGTGGTAGATAAACTTACACAGCCGAGAAGATACTGGCAATCAATCAGTTCATGCATGGAAGCCATCCCCGTCCAGAGCATGGCAACGACCGCACCATTACGGAATTCCGGCTTGACACACGAGCGGCCGACTTCCACAACATTGCCTGCGATCTTTTCCAATCCGCCGATTTTGAATTCCTGTTCGGAATAAAATCCCAATCCGTGCTGGGCAACAGAACCGGGATGCACACGGTAAGTAGCTATGACTTCGTTATTTTTCCGCTCAATAACAACCAGATGCAGACAGTATGGATCAAATTCATCTTCATCCAGCGCATCATCGGACAGGCCTTTGCCCGCCATATGCCCCTGCTCTTCCATAAAAACATCGTATCGCAAGCGCTTGGCGGCTTCGATTTCTGCTGCAGTTTCTGCAAATTTCACCAGAAAATGCTCTTTTTCCACCAATACGGGTGAACTCATGAGCTTTTTCAATATTTCATTCTCAACCACTTTGACCAGATTCCAAACTGTACTATCTCAAAAAAAACGAGCTTAATATTCTACAAATCGTACTTTTCGTATAAGATACCACACACTTTCAGAATATTCAAATCCGGCAAATGCGTATACAGGCATTTTTTTCGATTTTTTTCGAAAAATCCGGCATTTTCCTGTACAAAAGCTTCATTGTCTGTATTTGATAAACAAAATATCGCTTCTGTTCTCCGAGCGCAGGAGGCGGCGATCACATTTTGCTGAAAATCACAGCCCGCATCTGGCGCGCAGTTTTACAGTATGCTCGCGCAAGCCTTCGCTCAAAGGGATGGCCGGAACCCACAATCCGGCAGCAGCCAGATCGTCTAACGTGTAAATACGGTGGAACAGAAAGGGCCGCTTCCCCGGATTGGCGGCCAGATACTCCGCATAATTGATATCTTTTACCTTGAGCTCCACGCCAAGCGCCCGGGCAATTATTGCGTAATATTCGCGCGATTCCACAATATCCGGCCCCGCCATATTGAAAACCCGGCCATAAGCTTTGGCATTGCCGATACTGCTTATCATTGTTTTGGCCAAATCATCGGCAGCTATGGGCTGCTGGAGCATTCTGCCGCCTTCCACCAGTTCCAGCGTTTCACCGGCAAGCAGACCGGCGATCAGGTTTTTATCGCGGCAATGCGCGGGATAGCAGCCCAATTCAGAAGGCATACCATAGATGTGGCACGGCCGGAAAATCGTGTAGTTGAGATGCTTCGGAGCGTGTTCGCGCAAATAGTTTTCTGCCATAAGTTTACCCCAGCCGTAGGCTTCAAGCCCATCGCGATCACTGGTAATACAGGGTGAATTTTCCACCGGTTGCGGAAATCTCCGCAAAGTCGGCTCGTAAACCCAGTCTGTAGAAATAAAGAGCAGATCGCCGGTCAACGGCGCAAAAAGCTCCAGATCCTGTTTCATATCATCGGCGTTGAAACCAATACAATCTATCACCGCATCAAACTTTTCATTAGCAATATCGCGTGCAACTTTTTCCATCGCCGCCGTATCGTGCCGGTCGGCATGGAGCTCCACAACTTCGCCCACCGCCGGACGGGTGCCGCGGGTGAGCGTATAAACTTTGTAACCATCGGCCAGCGCCGCGCGCACGACCGCACCGGAAACATGGCCGGAACCGCCGATAACCAATACTTGTTTCATGTTATTTTCCTACTGTTTCGTCTATAAGTTTGAGCATATTTCCGGCGCCGTTCCAGGCATCGGGACGGATCGCTTTTCTGCCTGTTTCGGCAATATTTTTCTGATTGTAAAGCCGTTCGAGCAGTTCCAATGCCAAATCTTCAGTTAAATCGCTGTTGCTGATTTTTTCTGCCGCACCGAGTGAAACCAGATAGTCGGCATTGTCATCCTGATGCAATTCCGCCGCAAAAGGATACGGCACCACCACGGAGTACTTGCCGAACGCATTTATTTCAGCAACAGAACTTCCGCCCGAGCGGCTTATCACCAGATCGGCCGCCTGAAATGCCCAATGCATTTCCGAAAGCGACGGCAGCAGCAATACCGGACAATCAGTAGTTGCATGGAATTTGCTTACTGCTTCAAATTCACCGGCGCCGGTAAGGTGTATTAACTGGATATTGGGATATTTTTTTGCGAGATTTCTGATGGCGTTGCCAAAAACTCCGTTGAGTTTTCTTGCCCCCTGACTGCCACCGAAGAGCAATATGGTAAAATTATCGGAATTCAAAGTGGATTTGAATTTACTATTCAGCGCGTTCACCGCTTCGGCCTTACTCAAAGTTTCCTGTTTCAATTCGGGGCGTATGGGCATACCGCTGACCACACAATTACAACGCACTTTATCGGCATTGACCGCCGGAAACGCGGTTGCCAGCACCCTGGCGTAACGGCTCAAAAAACGGTTGGCTTTGCCGATCCTGGCATTGCCGTCGTGAAGAAATATCGGCAAACGCAAACTCTTTGCCGCCCAGATCACCGGCAAAGACGCAAAAGATCCCATACCCAGGACTGCGGAGGGGCGTTCTGTTTGCATGATCTTTTTGGCTTGTCTGATCCCGCCGAGCAATCCTTTTACAAATTTCCAGCAGCTCGCCGGACGTTTGATTCCCGGAGAAGGCATGTTCGGCAATGTCCGGCATGGAATGGCAAACTTTTCGGCGATCTTCTTTTGCTCACCGGAATTTTTGCCGCTCAAAAGCAGCATCACTTTTCCGCCGCGCGCCTGCTGGGCGCGGGCAATACTCAAACCGGGGTAAAAATGTCCGCCGGTACCGCCGCAAGTTATTACAAGATAATCTGTCACGAGATCATTTCTCCCGGTTGATAAGGTAGTTGGCAAGATCACTCAAATATTTTTTCTCCGGAACGTCCGGCAGAATTGCCAGTGCTTCCTGCGCTTTTCCGGTCATGGAGGAAATTTTATTCTGCAAATATTCCACACTGGAACTTTGAACAAAAAGTCTGCGTGCAGCTTCCAGATCTTCAAAAGTATATTCATCCCGGTAGAGCAGACTTTTCAACTGCTCTTTTTCCGGCGCCGGAAGATTTTTCAAAGCGTGCAGCAGCAATACCGTGGCTTTACCCTCGGCAAGATCGGAGCCGATGGGCTTGCCGAATTCTTCGAGCCGGCCGAAAATACCCAGATAATCATCGCGCATCTGAAATGCCAGCGCCAGATATTCGCCGAATTCGCCCAGCGCCGCAGCTTCCGGTTCATCCCACGCCGCAGCATATCCCCGGCCCATCATCCACCCGGCACGGGCGGCATAGTGGAGCAAAGCGCCGGTTTTGCCGGATTGCATGGCCAAAAGATCTTCTTCGGTAATACTTTCTGACTCGCGGTAACTCATAGCCACATCGATCGCTTCGCCGGAAACAAGCTTTATATAGCCGAATTTACGCAGTTCCGAAGCCAGTTTCAGCTTGACTTCCGCCGAAGTATCCGCCTGATCAATAAACTCAAATGCCCAGCCCTGCATCAGATCGCCGGCTAAAATCGCCATATCACTGCCGAATTTTTTCCGTCGGTCCGGGGCGGCATCCACCGCCGCAGCCAACTCAATATGTGCAGTGGGCCTGCCCCGGCGCACATCATCGTTGTCGATAATATCGTCGTGGACAAGGGTCCAGTTGTGGAATATTTCCAGCGCTGCCGCCGCGGGCAGCAATTTTCCGGTATCGCCGCCGGCGGCCGCCGCACTCCAGAGCATGATCACCGGCCGCAGCCGTTTGCCGCCGTTGGCCGGATAACTCCGCATGGCCTTGCCCAGATAAGCAGGCTCCACCTGACAGGGAAATTGACTTGCTTCAATAACTTCATCAATTTTTCCTGCCAGGAGCTTCAACGAAACGAAAAAATCGTCTTTCACGTTTTTTTACGCCTCCACGCGCAAAACCCCGCCTGTATCGGCACTGGTGGCCAATGCCGCGTATTTGGCAAGATAACCTTTGGTGACTTTGGGCGCCGGAGCAACGAAGTTCTTCTTGCGTTCGGCAATAACTTCGTCGGCTACTTCCAGCTCAATGGTGCGATTGGGTATATCAATGGAGATCATGTCGCCATTTTCCACATAAGCGATCAGACCGCCGCGCGCAGCTTCGGGGCTGATATGCCCGATACAGGCGCCGTGGGTACCGCCGGAAAATCTGCCGTCGGTGATAAGGGCCACACTGTCTCCCAGGCCGCGGCCCATGATGTAACTGGTGGGGGCAAGCATCTCCTGCATACCGGGGCCGCCTTTGGGGCCTTCGTAGCGGATAACGACCACATCGCCAGCTTTGACCTTGCCGGCCAGAATACCTTCGCAGGCATCTTCCTGACTTTCAAAGATCACCGCCGGACCGCGATGTGTGAGCATGGCTTTGGATACACCGGCAGATTTGACTACACAGCCGTTTTCCGCCAGATTGCCGAACAGAACCGCCAAGCCGCCGGTAACGCTGTGAGCATTATCCAGATTGCGGATAATGATGCCGTCGGCATGCGGCGCCTGTTTGATTTCTTCGCCGATCGTTTTTCCGGAAACACAGGGGCAATCCAGATTGATCGTGCCGAGTTTGGCGATCTCTTTCATGATCGCCATAATGCCGCCGACGGCGTGGCAATCCTGAATGTGAATATCGCTCGAAGGCGAGAGTTTGCAGATATGCGGAGTGTTTTTGCTGATTTCATCAAATTTCTTGAGGTCAAGCTGCACTCCGGCTTCGTTGGCAACCGCCAGCGTGTGCAAAATGGTGTTGGAAGATCCGCCCATGGCCATATCCAGAATAAGCGCATTGTAAAATGATTCGGGCGTGGCAAAGTCGCGGGCGCGCTTGGCATTGGGATCGAGTGCCATTTCCACAGCGCGGCGGGCGGCACGCTTCCACAATTCTTTGCGTTCTTCGCTGGTGGCAAGCGTAGTGCCGTTGCCGGGGAGCGCAATACCCAATGCTTCGCACAGGCAGTTCATGCTGTTAGCCGTGAACATACCCGAACAGGCTCCGGGACCGGGGCAGGCATCACATTCCAGACAGGCAAGCTCTTCATCGCTTACCTCGCCGATACGGTGTTTGGCCACCCACTCAAAAACGGTGATCAGGTCGCTGTCGCTGCCGTTGCGGGGTTTACCGGCGGCCATCGGCCCGCCGGAGCAGAAGATCGTGGGGATATTCACGCGCATACAGCCCATGAGCATACCGGGCACAATCTTGTCGCAGTTGGGTATGCAGATGACCGCATCCACCGGGTGCGCCATAAGCATGGATTCCACAGTATCGGCAATAATTTCTCTGCTGGGCAGACTGTATTTCATCCCGCCGTGGCCCATGGCAATACCGTCGCAGATGGCCATGGTGTTGAATTCATAAGGCACGCCGCCGGCAGCGCGGATGGTATCGCAGACCAGTTTGCCGACTTCCTGCAAGTGGCAATGGCCGGGAACGATATTCGTATAGCTGTTGCATACCCCGATAAAAGGTTTTTTGATGTCTTCGCCGGAAATACCGGTAGCACGCATAAGCGCGCGGTGCGGGGCGCGTTCTTCGCCCGACTTCATTATGTCGCTTCTCATAGCAAATAACTCCTTGAAATATGGTTGAAAAAATCGTTTTCTTAATCAGCCCACCAGACCGCCGCCCTGATCGGCGGAGAGGAAGATGCCTTCAAAGTTCATCTTCAGGCCTTCGGGATTGTCGGAAATTTCGAGTGCGTCCTCGCGGGTGACCCGGCCGGAGTTCACCAGCTCGAGCAGGCACTGATTGAAGTTCATCATGCCGTCGCCCTGACCGCCCTGAATGGCGCCGGAAAGTTTTTCCATACGGTCTTCCTGAATAAGCTTGCCGATAATGGGCGTGTTGATCATGATCTCATTGACCGCGGCACGACCGGAACCGGTCGCCAGCGGTGCAAGACGCTGGGAAATGACCGCGCACAGATTGGTAGCCAGCGCTTCGCGGATCTGATCCTGTTCGTTTTTCTCGAACATATCCAGAATACGCGTAATGGTCTGTGCGGCGTTGGAAGCATGCAGTGTTGTAATAACCAGATGGCCCGTATCGGCAGCCTGCAATGCGGCTTCAAAACTGATACGGTCGCGCATTTCCCCTACCATGATCACATCCGGGTCCTGACGCAAAGCGTGCTTGAGTGCGCCGGCAAAGCTGTCGGTATCCAGACCGACTTCGCGCTGTTCAAAGACCGACTGATCGTCGACAAACTCAAATTCAATGGGGTCTTCAATGGTTATAATGTGTTCCTGACGGTTGCTGTTCATATACTGCAGTATGGCCGCCATGGTGGTCGATTTACCGCTGCCGGTGGTGCCGGTGATAATGATGATGCCGCGTTTGGCTTTGGCAATTTCGGTCATAACGGGGGGCAGTTTGAGCTGTTCAATGGACAGGATCTCGCTTTTCACCCAACGGAAAGTGATCCCGATCTGACCGCGCTGACGGTGGATATTCACACGGAAGCGCCCCACACCGTCTTCGCGGTGCGAAAGGTCAAGGTCGCCGGTATTTTCAAAAGCTTCGCGCTGTTTCGGACTGGTGATCTGTTCAATAAAACTATCCAGCAAATCCCGTGTCGAAACAAAATCACACCCGACCATCACCCCGTCGATGCGGTAAAAAACCGGTGCATTTTCCTTAACATGAATATCCGATGCATTGTTTTCCACTGCAATTTTCAGTACTTCATTCAAACTTGTTGCTGACATGCTTTCCCCTTTAACATTACTGCATTTGCATTGTTGATAATTTTCAGCTGTATTTAAGATACCATAAAAACTTTTATTTTCAAGTCATTTGGCCGGCAAATAATAAGATTAACTGCACAAATTTTCTGCGAACAAACTCAATGAGTTGTCCCGTGCGCCAGTTATCAGGATAATATCGCCTTTCTGCACGGCAGCAAGCAGTTTATTTTTCAATTCATCGCGGCCGCCGGCCAGCTCGATTGGCAGTTGCGGATAAGCTTTTTCCCACCCGGAAGCAACTTCCGCGGCATGCGGCGAAAAACTGGATGTTCCGCCGGCATAAAAGGGTTCAGCCAGAAAGAATTTATCCTGCGGACGCAAAGTCCGGGAAAGTATTCTGCCCAGCTCGTCTTTCATAAAACCGAACGGCCCGTAGCCGTGCGGCTGGAAAAATGTAAAAACTCTGCCGTTTATTCCTGCAGTTTCCTGCGCGGCTTTTATGATCGTAGCCAGTTTTTCGGGGTTATGTGCATAATCATCGTAAACAGCCGCCCCGGCAGAAGTTCTGCCCTTAAAATCAAATCGCCGTGCCACTCCGCAGCAATTCAATGAAAACTTCAAAGCTTCTTCCGGACCATAGCCCATAAGTTTCAGCAGCGCGGTTGCCGCCGCAGTGTTCAAAGCCGTGTGCATACCCGGCGAAGCAAGTACCTGAAAATCATTGAAGCAACTGAATCTGGCCATACTCTTGCCGTCAAGATTTTTGTAATCTTCCACCGCCACATCGCCCCGGCCCGGCTGACCGGAAAAAGTTATGATCTTCAAATCTTTACGCAGATCGTCCCTGATCAATTCCCAGACATCCAGCGCCAGAACAGCACCACATTGAGCTTGATTAACAAATTGTGCAAACATTGCCGCCAGTTCCGCTTTCGGGTAATGGTCGGTGCCGATATTGAGAACCAATGCGTAATCGGGGTGGAATTCCAGCAGGCTTTTATCGCTTTCATCGGCTTCGAAGACTATTGCGCCGCTGCCGCGACGGTAGTTGCCGGGGAAAATATCGTTTTTGAACGCTTTGATCATACCGCCATTGATGCACTCCGGATCGGTTCCGGCATTGGCAAGCGCTTCGGAAATTATCGCTGTTGTGGAAGTCTTGCCGCAGGTGCCGGCAACTGCCACTGAAACCTTACCAGCCATACAGCGGTTCCGGATAAGTTCTTTGAGCGCCGTTGCCCGGTGCAGACGCAGGATCCCCTGCGAGGCGGCAAAATCCGGATTGCTTTCTTCTATGGCAGTAGAATAGACCACCGCATCACACGGAGGATTGCCGGAGGAAAAACGGCTGCCATCCTGTGGATATAAGGTTATACCTTGAGCCTGAAGCATAGCCTTGAGTGCAGCATTTTCGCAATTTTCCAATGCCCGGTCGCTGCCGGAAACTTCAATATCACAAGCCCGGGCAAACTGCGCCAGCGCGCTCATGCCGATACCGCAGATACCTGCAATGTGCCAATGTTTCATCTTCCGAATGATCCTCTCATTGGGTACGCACAATCATGCGGTTGCTTGCCAGACGGAATGTACGCAGTGCCGTAACAACATAAACTTCGTAGATCGCTTTTTCGCCGGGAGCAAGTTCGCCGGGAATCGGGAAATTCAATGTCAGCATAGCCCGGTTGCCCTGATTGAGCATAAGCTCGCTGCGGCGGGGCGCAGGATCTTTCGGGATTTTCATGCGATATTTCAAAAACGGCTGATTTTTATCCGGCACGCGATCATCCGGCAGCCGGCGGTAGCGGATCTCAAAATTATACTGGTCGAACATATACCACTCTTTGATGACCAGCTGCCGGAACCCCTCGTAAGAAAGGATCACGGAAAATTCCAGCGGCCTTCCGGCAGTGGCAGTAATATCGTAAGGCACTTTCAGCACACACTCTTTGCTGGATACCCGCGGAACCTTGCTTTTCAAAGTTACAGTGGGAACCGTATCAAGGAAATCGACCTCTTTGGCGGCCGGGGCATCAGCCGCACAGCCGCACAGGATAACCGCCGACACCAATGCCGGCAGCCACTGAAAAAAAACTTTTCTGCTCATAAGAAATACTCTCCGGATTTATGTTGATTTTCGTTGTTGTGCTGCTGTACGGAACATCCGCTTTCCCGGTTGTTTTCCAACACAGATACATCAGCTCACGGTACGCACCACATAAAAAGATAGCACCATTCCGGCTTTTTGGCAACCATTTTAAGAGTAAATATCCGGCTTTTCGCAGGGGGAAATTTGCTTTTCAGCACTTTTGGCTGTATAATTATATATTAAAGATATTTTTGATGATACCATTTTCCGGAATTTATATATGGCTCGAAAACTTAATACGGATGGGCAGGTTGGTTGGGTTGCCTGGGGTTCTTTGATAATCTGCATGGGGGCGCTTTTTGTGATCCTCCGCAGCTCTTTGAGTGAAGCTTTTGCCAGCGAGTTCGGCGTGATTCTTGTTTCTGCCGCGGCTACTGCCGGCCTGATAACTGCCGCCCGCTGCCGCCGCTTCGGGTTGCTTACCGGTTTGACATTGCCGGTGGTTTTCGGTCTGGCGCTGGCGCTGGACTGGGTAAGCTGCGGCTCATTCGGCTGGCAGATGGCTGGCTTGGCCATGGGTATATATCTGGCGCTGGTCGGCGGCAGAGTGGCAATGTATCTTATTTACATCGACCAGCGGAGCCGCGAAAGCCATTGGCTGCTTACGGGCTGCATTATGCTGCTGCCGGTGCTGCTGGTAACAGTATTCAAATTCTACTGGCAGGAGATCTGTTCGATACCGCACGGACTGGAAATCTGGTCGCTGCGGCTGGTGATCGCGTGGGGGATGCTGCTGTTGATCTGGCGGCCTGAACTGCTGCTGCGGGCGCTAACATTCATATTGTGCAATACATTCTACCGCCTGCGCCTTGAACACGCAGAGCGTTTGCCGGACTACGGACCGGTACTGATTGTTTCCAACCATGTATCGTTTCTGGATGCGCTCTTTATCATGGGGCTGAAAGCGCGCAAAGTCACCATCCTTATCCACAGCAATTTCTACCGGATGCCCGGATTCAAATGGTTTTTCCGCTGGATCGGTGCGCTGGAAGTACCAAATGCCAACCAGCCCAAGCAGATGCAGAAGTTTTTTGCCCGGGTGCACCGGGTGCTGGAGCGCGGCGGAGTGGTATGCATGTTCCCGGAAGGGGAAATTTCCAACAATGGAGTAATGCAGGAATTCAAAGGCGGGGTGGCGGCCATGCTGCCCGACAAAAATATCCCGGTGATCCCCATGCATTTGAGTATGCTCTGGGGGAGTCTTTTCCGCATCCATCAGGGGCATCTGCGCTTTATAAGACCGCATAAGCTGCCGATTCCGGCAACTGTTTACGTGGGCGAACCGATCCCGGCGGATTGGAGCGGATTCAAGATCTGGCAGAAAATCGGCGAACTGGGCGCCGAAGCGGAAATGCCGCTGATCCCCGGCGAAAAAACCATTCATCACCGTTTTCTCAAACGCGCCAAACAGCACCCGCTGCAGGTAACGTTCCGCGATTTTGACGAAACTGAAAAACTCAACAACTTCCGGATCCTTGATCGCTCCATACTTTTGAGTAAAAAACTGCGTTCGATCACCCGTGAACGCGGCGATACAGGCGAAAATATGGGTATTATGCTGCCCAACGGCACCATGACCGCCACAGCCCTGCTGGCGCTTTGGTACACCGACCGCCGGGCCGCCATGATCAATTACACGTCCGGGCCGGAAGCCATGCAGAAAATGCGGCTGAAGGCACAACTCAAAACCATCATCACCAGCCGTTCAGTAGTGGAAAAACTGAAAACCGAACCTTCGGAAGAGATGGTCTTTATGGAAGACATCCTCGCCTCGGCAAGCAACTGGGAGAAACTGCTCAATACTCTGCAAGTGCTGCTGATACCGCATTGGATACTGATCCGGCTGGTCGCGCCCCGCTCGTGGAACGGAGTCAATGAATGCGCCGCCATACTCTTTTCCAGCGGCTCGACCGGATTGCCCAAAGGCGTGATGCTTTCGCACCACAATCTGCACAGCAACATCATAAGTTTCTGGCGCGAGATCGCATGGCGCCCCAACGACAGCGTGCTGGGCAATCTGCCGCTTTTCCATGTTTTCGGGCTTATGACCAACTTCTGTTTTCCGGCAGTAACCGGCACCCAGGTGGTGTATGTGCCCAATCCGCTCGACGGCCGGGCCGTCTGCCAGACGGTGAAGGCCAACAAAATAACTCTGATGCTCGCCACTCCTACATTCCTGCAAAGTTACCTCAAATATGCTTCAGTGGAAGATCTCTCCTCGCTGCGTCTGGTCATTGCGGGGGCAGAAAAACTCCAGCGGAAACTTTTTGAACGGGTCAAGACGATCACCGGTCTTAATATCGTGGAAGCCTACGGCTGTACGGAAATGAGTCCGATCGTGGCGATCAATATATCCAGCTCGCTCTTTACGCTGGGCAAAGAGTCGGGGCCCTACGGCAGTATCGGCGTACCCATGCCGGGGATCGCGGTCAAGATCATTGATCCGGAAACCGGCGCTGAACTGGGTGAAAATGAACAGGGCTTGCTCCATTGCAAAGGCGCCAGCGTGATGATCGGTTATCTGGATGATCCGGAAGCCACCGCCAAAGCGATCACGCCCGATGGCTACTACAATACCAACGATATTGCCACCGTTGACCGCAACGGCTGCATCCGCATCGTGGGGCGTATGACCCGGTTCAGCAAGATCGCCGGCGAAATGGTACCGCACGAAATGATCGAGCGCCGGATCGAAGAACTCGGCCATCTGGATAATCTCGTGGCAGTGGCGGCCCGGCCCGATGAACGCAAAGGTGAACAGCTGGTGGTGTTCTACGCCAGAGAAGCTCAATTTGATATCGCCGAACTTTTGAAGAAAATGCGCGAATCCGGTTTGCCTAATTTGTGGATACCGCGCGCCGACTGTTTTTTTGAGGTCGATGCCATCCCGATGCTGGGCAACGGCAAAAAGGATCTGAAAAAAATTCAGGCAATAGCAAAAAAATTAAGCGAAGATGTTTTTTGAAATATAAATCTGCAACAGGAGTGGAAAAATGAAAATCTTGGTAGTCGGTTCCGGTGGTCGTGAACATGTGTTGTGCTGGAAACTTGCACAAAGCAAAAATGTGGAAAAAGTCTATTGCGCTCCCGGCAATGCAGGTATTGCCCGGGAGTTTGAATGTGTGAATATCAAGGTCAGCGAGTTGGAAAAGATGGCTGATTGGGCAGTTGAAAATCAGATTGACTTCACCGTGGTCGGCCCGGAAGCTCCGCTTTGCGATGGTATTGTGGATGTTTTCAAAAGCCGCAATCTTGCGATCTTCGGCCCCTCCCAAGCCGCCGCCCAGCTGGAAGGCAGCAAAACTTTTGCCAAAAAGTTTATGGAAAAATACAACATTCCCACCGCCCGTGCAGCTGAATTCGATACTCCCGCTCCCGCTAAAAGCTATGTGGAAAAAGAGTTTGCCAACGGCGAAAAAGGCATTGTGGTCAAAGCCGACGGTCTGGCCGCCGGTAAAGGTGTGCTGGTGGCAGATAATGCCAAAGATGCGTGCGACTTCATCGATCTTTGCTTTGACGGCGGTTTCGGCGGTGCCGGCAACCGCGTGCTGATCGAAGAATGTCTTTTCGGGGAAGAAACCAGCGTGCTGGCGCTGGTCGACGGCAATACCATCCGCGCACTGGCTTCCAGCCAGGATCACAAACGCGCCTACGATCAGGATAAAGGTCCCAACACCGGCGGTATGGGTGCTTACAGCCCCGCTCCGGTAGTGACCGATGCAGTGCTTTCCGAAGTTCAGAAAAATGTACTGGATAATGTGCTGGTGGGTTTGAAAGCCGAAAATCTGGACTTCCACGGTCTGCTGTTTGTCGGCGCCATGGTTACCGATAAGGGTGTAAAGGTTTTGGAATTCAACGTGCGCTTCGGCGACCCAGAAGTTCAGGCGGTGTTGAGCCGTTTTGAAGGCGATCTTGTGGATGTGATGCAGAAAGTTGCCGCCGGCAGACTTGCTGAAGCCGAACTTATCTGGAGCGCAGAACCGGCAGTCTGTGTAGTAATGGCTTCCGGCGGTTATCCCGGCGATTACGAAAAAGGTTTTGCCATCAGCGGTCTGGCGGAAGCCGCCGCCACCGGAGCAAAAGTATTCCACGCCGGAACTGCGTTGAACGACAAGGGCGAGATCGTCAATAGCGGCGGCCGCGTTCTGGGCGTAACCGCCCGCGGCAAAGATGTCCGCACCGCGATTGACAACGCCTACAAAGCCGTAGACTGCATCAAGTGGCAGGGCGCGTTCTGCCGCCGCGACATCGGTTATCACGCGCTTGAACATGAAGCAGCCGGCAAATAAGCAAGGGAATTTGAAAAATGCTTGGAGACCGATCCTACATGCGCTTCCGCGATGACTTCGGAGAAGACGCCCGCAAAGCAATGCAGGCGCTCTGGGCGATCATCGGCATAAACATAGTGGTTTTTCTGCTGGGTATCGGCGAAAATGGTTCGCTCTACTTGTGGGCCAATGAATACAAGTTCCAATGGTATCAGCTGATAACATACATGTTTTTCCACGATGGATTCGGCCATATATTTTTCAACATGTACGGGCTGTATCTCTTCGGCAGCATGGTAGCCCCCATATTGGGCAGAAAGCGCTTTCTGATCCTCTACTTTTTAAGCGGAGTCTGCGGCGCGTTGCTGCATCTGGCGGCCAACTGGGGCGAACGCTTCCCGACAGTGGGCGCCAGCGGCGCACTCTTCGGAGTGATGATGGCGGTAGCCATGCTGCGGCCCAATACGGAATTGTATCTGCTTTTCATCCCGGTACCGGTCAAGGTAAAAACTCTGGTGGTGGTCTACGCGGTGCTGGAAATATTGAGCACGGGCAGGTTGGACAATATAGCTCATCTGGCACATCTCGGCGGCTTTGTGGGGGCGTATTTGTATTTGATGATCTTCTGCAGACGCGATGTAGTCTGGAGCTTGAAAGATCTTTTCAAGGGTCTCGGCGGTGCGCCCAAAAGCAAAACTTTTGACCGTCAGGCCCCTGGCAACAGTAATTCTGCGTCTGCCGGTTCACCGCAGCCGCATATAACCCATGTATCGCAGCAGGAAGTCGACCGGCTGCTGGATAAGATTTCCGAAGAGGGGATCAACAGCCTGACCGATTATGAGCGGGCCGAACTGCAGTTTTTCCGCGAACAGATGCAGTCGCACGGACGTTGAGGATTTTACTTTGATGAGAACAGATCTCTTTGATTATCAGCTGCCGGAAGAGCTTATCGCCCAGCGTCCGGCAGAAAAGCGGGACCGCTCAAGAATGCTGGTAATGGATCGAGCCACCGGCAAGTGCACCATCCGTGATTTTTCCGATATAGTTGAATATCTTTCGCCGGGCGATCTCCTGGTCAGCAACAACACCAAAGTCATGCGGGCAAGAATGTACGGCCGGAAAAACGGTCTGGAAGAAGGCGCCCATTTTGAAGCGCTGCTGCTCAATCCCCATCCGGCAGGAGAAAAAATTCCCGGCACCCGCTATCAGGCCATGCTCAAGCCGGGTAAGCGTGCGCTGCCGGGTACTTATGTAAAACTGCTCGATCATGCGGGCAGACTGCTGGCAGAAGCCCCTGGTTTTACAGTTGCAGAACGCCTGGAAGACGGTACTTTTGTTATTGATTTTGATACCGCCGATCAGGAAAGTCTGCAATCACAATTCGGCCACATTCCGCTGCCGCCCTATATCAAACGCGGCGATGAAGGCAGCGACTTTGAGCGCTATCAAACAGTTTTCGCCAAAGTTTCCGGTGCGGTTGCCGCGCCAACTGCGGGGTTGCATTTTACAGAAGATGTACTGCAAAAGCTCGAAGCAAAAGGCATCAGGCGCGCCGAAGTAACGCTGCATGTGGGAGCGGGTACTTTCAAACCGGTCAGCGAAGAGATCATTACCGACCACAAGATGCACACCGAGCATTTTGTTTTAAGCAGCGAAACCGCCGATTTGATCAATTCCACCCGCGCTGCGGGCAAAAGAGTTGTGGCAGTGGGTACCACCACTGTGCGGACATTGGAAAGTTGTGCTGATGAAACCGGCATTGTCCATGCACAAAGCGGAGCTACAAACATATTTTTATACCCGCCGTACCAGCCGCGGTCGGTGGATATGCTGCTGACCAATTTCCATTTGCCGAAGAGCACGCTTTTAATGCTCGTAAGTTGTTTTGCCGACCGGGAAAAGGTGCTGAATGCGTATCAAACGGCGATCGTAAATAAAATGCGTTTTTACAGCTACGGCGATTGTATGCTGTTTATTTGAGGTTTAAAATGTTTGAGTTGGAAGATAAAAATGTCAAATATGCGGTGATCGGCGACCCGGTGGCACACAGCGTATCGCCTGCCATGCAGAATGCCGCATTCATATCTTCCGGTCTGGATGAGCGTTACGGCAAATACCACGTAAAGCCGGAAGAATTACCAGAATTTGTAGATTTTGCCCGGCATAATTTATATGGTTTCAATGCCACAGTTCCGCATAAAGCGGCATTGATTCCACTGCTCGATGAAGCAGCGCCGGAAGCACTGGCCGCCAACAGCGTAAATACCGTTATAGTGCGCGAAGGCCGGCTTTATGGAGCCAGCACCGATGGTTACGGACTGGAAACTGCTCTTTTTGAAGCATTCAAACTCAATATAAAGGGTGCGAAAATCGTTATACTTGGTGCAGGCGGAGCAGCACAGGCCACCGCGTTTGAATTTGTTCAGCGGCAGGCGGCAGAGCTGACCATCGTCAACCGTACCAGAAGCAAAGCGGAAGCATTGGCCGGAAGTCTTGCCGGCAAAGGTACTTTGCTGGCGGCGCTGGGCAATGATGAAACCGGTAAAATCGCCGAAGCAGTTGCCGATGCCGATGTGGTCATTCAGGCAACCAGCGCCGGATTGCGAGCCGGGGATGCGCCGCCAATAGAGTTGAAGCTTTTACAGAATGCGAAAGCTGTTTTTGATATGATATATCATCCCACAGCAATACAGACTTTTGCCCGACAGCACCATATACCGTGTGCCGACGGGCGGGGCATGTTATTGCATCAGGGGGCAAAAAGTTTCAGTTTGTGGACAAAAATAAATCCGCCGCTGAATGCAATGCGCGAAGCTTTGGATAAAGCATTAAATAAGTAACACCCACCCTATCAAGGAGAAAATATTATGGCTTGCAACGGAGATTGTTCAAATTGCAGCAGCAAAGAAAAAGCTGCTGAAGATTGCCGTCTGAAAACTACCATGCAGAACATCAAACACAAAGTGGTCGTCATGTCCGGCAAAGGCGGCGTGGGCAAAAGTACCGTGGCAGTAAATCTGGCGGTATCGCTGGCGCTGGCCGGAAACAGCGTAGGACTGCTCGATGTGGATATCCACGGCCCGAGCATACCGCAAATGCTCAAGTTGGGTAATTCCGGCGTAATGATGGATGGCGATATGATCGTGCCGCAGGAAATCGGCTCGCTCAAAGTTGTATCACTGGGCTTTATGTTCGACGACCCCGATGGCGCAATCATCTGGCGCGGTCCGATGAAAATGGGCGTTATCAAGCAGTTCCTTACCGATGTGGCATGGGGCAATCTGGATTACCTTATCATAGATTCACCTCCGGGCACCGGCGACGAACCACTGACAGTCTGTCAGCTGCTGGATGGCGACAAGGGTGCCGTTATTGTAACCACGCCGCAGATGGTGGCGGCCAACGATGTGGCCAAGAGTCTGAATTTCTGCAAACAGCTGGAGTTCCCGGTGTTGGGTCTGGTGGAAAATATGAGCGGATTCGTCTGTCCGGACTGCGGCAAAGTGACCGATATTTTTGCGGCGGGTGCCGGTGAAAAACTGGCGGAAAAATTCGGGATCAAACTGTTGGCCAAGATTCCCATCGATCCGGTGATCTGTCAGGGGGGCGATGAAGGAACTCCCTTTGTCCAGCGCTTTGCCAAAAGTGTGCCCGGCAAAGTATTTGAAGAAATGGTCAGCAAACATTTTGCATAAGTGATCAAATTAAAACAGGAGCGGTAAATGATGAAAAAATTGGAAAACTCGCGTATTCTGATTACCGGCGGTGCCGGATTTATCGGCTCCAATCTGGTGGAAAAATTTCTTGCCCGGAACAATGAAGTAGTGGTGCTGGATAATTTTTCCACCGGCAAGCGGGAAAATCTGGCCGCCTTTGCCGGCAATAAAGCGTTTACGCTCATCGAAGGCGATATACGCAATATGGCCGATTGTCAGCAAGCGCTGCAAGGCGTAGAATATGTTCTGCATCAGGCGGCGCTGGGCAGCGTACCGCGTTCGGTAAAAGATCCCATGACCAGTACCGCAGTAAATATTCTTGGTTTTGTCAATATGCTTTACGCCGCGCAGGCAGCCGGTGTAAAGCGTTTTGTCTACGCTGCCAGCAGCTCCACTTACGGCGACAGCAAAACGCTGCCGAAAACCGAAGATGTGATCGGCAAACCGCTTTCACCATACGCCATAACCAAATATGTCAATGAACTTTATGCCGGAAATTTCCATGATCTTTATGGTATAGATACTGTTGGATTGCGTTACTTCAATGTTTTCGGCCGGCGGCAGGATCCCAACGGAGCTTACGCCGCAGTAATCCCGAAATTTGTAATGCAGCTCATGCAGCACAAGCAAGTCGTCATCAATGGGGACGGCAGTTACAGCCGTGATTTCACCTATATAGATAATGTTTTGCAGGCCAATGAGCTGGCGCTGACAACTGCCGATCCGCAGGCGGTCAATACGGTCTACAATGTTGCTTGCGGAGAACGGACCACTCTGCGGGAACTTTTTGAGTATCTCAAAGAAAATCTCTCCGAGTTTGATCCGGTAATAGCCAATGCCGTTCCGGAATATGGAGCAATCCGCTCCGGCGATATACCGCACAGTCTGGCCAGCATTGAAAAAGCCCGCACTCTGTTGGGATACGCGCCGGAATTCGATGTTAAAACCGGTTTGCGCGCCGCCTGCAGATGGTATTGGGAAAATCTTACCGGCAGGAGTCGGGCATGAGCCGCAATCCCAATAATTATTTTATAGAGCAGCTTCGAACCGCGATTCAGGAAGGCAAATACGGCAACTCTGCGCTGCTGCCGTCAGAACGCAAACTCGCCGCAGATTTCAATGTGGGTCGCAGCGTTGTCCGCAATGCGCTCAAAATGCTGGCTGCCGATGGTGTGATTGCCCTGATCCCGCATCGCGGAGCATGCGTAACAAGCAACAGCAATACGCGTAAATTCTGCCGCTTTATCTTCTGCTGCCGCAAGATCAGCAAAGTCCCCAGCGAAATGCTCTCGCTGCTGGCCAATGTGTGTATGGCGGCGGCCAATGAGCGGGCGGAGGTGCTGGTGTCTTTTTCCGAAGGCTACGATGTATTGCTGGATATTGCCGAACTTGCTTACCGCGTTCAGCAGGGTGAACTGCAGGGCGTGATGATTCTGGAAAGCTGTCCGCCGGAAAGTCTGGCTGAATTGCGAAAATATTCCATACCGTATGTGATCATCAATCAGGAAGCCGACTACGATGTCTCCTGCTGTCGAATCGATCACCGGGGAATCGGCCGTATGGCCGGCGCACGGCTTTTGAAGACCCGTTATCCCTATTACGGAGCAATAACCGGCAATCTTTCGACCCTGCTTTTTAAAGAGATGCTCGCCGGATTCCGCGGTGCCCTTGCCGAAGAAGAGATCGCGCTGGATAAATCGCTGATCTTTGAGCTGCTGCCGACTTTTTCAGAAGAAAGCTATCATCAGCTGGTGGAATTTCTGCGTCAGGCGCCGCGACCGCTGGCACTTTTTGCCATGCGCGATGTCCGCGCCGAATTCGTTTACCGCGCCTGTCAGGAACTTGATCTGCGTATTCCCGAAGATGTGGCCCTGATCGGTTACGACAATATTTCCTGGCCCGATGCTGCTGCTTCCGGCTTAACCACCATTGCCCAGCCCATTGATAAACAGGCTTCTTATGCAGTAAAGATGCTCAAAAAGTGGTACGAAAGCGGAATCGAGCCCCTGCCAACTGTGCTCCAGGGCGAAATAATAGAACGCCGCAGTTTGTAAACTCACTTGCCTTATAAAAGCAACAAAAGGGCTGTTGCAAACAATCGGAACGTTTTGCAACAGCCCTTGTATTTTCAGCGAAAAATCAGCTTATTTGCTGTAAAACTTGTCGCGTACAGCCCACAGACCCAATGCCGGGTTGCTGATGTAAAATACCTCTTCGCCATTGACGGTATTGAAGCCGTCTCTGAGATTTTTGACGTCGTATTTTTCCATCATTTCAGCCAAATCGCCATAGGTGAAACCCACGCCTTCGATCTCTTCGCGGCTCATATGTTCGCCGGGGCAGTAGGTAATGCGGAACCGGCCTTCGCTGGAACCGTGGATCATATGCGCGGCAGCACCAAGATTGTTGCGCAGATCTTCGTTGTTTTTCACCGCTTCGAGTGTAGCGGGCGTGCCATGATAACCATATTTACGCAGCAGACGGTCGATTTCTTTATCTTCGCCGAATTCTTTCAGCGCGGGCGCCAGCACGATCAAATCGCCATCATCGTCGATCGCCATGCGGGTGCGGTACACCGACTTGTTGCCGAGCCAGGTGCTCTTGAATTCATCAGGATCGAGCCAGACCACCACCTTCTTGAGCGGCTTATCCAGCAGGGTAAGGTTGGTTTCCTGCGCGACTTTCACCGCTGCAAGGTAGGCGCTGTTGTCAAAACTCGCATAGATGCAGTCAGTCTGCATGGCGCCGTCGGCGCCGCGGCTGCGGACGGTCTGGATATAGCAAATGGGCAGTTCTGCCAGGAAGTTTTCCACCGCGTAGTTGAAAAGCTTTCTCACCGGAGAATCCGCCTGCCCCATGATCTTTTCCATGTTGCAGGAAGCCCCCACAAAGTGCGATTTGTTGATCATATCAGATCCGCCGATACCCACCATGATGTTTTTGGTATAGTTGGCCATACCCACCACTTCGTGCGGCACCACCTGACCGGGCGAGAAAATCACATCGTAGCCGTCAAAAACAATCTTGTTGACCATGGCTTTGACATCGTAATCG
The DNA here is from genome assembly GCA_045635745.1 of Victivallaceae bacterium. Taxonomy (GTDB): domain Bacteria; phylum Verrucomicrobiota; class Lentisphaeria; order Victivallales; family Victivallaceae; genus SIG78. The sequence continues at coordinate 125,922 of JAZTWG010000018.1, forward strand.
AGTTTACCTTCGCTCCACTCTTTGATGAGTTCGCCGGAAACGGTACCGACTTCCACCACATCGTTGCGCCAGTCGTGGACCTTGAATGCGCTCATGGGGATGGCATCACCGAACATCATCTTGAGTTCAGCTTCGGTCATTGCCGCGTGGGTACCGAGTGCGGGCATAACATCGATCTGTTCGGCGCCGCGGGCGATCAGCATTTCGTAAAGCATTGCGGTGATCGGACCGGCAAAAGAATTCAGACGCGTGTGGTCAGGCGGCAGCAGCAAAACTTTTTTCATGGGCTTGTTGATCTTATCGAGCAATTCAACAAGCATTGCTTTGACTTCAGCTTCCGATACCGGAGTACCGTTGCCGCCGCGGGCAGTAAGAATAGCCATGGTATATACCTCTCTTATGTAAGTTGATTTACAAATTAAAACCGGGAGCAGTTCTCAATAAAAAAACTCTCCCGGTTAATATAATCCGTTTTTTTGTAAAAACAAATCAGTCAACAAGAATTTCCGAACAGATCGTACCTTTTATTTCGCCAGCTAAAAGTTTTTCTTCGTCGCCCAGAAAATTCTGCAGATAATCCTGCGCCATATGGAAATCCAACGCCGCCTGATCCTGCCATTTTTCGTAAATCATATACTGTTCCGGCTTGCCGGGTACTTCGTGGATGCGGTACATTATATTACCGGCCTCCTTGTGGGTCCGGGCCGCCAGCGCCAGCAAACGTTCTCTGCCGGCGGCGGCAGTTTCCGGCTTGAAAAATACCGGCACGATGATCGTGATCTCGTTATTCATTGTTTCACACCTTTGCAGCAGCCTTATCGGCGGCGGGACGGGATATGGGCGCTTTCGCCATGAACAGCGTGCGCGGCTTCCATGATCGCTTCGCCAATGGTCGGGTGGGCGTGGATGGCGCTGCCGAGTTCACGGGCGGTACATTCCATTTTCATGACCGGAGCAGCTTCGGCGATCAGGTCAGTGGCGTGCGGACCGATGATATGCACACCCAACACGGCATCGGTTTCGGCATCGGCCAGGATCTTGACAAAACCTTCGGTTTCATTGATCGCCATAGCCTTGCCCAGCGCGGCGAAGGGGAACTTACCGACTTTGTAAGCCACACCCTTTTCCTTGAGCTGTTCTTCGCTGGCACCGAGCGAACCGATTTCCGGAGTGGTGAAGATTGCACCCGGGATCTGGTCAGCAGCCAGAGCAGTACGTTTGCCGGCAATGGTTTCCACCGCAGCCACCGCCTGAGCCGAGGCCCAGTGCGCCAGCATGCCTTTACCGGTGGCATCGCCGATGGCGTAGATATTGGGTATATTGGTCTGGGCATATTCGTTGACCGGGATCCAGCCGCGTTCATTGGTCTGCACACCGGCAGCGGAGAGATTGAGTTCGCCGGCAACCGACTTGCGGCCAATGGAAACCAGAAGATAATCGGCCGAAACTTTGGTATCGCCGACCATGCCGGTTACGCCCTTGGCAGTAGCTTTGATATCACCCAGCGGAGCGCCGGTCATAATCTTGATGCCTTTGGCTTCCATGCTTTTGGCCAGCGTCTTTCCGAGTTCGCGATCCACCGGCGGCAGAATGCTGGGCAGCATTTCCACCACAGTTACTTCGGTACCCATTTCAGCAAAAAGGCAGGCAAATTCGCAGCCGATAACACCGCCGCCCAAGACCAGCAGACTCTTGGGGACTTTGGGAATGCTCAAAAGTTCAGTAGAAGTAATAACGCGGGGGCTCTGCGGAATAAAACCGGGCACCAGCGAAGCCGAACCGACAGCAATGATAAAGTTTTTGGCCTGAACGGTGGTTCCGGCATTTTCGCCGCCGGCAACCATCACGCTCTGACGGCTCATAAAGCTGGCAGTACCATTGAAGACCGTTACACCGGCAGCCTTGAGCAAACCGGCAATACCGCCGCGGAGTTTATCCAGGACATCATCTTTGCGCTTGAGCATTTTCGTCCAGTTGGGTTTGATTTCGCCGGAGATTTCCACGCCGAAATCAGCCGCATGACGGGCACTGTGCAGCACTTCCGCGCTGGCGATCAGGGTTTTGGTGGGAATACAACCGATATTCAAACAGGTGCCGCCGAAATTGCCCTTTTCGATCAGAGCTGTTTTCAGACCCTTCTGACCGGCTTTGATCGCTGCAACATAACCGCCGGGGCCGGCACCGATAACACACACATCAAATTTTTCCATCGCCATAATCAATCATCTCCTGATTATTTATTTATATAAGGATTTAAAATAAAGTTATTCGCATACAATATTAAGATACCACAACTTTGGTTCGCTTGCAACTGATAAACGCGCAAAAACGAAGATTTTTCCGCAAAATGAAGCAAAAACTTGCAAAAAATCGCAAAAGCGGCATTTATTGAATCTGAAACCGCTCGCAACGAATTGTAAAAAAAATGATTTTTTCTTGAAAAATATTTGACAAAATTCCATTTTATGGTATCTCTATATAATAGCAGGACCGGAGATTCGCTCCGGTTCGTAAAACATCAACAGAGAGGAATAACTATGAAAAAGTCTCTGATGTTCGTTGCCGTATGTGCAATCGCCGCCATAATGACCGGATGCGCCGGTGTAGCCACTAACAACGGTGGAGTTGCCCCCGTCAGTGTCGGCCCCAACTTCTACAGCGAAGTTTCTGCCAATGCCATGTTGCATGAAACCCCTGTCGCTTACACGGTGGTGAAAAAAGATGTTACCGCCAGCGCAAAACTTATGAGTTATTTCACCGCCGTTAATATCGGCGATGTATCTTATGCCGCTTTGAAAGCCCAGGCCCTCAAACAGGCTCCCGGCGCCAATGATCTGGTCGGTGTCAAGATGGATTACAAGATGAAGAACATCTGTGGCATCAACGAAATCACTGTTACCATGACTGCCACCGCCGTCAAAACCAAGTAAATCTTTATCGTTTGCAGAAGGGGCTGTCGCAAAACTGTTTGCGGAAAAAAACTTTTTGAAAAAAGTTTTTCCTGCCTTGTCGCGCCGCAGTCCCATTTGCCAAAAACTTTTGCAGGAATTGCCTTTATTTTGCCAATAAAAGCAATTCCTGTTTGTTTTTTGAATCGCTCTGTTATCCCCTTTTTTCCAATATAGATTATTTTTACCTGCACTTATTGGGAACAGAGACTTGTTATAAATTCGGGAATAAAAACGGGGAAGAGTTTTTTCTTCCCCGATACAGTAAATCAACTTTTCCGGATCTTTACTTTTCCCACGCGGGTTTGTCCGGCAACGAAGCATCAAAAGCGTCGAGCAGCTGCTGCTGATATGCACCGGCAAACTCTTTGTTGAAAAACTTGTTCAGACCGTTGTTCAACAGTTCCGCCCACGATTCTTCTTCCCGGCCCGGAATGATCGGGAAGTAGAGCGCATTATTCTGGGCAGCGGCTTTGTAGTCGCCGGGAGCATCGCCGACCATCAGCACGGCATCGGCAGCATATTTGCTTTCGGTGGAAAATTTGATATGTTCAGCTTTGGTGCCGTGTTCCTGACCGCAAATCAAATTCACATAGCCATCCATTTCATTTTCGGCCCATTCGCGTTCCAGCGCTTCCAGCGGAGTCTGGGAAACTACGATCAAATCCGCTTTCTGCGAAGCGGTTTTAAGCACCTCTTTCACCCCCGGCAGCGGCGGCACACCGAAGACCATATCTTTGACGCGGGCATTGACTTCCTTGCTCCAGGCCAGCGCCTGACGCAATTCGGGGCTGTCGACCTTTTCCAGATAAGCTTCCAACGCCGGATTGCCCAGCTTGGATTCGTTTGTCAGCCACACTTCCAGATCCGCCGTATCGGCCGGTTTGCAGCCGCGGGCAAGGATTTCCGGACGGTTGGCGATCAGTTTCATGCTGTGATAGATCGCCCAGAAACGGTTGCAGCCGCGCATCTTGCTGTAAAGATTGACAAAATCCCAGATTTCGCGGGCATACTTGCTGGCAGACTGCATGTTGTAGTGTTTGATGAATGCCGGACAGAAACACTCCTTGTGTTTGACTTCCATACTGTCAAAAACGCAACCGTCGCTGTCAAAACCAATGAAAAATTCATGATTTTTCGGCAGATTCTTCATTTCGCTCAAATAATCGCGCATCGTAAACTTCCTGATTTATGAGTTCATTGTTATAGTGCCTGTTCTATAATATAGCAGTTTTTTCCGGTTTTTCAAACTTCTTTTTTGCGTACTGTCAACTGAAATCCGTTGCAGGCGGTCACTACCACTGCAGTACCGGCTTCCAGAAAATCGCCTTCGCTGGCGGCATCGTGCCGTTCCTGCCCGATACGCACCACCCCCGCCGGACGCAGCGGCGTAACTGTTACCCCCTCCAACCCGATCAGAGAATTATCCGCAGTTGTGGCCCTGCACCCCTCTTCGCTGCTCAAAACCGTTTCCAATGCCACCTTGCGGAACAGTGGCATTTTGGGCAAGACAAAAGCCGCCAGCAGAATCATTATTACGCTCGCCGAAGTCAGCGAAAAAGTTATCACCCGCAGCGCCGTGGAAATATTTTCAAAACCGAATGCCCAGAAAAAACTCACCAGTATACAAAGCAGCCCCAGAAATCCGACCAGACCGAACCCGGGTATGACAAAAATTTCCAGCGCCACCAGCAATAATCCCACAAAAAACACCACCATCGGCCCCCAATCCGAAGCGCCGCAAGCGATATGCCCCAGAAAGAAAAGCGTAAGCGCCGAAACACCCAATATCCCCGGCACTCCGAATCCCGGAGTCTTGATTTCTACAAAAATCCCCACCAGCCCGATGACCAGCAGCAATCCGGCAATAGCCGGCGTAGCCAGAAACAGACCGATCTGTTCGGTAGCAGTGCGTTTTACTTCAATGAGTTCGGCATCCTGCAACCCGAGCTGCCGGAGCAGATCTTCGCGGTTGGCAGCAATATGATCCACAACTTTGAGTTTTTTGGCTTCACGGGCGCTCAAAGTCAAAGGCGAACGCTTGTCATGCGCTATACCATCGGCGGCAAGGTCAAGTTTGGTGTAAGGATCCGCCATGGCACGGATAACCTTTACCGGACGGGAATTTTTCTCGGCCAGCACCTGAAGCATCTTGAAAAACACGGTCAGAAATTTCTGATCTGCCAACGCTTTATCCTCTTTATCCTCGCCGGATTTGCGTAAATTCTGCACTTCCCGGAGAATTTCTTCGAGCATTGCCGGCGATTGGGTTCCGGCGGGATATTTTTTCACGTTCTCCGGTTTCTTTTCCGCTTTTGCGGGATCGGTGGATTTATCTTCCAGAGCTTTTTCCGGTTTTTCGGTAACCGGTTTTACCCCGCCCACCCCCATACTTATCGGCATGGCATCGCCAATCAGGCCGTTAGGCGAAATCGCCGCCCGGTCAGCGCCCATGGCAATGATCATACCCGCCGAAATGCCGTTGGGATTAAGATAAACCACGATCGGCACCCGGGATTTTTCCATGATCGAAAGATATTTGAATGCAGTTTCCACGCTGCCGCCGGGAGTATCCAGTTCAAGAATAAGAGCGCGGGCGCGTTCTGCGTGGGCGCGCTCAAGCGTTTTGCGGAAAAAACGCATCTCATTATTGGAAATCGATTCGAACTCTGAAAATTGCGGCAGATAAAATACTTTATTGACAGAATTTTCCACCCGTTCAAGTGGTTTTACCTCATTGGCAGATACTGCACTGCAGGCAATACCGGCAAAGACAGCAGCCAGAAGTTTTTTCATACTATTTTTCATATCATCACCCGGAAACAGTTTACAGCAATATTGATATCATTTCTGTAAAGAAAATAGACCAATTGACCGGGCTTTGCAAATAAATATCAAAAAAAAATGCATTTTTTTGCAAAGTTACTGCAAGAAAATTTGCAAAAATCCAGTCCGGATATTATTTTAAGCGTTGCGGAGCAGGGAAACAACCCGATACGGGGGGGGCTGCACCGCCAGATCTACTCCGGATAATTGCATAAAAATTCACCGGAGCAGAAGTTTTCTGGCCGCAGCACGGTAAAAAACAGGACGCAAAAGTCATAAAGTACGGATGGAGTTTTTTGCAAAATACTTGCATCCATGCCGGAAGTATTGACTGATGCCGGAAATCAGGAGTCGTTATGATAAATCTGCTGCTTTTATTTGTGATGATCGCCGCACTTTGCGGTATGGTATTTTGCGGCCGTCAACAGCGCCGGGATGCCAAATTTCAGTTGTTGGCGCTTTCGCTGCTGGTAGTGGTGATTGCTTCCGGCGGTCTTTTTATGTGGAGTTTGAGTTCCATGTCGCTTCTGGGCGACAATGATTACAACAAAGAGCAGAATGCCAGAGAGATCAAACTGCATGAATCGCAGGGCTATGTGCTCGCCAACTTCATCCGCAACCGTTTTCCGCAAATCAAAGAAATACTGCTGATCATGCCCGAAGGTTCTACTGCAGCCAATACCGGCATGATCGAACAGCTGCGTACCGGCAACATCGGTACTTTGCGTATGGAAATAATCCGCAACAGCCAGTTAAATGTTCAAGACAGCGGCAAACTCATAAATCCGGCCATGGAACGCCATGCCGAAACCCAGGCTATAGATGCCGCGATCGCCCGTCACCGCGACACCCAACTGGTCATTCTGTACGGAGTGGCGCCCTCCGGCGACTCGATCCGGCGGCTCAAAGTTTATCAGCGGCCGTTCAGCAGCCGCCCCAAGATCATTGTCTGCGGACTTGCCAATCTCAACGATTGGGCCGCGCGACAGCTGCGCGATGGTTTCTTCTCGGCGCTGCTGGTTACAGACCTGACCCGAATCGCCCAGCAAAACGAAGAACTGCCGGATAACCTCATGAAGGTATTTGACAGCAGTTATGTGCTTATTACGCCGGACAACATCTCGCGTTTCCGCCGCTTTTTCCATTGATACAATGCTTGAGCCTTCTCCGCAATCAGCCAAAGCATTTGCCAGGGTTTGTGCAATGGCCGCGCGTACCAGTGCCGAATACAGTTTATTGCAGGAGAACGACCGGATACTGGCGGCGCTTTCCGGTGGAGCTGACAGTTTTGTAATGCTGGAAACGCTGTTGGCGCTGCAGAAACGTGCACCTTTTGATTTTCATATTGAAGCGGTAACATTTGATCCTTCCTTTCCTGATCTTGACACCCGGAAAATCGCTGATTACTGCCGGATCCGCAATGTACAGCTCACACTGGTAAAAATGGATATACCAGCCTTGCTGACCAATACTGAAAACACCCGGTTCCGCCGTCCCTGTGTGCGCTGTTCACGTTTGCGGCGCGGTAAACTATACGGCGCAGCGCGGGAACTCAACTGCAATAAACTGGCATTGGGGCATCATGCGGATGATCTTCTGGAATCATTTATTATTTCGCTGGTGCGCGGTCAGGGTCTGACCACCATGGGGTTGAATGTTGAAGCCGACAGCGCCAATGCCGCCGGCAGCAGTTTGCGGATAATCCGCCCGCTGGGGCTGGTACCGGAAGAAACAGTAAAGTGTGCCGCCAGAGCATTTGATTTTCCATACGCCGGCGAGTGTCCTTACAAAGATGAACTGGCCCGATCCGGCGATCGGGCATGGGCAAAGCGCGAATTGACCCGCTGGCAGGAACGTATCCCCGATCTGCACAGTCTGATGTTGAAAAGTCTGACCCGCGTGGAAACCAATTGGCTGTTGGACAAAAGATATATCAATTAAGAATCATATAAAGAAAGGATTTTTTTATGAGTACACTTCTGATCAAAAATGCCCGTATCATTTCTCCCGATACCGACCTTGCCGGCGGTGCCGTACTGCTGGAGAATAATATTATCAAACAGCTCTTTACTGCGGGCGATATCCTGCCGGCAGCCGATGAAGTCTGCGATCTGGGCGGCAAAATGCTGGTGCCGGGATTTATCGATGTGCATACCCACGGCCGCAGCGGATATGAATTCACCGACGGCGATCCGGAACACCTCAAAACCATGTGCAAAGATAAGCTTTCCGAAGGTGTGACCAGCTGGCTGCCCACCACGCTGACTCTGGGCAACGAAGCGTTGGCCGCGGCGCTGAAAAATGCGGCAGAATACACCGCCGGCAATAATATCGGAGCCCAAATCCCCGGTGTACATCTGGAAGGACCGTACATCAACGAAAGCTGTCTGGGCGCCCAAAACCCCGCCTATGTCCGCAAACCGGATATCGCGGAAGTAAAAGCGCTCGATGCCATATACAAAGTTGCTAAAGTCTCTTACGCAGTGGAAGTGGAAAACGGCAGCGCTTTTGCTTCAGAACTCCTTGCCGCGGGCATTACGCCTTCATGCGTACACAGCAAAGCCTCCTACAAAGAGTTTCTCGCAGCATACGATCACGGCTTGCGTAATCTCTCGCACTTCTGCAATCAGATGACTGCACTGCACCACCGCGACATCGGTCTGGTGGGGGCCGGGTTGTGCCACAGCGAAGTATTTATCGAAATGATCTGCGACAAAATACATTTGTGCAGCGACATGATCAAACTTATATTCCAGCTCAAAGATATCAACCACATTCTGCTGATCACCGATGCCTGTCAGGCCGCCGGTATGCCCGATGGCGAATACGAGATCGGCGGTCTGCCGTTGATCCTCAAAGATGGCGCAGCACGCCTTGCCAGCAATGGAGCGCTGGCCGGAAGCGTACTGGTAATGAATAAGGCGCTCAAGAATGTTTACGAAATAACTGGCTTGCCGCTGTCGCAGCTGATCAAAACCACCAGTTGGAATCAGGCCTGCAGTCTGGGTTTGAGCAAACTCGGCCGGATCGAGCCGGGCTACTGCGCCGACCTGACGGTTCTGGACGACGATTTTGAAGTCTGCAAGGTCTGGGTCGATGGCAGACAAGTGTTCTGAAAACGATAATTCTTAATGCTTTAACAGGTGATTTTGTCCAGTAAAGTACTAATAAAACCAACTGAAACGGTGCTTTTCGGGGCAAATCAAGCGCAAAAGCCATTTTTTTTCAAAAAAAAGTGGCTTTTGCATAAAAAAAAGTTTGTCAAACCATATTTTACGGTTATATTGATTACTGGTTAAAGAAAGTGAACTCTTGCAGGAGTTCAATAAGTTGTAACAAAAACTATCACAAGAGAGGAGTTGTTTTATGCAACACAAGTTCTATGATGTCAAGACCAAGAGCCACGTCACCGCTGATGTTACCGAAAAAGTTTCCTACGGTGCCAAAGGCAACGAACGCTATGCTTTCCGCGCCAAGACTGCTGATGGTCGCAATCTGACGGCTTTTGTGAGCAAGGCAACTTGGGAAAAAGCCAACATCTGATTTTCTCGTTTCCCGCAGCCCGGTCTGTCTCTTTTGATTATTTCGAGTGGGGGGGTAAAGACCGGAGCCAGAATCGGCAACGTAGCGTGTAAAGCGCCGGTGCCGATTTTTTTTGTCCTGATTTCCGGGCCAAAACAATATTGAAGGCAGGAAAAAAGCACGGCAATGAAATTTGAATAAAGTTGCATTTTGTCAAATATTGTGTAGATTATCCGTAGAATACAATATTCTGTTACACGGAGCATATATTTTATGAATAAAATAGTTTCTTCACAGGCAATGCGGCAATGCGAAGAAGCCAACTTTGCCGCCGGTCTGGCGGATCCGGTTGAATTGATGAAGACCGCCGGAGAGAATTGCGCCGGAATATTTATGCAATACTGCCGGAAATATCCTGAATTCAAACGGGTAGTGATCTTTGCCGGACACGGCAATAATGGCGGCGACGGCGTGGTGATCGCTTCTGTGCTGGCTGAAAAACTGAATCAGCAAACAGTTCTTGCTCCGGCATTGCCGCCGGAAAAATTTTCTTCATCGAGCAAATATTTTTTTGCGCGACTCCATAAAAAAGTTGCGCTGACTGCCGCGGCAGATATTGTTTTGCAGCCCAATGATCTGGTGATCGATGCTCTGCTGGGAACCGGTTGCACAGCTCCCATGCGCGAACCCTATAAAAGTTTGATCGGCAAAATAAACACCGGTAAGGCGCCGGTATTTTCAGTAGATATCCCCAGCGGGCTGGGGTCCGATGTGTGTGTAAAAGCCGACATGACCGCGACGATCGGCTGTTTCAAAGAGATACTTTTTACGCCCGATGGCATTGAAAACTCCGGTGCTTTGCGGCTGGCAGATCTGCCGTTGAAACTGGAACCGGAAACTCACGGCCGCATGTTTGCCGCCCATGGCGCATGGTTCAGAACTGCCACACCGGCAATGCCGCGCAATATCCATAAATATCAGCGCGGCAATGTACTGATCGCCGCCGGCAGCAGCGAATACCTGCAAGCTCCGTTTCTTACCGCCCGCGCAGCGCTGCGCAGCGGTGCCGGATTGGTGCGGCTGGCGGTGCCTTTTGCGGTGCCGCCGGCCTGCGGCACGCTGGGAGTGATAAATCAGAGTGTTCCCAACGCCAACGGCTGTTTTGATGCGAAAAGTTTTGAATATTTGCAAGTTTTTACCGCCAAAGCCAATTGTATTGCCGCCGGCCCGGGCATGGGCAGAAATCCGGCAACGACCGATTTTATTGCCCGCCTGACTGAATTGGAAAAGCCGCTGATACTGGATGCCGATGCAATCTATCATGCCGCTGCCATGCCGGAAAAAATACAAAAACGCAAATTTCCCACTGTAATGACTCCTCATCGCGGCGAAGCCGGAGTACTTGCCCAAGCGCTGGATATTGCTCTGCCCGATGCCCCCGCCGATGCCGCCGCCATGCTTGCGGAAGCATACAACGCGGTGGTGCTTCTGAAAGGAGTCCGCACGGCCATTGCTTCGCCGGGCGGTCTGATCTGTTTGAATACCAGCGGTACTCCGGCACTTGCCACCGCCGGCAGCGGCGATGTACTCACCGGTATAATCGCCGGTATGATCGCGCAAAATTCAAGCATGATTGATGATGATGCCGTCATTGCTGCGGCACGCGGAACATATCTGCACGGTCTGGCCGGTGAGATGGCAGAACTTGAATTCGGGCAACGCGGAGTCATTGCCGATGATCTGGCAGACTATGCGGCCATGGCGGCATGCCGTCTGGCGAAAAATCAGGATATTTTCGGTTGAAAAATCGATTTTTTTATATGCAAAAAATTTGCGAAAAATAGAAAAAACAGTATATTCTCTCAAAAGGAGAAAAAATCGTGAATAATCGGGTTGATTATTTGAGTGACAAGCTTGTGAATTTGCGCGGCAAGCTTAAAAATGTGGAAGAAGTCGTACCTAAAGACTCCATTGCCAACGGAGTTTCTATCAATCATCCAACGGCAAATACTGCCAGCAGTGCCGCCAAAAATCAGCAGCAGGCACAGGAGCGGCGGCGGGAACAAACCGGCCAACTGCATGCTGACTACGAACAGCGGCTGCTCCGGCGTCAACGCCAGCTGAAAGTCAAAGCGGAAGAACTTGCCGGAAAACTTGCCCGGATCAATGAATTGAGCAACTCATTGCAGAACCGTCAAACCGAGCTGGAAAAACTCCGGCTCGATGACAGCGAAACTCTTTCGCAGAGTGCGCTGGGCGAACGTTTCCGCACCATTGACCGCAAACGGCTGGAATTTTTTGCCGAAGATGGCGAAATAGAACTTATGCTGATGGGCGAAAATACTCAGCAGCCGCAATCAGTCGATAAGCAAGGCTCCGGAGAAAACTTTAAAAACATGCTCAAAAAGGGCTGGGCACTGGCGTTATCGCTGGGCGTAGTGGTAGGTATTTTTGTCATAATCGCCGCTTTGATAATCTTTCAGGGATGGAGATAATCATGCCGATAAGACTGGTTCCGCGACCGCCGGGGCAGCGAAAACTCGCCCGTTACCGGCACACCCAAAGCTGTATACGCGTTGCGGGCTTTGCCCCCGGCAAAGAACGCGAAGAACAGCTGGTGCGCTGCAGGATTATGGCAGTGATTTTTATGCTGATAACACTGGGCGGCATTGTTGCCGTCTTCAAATAAAAAATGGGAATTTCAATGGATAATAAAGCATTACAGAAAATCGGCTACGGACTGTATGTACTTACCACCCGCGACGGCGGCAAAGACAACGGTTGTATAGTCAACACCTTTGCCCAGATCGCAGCAGAACCGCTCACCTTCGGCGTATCGGTAAGCAAAAACAATTACAGTTGTGAACTGCTGCAGGCAAGTCAGGAATTCAATATAACGGTGCTGGATGAATCGGTAAGATTTGAAACGTTCAAACATTTCGGTTTCCAGTCCGGAAAAAACCTTGATAAATTTGCCGGAATGGAACTGCCGCGCAGCCGCAACGGTCTTTATTACATAGAAAAGAATGCCAATGCATATTTTTCATGCCGGGTGCAGAGTATGACCGATCTGGGCAGTCATATGTTTTTTGTTGCCACGGTCGAAGATATGCAAGTTCTGGATAAAGATGCTGAAACGGTAACATATTCGTATTATCAGCGCAATATCAAGCCGAAGCCGCCGGTGAAAAATAGTGCAGCCAAGACCGTTTGGCGCTGCTCGGTGTGCGGCTATGAACATGAAGCAGAAACTTTGCCGGAAGATTTCACCTGCCCGCTGTGCAAGCGCCCGGCAGAAAAGTTTGCCAAAGTAGTGATCGACCCGGCGCCGAAGACCATCTGGCGCTGTTCGGTATGCGATTATGAGTATGAAGGTGAAGAACTGCCAGCCGATTATGTTTGCCCGCTGTGCAAACATGGTGCCGCAGATTTTATAAAAATAGAACCACCAAAACAGGAGGAAAAAGTTATGGAATTCAAAGGAAGCAAAACCGAAGCCAATCTGATGTACGCCTTTGCCGGTGAATCTCAGGCCCGCAACAAGTACAGCTACTACGCCAGCAAAGCCAAAAAAGAAGGCTACGAACAGATCGCCGCTTTGTTCGAAGCCACTGCCAATAACGAAAAAGAACACGCAAAACTCTGGTTCAAAGCGTTCCACGGAATTGGCACAACTTACGAAAATCTGCTGGATGCCGCTGCCGGTGAACACGAAGAATGGACCGAAATGTACAAGAACTTTGCCGAAGTGGCAAAAGAAGAAGGTTTTGACGAACTCGCTGCCCAGTTTGCCGCAGTTGCCCTGATCGAAAAGCGTCATGAAGAACGCTATCGCGCACTTGCCGCCAACGTGGAAAAAGGCGAAGTCTGGACCAAAGTCGGCGAAAATCGCTGGGAATGCCGCAACTGCGGACACATCCACACCGGTGAAAGCGCTCCGGAACTCTGCCCGGTGTGCAAACACCCGCGCGCCTACTTCGAAATCGAAGCCAAAAATTATTGATAAATCAATAAACAGGCAAATAAAAACAGCCGTGGTTGGAAATACCGCGGCTGTTTTTTTTGGGCTTTGTTCTCAATAAGGGTCGGTAATTGAGGAGGGGAAAAAGACCTTTTAAGGAAAGGTCCTTTTTCCCCTCCTCAAACTCCACCCCTTTTTTCCAAACCTTTTCCTGGCATTTATCTTTTTGCGTTGCAAAAAGATAAATGCCCTTCAGGTTAAAAAAAGATTTCTGCACAAAAGTTACTCTCATAGCTTTTACTTACCTACCCGTGTCGGGAACAGAGCGTTTTTTTTCAAGCTGCTGACCGCTCGGACTGGTCAGGCAAAAGCACAAACGCCTCTGTGCCGCGCAATAAATTTGGGAGAGTATGGAAAAAAGCGGCAAGATAATATCTCATACACTCTCATAAAATCCCAAGCCGCCATCTACCATATTGTCCGCGCATGCGGAGAATGCGAAACCACACAAACTATTGCAAGCAAGCAAAAGTGCGCAGCAGAGGTTGGGATTTTGCAAAGCGGGCCCACGAGGGAGTGTACGACTGTACTCGACCGGGTGGCCCGGTGCAGCAAGGGCTCAAGATCTGCCGCAATATCGTGCAAGCAAGCAAAAGTGCAGAAAAATCACAAAAAAATACAACTCAAACTATTGCAAGCAAAAGTGCGTGTCAGAGGTTGGGATTTTGCAAAGCGGGAACACGATGGGAGTGTATGACTGTACTCGACCGGGTGGCCCGGTGCGGCAAGGTCCCAAGATCTGCCGCAATATCGTGCAAGCAAGCAAAAGTGCAGAAAAATCACAAAAAAATACCACTCAAACTATTGCAAGCAAGCAAGCAAGCAAGCAAGCAAAAGTGCGTGTCAGAGGTTGGGATTTTGCAAAGCGGGAACACGATGGGAGTGTACGACTGTACTCGACCGAGTGGCCCGGTGCGGCAAGGTCCCAAGATCTGCCGCAATTTTGCTTGCGACCTCACAAATTGCGATCGCCGCGCATAGCCCGGAGGGCGTCGAGGTTGTCCTGACGGCTGCGTAAAGTTTCGCGCTTGTCTTCGTGACTTTTCCCTTTGCAGAGGGCGATAGCCACTTTGATCAGACCATGTTTGAGATACATGCGTAAAGGCACGATGGTGCAGCCTTTTTCCTTGACCTGAATAGCGAGTTTGAGCAATTCTTTTTTGTGCAGCAATAAACGTCTGCGGCGGCGCGTATCGTGATTGAAACGGTTGCCGTGATCATATCCTGCAATGTGAGCATTGACCAGAAAAGCGCTGCCCTGACTCATATCGACATATGCTTCGGAAAGGGTCACGGTTCTTGCGCGGCAGCTTTTCACTTCGGTACCGGCAAGCTGAATGCCCGCTTCGTACTGCTCCAAAACTATATAGTCGTGCAGGGCCTTGCGATTATTAGTCAGCAGCCCATCATTGGGTTCATTGTTTTTTTTGTTTCCGGCCATCAGTTTTTCCCCAGAAATGCTCCGGCGGTTTTGCGGAATGCTTCAGCTTGCGGATAATTTTTTTCCGCAAGATTTTTTTGCAGTTCTTCCAACTGTTTCCGGGTGGAGCTGTCCAGATTTACCGGAGTTTCGACTTGCAAGCGTACGTGCAGATCGCCGCGGGAGCCGCCGCGCAAAGCAGGCATGCCCTTGCCTTTGATACGCAAAACGGCACCGCTCTGGGTTCCGGCTTCCACCTTCATTCTGGTCATACCGGAAACGGTGGGGACTTCGACCACACCGCCGAGCATGGCGGTAAATGGATCGATGAACAACCGGCAATACAAATCGACACCATCGCGTTCAAAAATATTGCTTTCGCGCACATGAATAACCACATAAAGATCACCGGGCTGACCGCCGCGCAAACCGCCCTCGCCCTCGCCGGAGACGCGCAAACGGTCGCCATTATCCACCCCGGGGGGGATTCTGACCGGCAGCTTTTTGCTGACCTGCTGACGGCCGGTTCCGCGACATCCGGAACACGGTTTATCAATGACAACCCCGGTACCGCGGCAGCTTGGACACGGCTGCTGCATGGCAAAAAATCCCTGCGAAACAGTCACCTGACCGCTGCCGCCGCAACGGGTACAGGTCTTCTTGGCAGTACCCGGCGCACAGCCGCTGCCGGAACAGGTGGGACAATCATTTTCTTTGGAAACAGATATTTCCCGCGTAGCTCCGAAAACGGCATCTTCAAACGAAATTTCTATATCACAACGCAAATCGTTACCCTTTACCGGGGCATTGGGATCGCGGCGCCGGCTGCGGCCGCCGCCGAAAAGATCTTCAAAACTGAAACTGCCGCCGCTGCCGCCGCCGAAAAACTGGCTGAATATATCCATGGGGTCGCGGAAACCACCGCCTCCGCCGCCGAAACCGCCGAAAACCTGCCCGCCAGTGGAGGTAAAAGCCTCGTGCCCCAGCTGATCATAACGCTGACGCTTTGAGGTATCGCTCAAGACTTCGTAAGCATTGGAGATCTCTTTGAATTTTTCCTCCGCGGCGGTATCACCGGGATTGCGGTCGGGGTGATATTTGATCGCCAGCTTGCGATAAGCTTTTTTGATTTCTTCAGCAGTAGCGTTTTTGGCTACGCCGAGTATTTCATAAAAATCTTTACTCATTGCCCTACTCCTTACTGCACGTTTTCTTCCCCGGATTTTTCAGTTTCCGGAGCATCGGCAACATCTTTAACCGGCCCGCTGGAAACGATCACCCGGGCAGGCCGCAGCAGACGGTCGCCCATCTTGTAACCACAGTTCCACTGCTTGATAATAATGCCTTCGGCAGCATCCGGATTGTTTTCGTAAGCCACGGCATCGTGCCACATGGGGTCGAATTCAGCCCCGATGGCATCAAACCGCTGCACTCCCAGCTCGTCGATAGTTTTACCGTATTGAGCAAGGATCATTTCCAAACCTTGCTTGAGCGCCGCAACATTATCGCTGGTTTCGGCGGCTTTCATCGCCATTTCAAACAAATCGAAAACCTGCAGAAAGGGTGTGACAGTTTCCACCAGACCGATGCGGCGGGCATCGCTGACTTCGCGCGCCATACGCTTGCGGTAGTTCTGATAATCGGCTTCTTTACGCAAAAGCTGATCTTTGAGATCAGCAACTTCGGCCTGCAGAACGGCTTCCGGCGAAAGCTCCACCGTGGGCTCTGCGGCCTTTTCTTCGGCAATCTCGCCGGCATCCTGCCACTCGCCGGCAGCGGAAGCTTCCGGAACGGCATTTTCAGAAGTCTGCGGCTGTGCCTGTACTTTTTCCTGTTCTTCGTTACTCATATTGTATCTCCATAAAAAAATTTATTCTGCAATCAAAAATGTTGTAAAAACATTTTTTGTATAGAAAAAATGGCTGTTGCCCAGCCATTTTGAAAAATCCAAGCTGTTGCGTTTTTTACATGGCAAAACTCGGCCCCAGATAGACTTCGCGGGCATCTTCGCTGTTAACGAGATAATCACTGGAGCCTTCCAGCATCACTTCGCCGCGCACCATCAGATACGCACGATCCACTACCGAAAGCGTTTCGCGCACGCTGTGGTCAGTAATCAGAATACCCATATTGCGTTCGCGCTGCAGTTTGCGGATGATCTGCTGAACTTCATAGACCGCCTTGGGGTCAACGCCGCTGAACGGCTCGTCAAGCATCAGAAATGACGGATTGGTCACCAGCGCCCGGGTGATCTCCAGACGACGGCGTTCACCGCCGGAAAGAGTCATAGCTTTCTGCCGCGCCAAATGAGTAAGACTCAAATCCTCCAACAGTTGTTCGCAGCGCTCTTTGCGCTCTTTGCGGCTGATCGCCAGCGTCTCCAATATTGCCATAATATTTTCTTCAACTGTCAACTTGCGGAAGATCGATGGCTCCTGCGCCAGATAGCCCATCCCCATCCGGGAGCGTTTGTACATCGGTACATGAGTTATATCATATTTGCGGAAACTCAACATACCACTGTCGGGCTTAACCAGCCCCATAACCATATAAAAACTGGTGGTTTTGCCCGCACCATTGGGCCCCAGCAGACCGACAACTTCACCGGCATGCACATTCAAAGATACACCTTTGACCACACAACGCCCGCGATAACTCTTCACCAGGTTGTCCGCCTGAATAAGCAGTTCGCCGTTTTCCACCGTTTTGATTGTATTTTCTGTATCGCTCATATTGGTTTTTTCCCGAATTTTTTATCAGCAGGGAATATACACCCCAAATGGTCTTTTTTCCAATTTTTTTATGCTTTTTCCGCGCAGCAGCACAACTTTATAACCCCATATCGTTCAAGCGGGTCAGCACATCGCCGTTTTCCACATAAAGTTCTTCGCTGTCAAGGTCGATCATCACGCGGTCACCGATCATACCGCTGTCAGCGGTCAGCGCTTGCGGACGACCCGGCGGATCACAGGTCATGACAACTTTGCGTTCTTTGACCGTATAAACACCTTTATCGCCCCGGGCACGCTGAATTTCGCCGGTAGGCAGCGTGCGGAAAATTCTGACATCCTTATTGGCAACGACTTTTATCAGTTCACGATCTTCGCCGATCGCCAGACGGTCCGGAAATTCATCGCGCTGTTTATAAGTATTCAGCGGCGGTACCGGCTGTGCGGTTTTTCCGGCAATCAAATGCAAGTGGCCACACTCCAGCTTGACTGCACTGTCTCGAATCACCACTTCATCGTAGAAATCGGCCACATTGGTTATCAGATCCATTTCGCCGCGTTCTGCATCCAGCGTAGTAGTGCCATCGGCAGATTTGCCCAGAAGCGTGGAACTCTTTTTGCCGGCATCTTTGCCGGGTTTACTCTGCAAGCGCACCTTTTTGCGGGCAAATATTTTTTCTATTTCCACCTTGCCGGGAATGACTTTATCTCCCAGCCGGACATCAAGTTCGCCGGTGGAAAGTATGCCGCTGGCATCTTCGGCCTGCACATTGCCGACCGCCAGAGCACGGACGGGCTGTTTACGCGTTTTGGCATCTTTCGCACTTTTTCTGCCATCATCAGCAAGATCGATATCAAGTTTGTCGCTATCCAGCTTCATGCCTCTGCCGCGTACTGCAACATTGCCATCGAACGCCAGTTTGTTGCCGCCGTAATTGAGGTCGGCACGCCGGGAATTGACCGTGACTCTTTCTCCGGCGGCACCGGTACTGTTTTTGAGCGCGCCAACCGTTGCCCCGGCCAGCGTGATCTGACTGGAACGGTTGATGATCATGCGTTCATGAGCAATATTGTAACGCATTTCGCCGCCGCTGATCACATCGTCGCCGCGCCGGATGACCGGTTTATTTTCCAGATGTATTTCTTCGGAGCGGGCGTTGTAAGTCATGCGGCCGGCACGGGCGCTTTCGGCCACACCATTGTTATTGCGTTTGTAAAACACATTGCCATCGGCAACCGATTTTTCCGGACGTTTACCGGCAGAAGTGCCGGCTGCTGAGTTACCGGATTTCCCGGCAACGTGGTCGGCCAACGTAATTTCAATGCGATCAGCTTTCAGTTCGGACTTATCCGAAGGAGAATTAAACCGGGCATTGCCGATCAAGCGTATGAGATTTTCCGGATAATTCCAGTCTGCATAGTCGCTGTGGACCAGATCCGGCTGGGCTCCGGCAGATTTTTCACGCTGAAACCGGAAAAAACACTTATCAAAAAATCTGATTATCTTTTTATCCGGCAATATTACGATGCGTTCCGCCTCGGCTTTATCGTTGCCCCGCATAAGTTTAGGACGCGATCCGGTCATTTCGATCATATCCTGCACGGCGTTGTAGACCATGAGATCCGCGCTGGCGCTCTGTTCGCCATCAGCGGCTTCGTCGTCAGTGAGTTTGCGTACTGCATGCACCTTGCCGATAAACCGGGCTGTCCGCAGTTTCTGATCTTTATTCTGTGCAGTGTTGCTCTTTTGGGCCGCACTTTTGCTGCCGGCAGGAGCCGCACCGAATTCGATTTCCAGCTTGTCCGAAGTTATCGTACCGGCCGGATCAAACACCCGTACATGCCCGGAAAGAGTTATGCGGTTGTTGCGGGTATCGATCAGCATTTCGTCGCAATAAGCCAGCGTGCTGGTTATCTTGCTTTTACCAGTTTCAGAACGCTTACCCTGATCCATGGCGCTCAACGGCGAAGCTATGGAACGGCCGCCGGAATTACGCAAAACGATTTCCACATTGCTCAAAATCTTGATAACGTGCCGGTTGAAGTCAGCAGTGAACCCCACTCCGTTCAAATCCAGCATGGGCGAACGCATAAAGACCTTTTCGCTGCCGCTGGCGCTGCGCTGAGCCTGATCGAACATTGCCGACGGCGTAACAACAACTCCGGCGCTGTAAGAGCGTTTGCGCCAGAATTCCTGAACTGTTTCAAGCGGAGAATTGAGTTTATACACCTCGGATTTATTATCAGCCTGGGCGATAGTTTCCACAGAAACACCTTTCTGCACGGAGTCGATCATCGGCCAGACGGTATCGATCAATTTGCCCCGCATGGTCATAGAACGGCTGCGCAGAAAGTATTCCAACTGCTGATTCTTATAAAACGGCATCCGCGCCGCACCGGTGCGTACATTGCTGAATGCACCAATATTCCGGGGCGCGGCGTCCAGCATTGCCGGAACGCTGCCCAGAAGAATCACAATCAGGATTGCAGAGAGTTTTTTCATTAAAATTTATAATCCTCAAGTCCGTAACGCGCCATGACGTCGCGCCATTTGCCGCTTTCAATCAAAAGCCGGTCGATCACTTCGCGCACCGCGCCCTGACCGCCATTGTGCTGTGTGCGGACATCCGCAGCTGTATCCATATAGCAGGGGGCATCGGCAACGGTGGCCGCGATTCCGGCCACCCGCATCACCGGCAGATCGATGGTATCATCACCCATATACAAAACTTCATCGGCTTGCAGCTTTTGTTCAGCAAGCAATTCTTCGAAAGCTTCGAGCTTGTTTTTTTTGCCTTCGTAGACAAAACTTAAACCCAATTCTTCGGCGCGACGGTTGTTGGCGGCACTCTTTCTGCCTGAAAGCACGCCCACAAGCAATCCGGCACGCATGGCAAGCTTTATGCCGTGTCCATCGCGTACATGAAAGAACTTGATCTCTTCGGGAGAACCGGTGCCGTAGCCTATTCTGCCATCGGTCAATATGCCGTCGATATCCAGCACTACCGCCCGGATCTTCTGCCAACGATCTGCTGCTATATTATCCATGTGCTTCAAACTGCCCCGCAAAATTAAAATCCGAGATCATGAATAGCTTTGACTTCAGTCAGCAGCTCTTCGGTCAGCTTGAAATCCAGCGAGTTCGGCCCGTCGGAAAATGCCTTGGCCGGATTGGGGTGTATCTCGCAGAACAATGCGTCGATACCGATCGCCGCTGCCGCACGGGCCAGCGGACGCACAAATTCACGCTGACCGCCGGAAGCATTTCCCAGCCCGCCGGGCAGCTGCACCGAATGAGTGGCATCAAAAACCACCGGCACACCCAAACCGCGCATGGTCGGCAAACTGCGCATATCAACCACCAGATTGTGATAACCGAAACTGCTGCCGCGTTCGCAAAGCATGACTTTATCATTGCCCACGGCACGGACTTTATCGACCGCACCTTTCATATCTTCCGGCGCCATAAACTGCCCCTTTTTGATATTGATGACTTTGCCGGTACGGCCGGCAGCCTGCAGCAAATCGGTCTGACGACAGAGAAAAGCCGGGATCTGAAGTATATCGGCTACTGCGGCGGCCTTTTCGACTTCCACTGTTTCATGCACATCGGTCACCACCGGCACGTTGAAGCGTTTTTTGACTTCAGCAAGAAATTCCAGACCTTTTTCCATGCCCGGACCGCGCACCGAACCCGCCGCGGAGCGGTTGGCTTTATCATAAGAAGCCTTGAAGACATATCCGATATCCAGTCTGGCGCAAAGTCCGGTCAGAAACTCCGCCACTTCCAGACAAGTTTCCATACTTTCGGCCATACACGGCCCGCCCAGCAACACGAGTCTGCCACTTCCGATCGTTACATTATCATTGACTTTTACTGCATTCATTTTTTACCTCACATATTTTTTAATTTTTCTATGAGTTTGGCTTCGGCACGCACCAGATCTTCGGGGGTATCCACGCCGACACTTTCCAGATCGGTTATCAGAACCTGAATGGAGATATCATTTTCCAACGCACGGAGCTGTTCGAGTTTTTCACAATTTTCCAGTTTGCCGGCATCCATGGCCACAAATCTTTCCAACACATCGCGGCGGTATGCGTAGATTCCCCAATGCAGATATACGCTCATATCTTCCCCGCCACTGCGCAGAAACGGAATCATCGAGCGGCTGAAATAAAGTGCTCTGCCGGAATTGCTTTTCACCAGTTTGACTTTGTTGGGATTATCCAATTCTTCGCGGGAGCCTTCCACTCCGATCGTAGCCATTTCCGGCGCATCACTCTGCAGCATGCGGTCGATCAGGCTGTTGATCGCTTCGGTCGGCAGCAGAGGCTCATCGCCCTGCACGTTGATTACTACATCGGCCTCGATCCCTTTGAGTGCAGCGGCGATCCGGTCGGTACCCGAGGGCAATTCAGGATCAGTCATCACCGCAGTTGCGCCGAACGCGGTACAAGCATCGATCACCCGCTGATTATCAGCGGCAATCAGGCAAATATCGGCCTTGCTGGCCGAAGCGCGTTCATAAACATGCTGGATCATGGGTTTGCCTGCCAGCGGAGCAAGCACCTTCCCGGGAAAACGGGAACTGCCATAACGGGCGGGAATAACAACTGCAGTGCGGAGTTTGGCCATTTTTTACACCTCTTGAATAATACAATATTCCGCTTTTAAAAAAGCAGATTCAATTCTTTGCTTTGCGCCGCAGATCTGTGCCGCGCAAAGTTTTCAGATAACTATCTAATTCAAGCTCAACGGCTTGAGAAAATGCTTTGCCTGCCATGCAGTGTTCAAGCTGGATATTGAGTTTGGCAAGCGCATCTTTCATTTCACGGCATTGCCGGGGAGTCATACGTTTGCCGTATTTATGCATGTAACCGGCCATCCGGTCAAGACTGCGGCAGATCAGCGCGGCTTCCGATCCGGCGGGTTTACCAAGTTTGCCGGCTGCATGACGGGCACTCCCGCGGACATGGTCGAATTGCTCAATGACTTCCTGCTGGGCAACTTGCTCCACCCACATGCTTTCGATCCGCAAATGCCACGGCAGCCACACGATCAGAAAGCACTCCGATACCACGATGATAAAAAAGAGAAAAAAAGCCAACAGCATCATGTAGTCTTTTTTGAACTTGACTGATTGCAGTATTTTCTGCGACATTATGTTATTGCTCCCGTCTGAATTCCGACCAATCCACGGCCTCCCGCTGCAAGCACTCCTGAAGCGCCGCCACCGGCAGACCTGTAATATTTTCCAGCTCGCCTTCAATCGATTCTACGAGCATATTTCCACATTCCTGTATAGCATAAGCGCCGGCCTTGTCCAGCACCGGCACTTGGGCTAAGTATTCATCTATTGTGCGGTCATCAAGTTCACGGAATCTGACTTGCGATACCGCAACAAAATCAATTTTACGATTACCGGAAAGCTGCCGGAGCGATACTGCGGTCAGGCATTCATGCCGACTTCCGGAAAATTTCCGCAGAAAACTCCGCGCTTCGCTCAAATCGCGGGGTTTACCGTAAATTACTCCTTCGAACACAATAACCGTATCTGCCCCCAGCACCCAATCTTCCGGATGACGGCGGGCAACAGCTTCGGCTTTTCGGGCAGCATTGACTGCCACTGTCTCCTCGGGCTGCAGTCCGGAATCACTGCCAAGCTCTTCAACTTCTGCAGATTCCACTGTAAATTCAGCGGCAACCCGTTTCAGCAGCTCTTTTCGCCGGGGTGATTCAGACGCCAGAAACAAACGCATTGTTTATCACCGGCGGTGTCGGATCGTTGCCGTCATGCTCTTCGCGTTCTGCCGGGATCCGGGCAAGGTTGATTGCCACGGTTTTGATCGATTCAATACCGAACGACTTGTTCAGCATTACAAAAACCCGCTGTTTGAATGCACCGGCAACTTCATCAAACGAACTGCCGTTTTCATCAAAAATCACAGATACGGTCAAGCCCAGTTCATTACGGCGGTTGCGATGCATATTCACTTTGAGTATTTCCAGCTCGGGAAAATCATTTTCCAAACGGCAGACCGCCGTAAAAATCGCATTGCGCGATATGAATATATCCCCGTCTTCCCGCGCCAGAGTGACCCCAGGCACCGCGGGCTTGCGGAAAATCAATTTGAAAATCAAACAGAGCACAAAGAGCAGAAAGAACACCAGCGCCGCCAGCAGCAGCGCCAGATAAAACCCACGCTCAAATTCGCTGGTTGCGGGCAATGACATGATACTGTTGTCGATCCAATTATAAATCTTTTCCATCATCTATCGCCTTTCCGGTGTTCTTTCTCAATACCAATGATTCAACCGATCGCCGGCATACCGGCAATTGCAGCGGCTTGAGCGGCGCTCACCATGCCGGCAGTTCCGTCAGCAGCATCTTCATCATCTTCTTCAATGAATTCATCAAGCTGCTGGACAACCACATCCACAGCGGCAACTGTCACTCCGGCGGCGCTTTCCACCTGTTCGATGACCTGACGCTGGATTTCTACTGCCACCGCGGGAATCACGGTACCGTAAAGCATATTGACCTTGGCCACGATCTTGAGTTTATCATCACCATCTTTGATGATTTCGATCGCACGGGAGTGGCTGCCCACGATCCCCGCCAGGTTTTCCATGATCGCGCTGCCGGCAAGACGCGACACGCCTTCCACGCCCAGCACGGCACGGCTGACCAGCGATGCCAGCACATTGTCATGGATCTTGATCAAACCCAATTCCGAAGGAGTATCACTGGTAACGGCAGTACGATTGTTGGCAACTGCGGTTGTACTGTTGGTCGTTTCGGTGTTTTTCATAGAGTAACCTCCTTATCTTGAATTGTTATTTTTTTATCATACCTCCGGGGATACATCCCCGAAGGTATGTGTGGCACTTATGCCATTTTTTCCGGATACGGCTGTTTACGCCGCATCCGGCAGTTTACTGCAATTATTTGACCGATTTGGCACGGCTTTTGTGCGCTGCTTTGGCCGGAGCCTTCTCTGCGGCAGCTTTTTTATCCGCAGCAGCATCAACACTGAGAAAAGCGCGTTCCACAAAACCGGTATCGTAATTGCCTGAAGCAAAATCATTGTTGTTAAGGATCTTGCTGGAGAACGGAATAGTCGTTTTGACCCCGTCTACAATAAATTCATCCAACGCACGGCGGCAGCGGATGATCGCCTGTTCGCGGTCTGCAGCCTTGACGATCAGCTTGGCAATCATGCTGTCGTAGTAGGGCGGAATGCGGTAGCCGCTGTAAACATGTGTATCCACACGCACACCGATACCGCCGGCAGGCACCAGCAGTTTGACTTCACCGGGACACGGGGTAAAGCGTGTTTCCGGATTTTCCGCATTGATACGGCACTCGATAACATGACCTTCAAATTTGATATCTTTCTGGCGCACGCTCAAGGTTTCTCCGGCAGCAATACGGATCTGTTCTTTAACAATATCCACACCGGTAAGTTCTTCGGTCACCGGGTGTTCCACCTGCACGCGGGTATTCATTTCCATAAAATAGAAATTACCATCCTGCGTCAGCAGAAATTCAATAGTACCGGCATTGGTGTAACCGGCGGCTTTTGCCGCTTTGACTGCCGCTGTACCCATCTTTTCGCGCAGTTTGCTGTTCAAAGCCGGCGACGGAGATTCTTCGATCAGTTTCTGGTTGCGGCGCTGCACACTGCAGTCGCGCTCGCCCAGATGCACCACGTTGCCGTGATTATCAGCCAAAATCTGGAACTCGATATGGCGCGGATTGATAATATATTTTTCCATATACAGCGAACCATCGCCGAAAGCGTTTTCCGCTTCGGTTCTGGCCGAGTGATAACCCTGGATCAGGCTGCCGTCGTCATACGCAATACGCATACCGCGACCACCGCCGCCGGCAGTAGCCTTGACGATTACCGGATAACCCAGCTTCTGCGCCATTTTCAACGCTTCAGCTTCGGTATTGATCAAACCTTCGCTGCCGGGAGTTACCGGCACACCAGCTTTCATCATGGTTTCACGGGCAACTGCCTTGTCGCCCAAAGCACGCATGGCTTCGGGAGTGGGCCCGATAAAGGTTATATTGTGCTTGCGGCAGGCTTCGGCAAAGTAAGCATTTTCTGCCAGAAAGCCGTAGCCCGGGTGGATGGCATCGACATCGCAAATCGCAGCCACGCTGAGGATACGGTCGATCAAAAGGTAACTTGCCGAGGCTTGAGCCGGTCCGATACAAACGGCTTCGTCTGCTTCACGCACAGGCAGACTGTCGGCATCGGCAATGGAGTAAACCGCCACTGTTTTAATGCCCAATTCGCGACAGGCGCGAATCACCCGCAACGCAATTTCGCCGCGGTTGGCGATCAGTATCTTATTGAAAAGAGCCATATATTTATCCCGGATTTGAGTTTTACTCGATCACGAAAAGCGGCTGACCAAATTCGACCGCGCTGCCGTTTTCCACGAGAATATCGCGGATAACACCATTTTTTTCGGCCTTGATCTCGTTCATAACCTTCATAGCTTCAACGATACATACGACTGTATCGGGAGTGACCTTGTCGCCGACTTTGACGAACGGTGCTGCTTCCGGGCTGGGGGCACGATAGAGCGTACCAACCAGCGGAGAATCGATGGTCACACGTTTGGCAGTGTCAGCAGCCGGAGCAGGAGCTGCAGCCGGAGCGGGGGCAGCGGCCGGAGCCACAGGAGCCGGAGCGATCACGCTCACCGGCGCGGCGGCAACCACAGCACCACCACGTTTGATTTCCAGAGTAAAACCTTCGCGTTCGAGCTTCAGTTCGGACAAATCGTTGGCTGCAACGATCTCTGCAATCGCTTTGATTTCGTCAATTTTCATTTTCTTCTTCCTGTAAGTTAAAATTTATTGTTTACTATACTTAATCAAACTGTTTTATTTCTGAATTTTTCTGATCAGCGCCCGCAGCGCCCATTCGTAACCGTCGGTCCCCAGTCCGGCAATCATCCCCATACAAGCCGGAGCAGTCAGACTCTCATGACGGAAACTCTCCCGCGAACTTATATTGCTTATATGCACCTCGATCGCCGGCACCTTGCTGCAGGCACGCAAAGCATCGGCTATGGCCACCGAAGTATGAGTGTATGCCGCCGGATTGATCACTATGCCATCAACCCGGTCTCCGGTCAGAATCGCATTCAGCCGGTCCACAATCACTCCTTCGTGATTGCTCTGCAGAAACTCCAGAGTACAATCGCCGTACTCCGAAGCCACCGCCTGCAGTTGTGCTTCCACATCCGCCAGCGTGGTGCGGCCGTAAATCTCCGGCTCGCGCACTCCGAGCAGTCCCAAATTCGGACCATTTATCACCAGAATCTTCATTTTCCTACCTTAAAAACAAGCTTTGTCCCTCGTCATATTCACCTGATTTCGTGTCGCATGACCCGTCAGGGTACAAAAATCCCGTCATTATAATATACACGCACATAGCGCAATTTGCCAATTTTGCTTTGTTTTTATTCTGCCACCGGCAGTTTGGGCAAATCCAGAGTGGGCGGCTCCAACAGCGGATAAATGGTGTTGGGATCAAATTTTTTCACTTCTTTTCCGGCTTCGGGCGCAACTGCTTCCGGGATAACCGGCTTCGGTTTCCGTTCCGCACTGCTGACAACTACCGCCAGCACGATCACCGCACAAAGCAGAATCCCGCCCAAACACAACCCCAGCATGATCCGCTTGAGCTTGCGCTCGTTGACTTCTTCGCCGGAACGGTCAATATCCAGCGAATTCATCAACCCGTCGTTGCAAGTATATTCGAGCTGATTTTTTAGTTCGGCAACCATCGAATCGCCGGTAGCGTCGCTGAGTTTATAAAAACGGCACAGACTGCGGATAAAACCTATAACATAAACCAGCGGCGGCAGCGCCTGAAGATTTTCATTTTCCAACGCTTCCAGATAATGCGGCTGGATAAGCGTAACTTGCTCCAGCTCTTTGTACGACACATTGCTCTGTTCGCGCATTATCCGCAATGCCGCACCATAGCTCTGACCGGCAATCGCCAATTCCACGGCGCTCACGCCTTTATCGGCATTATTGGCCCGCAATGGCGGCGTACCGGCCGGGCGGTTCATCGGCTGACGCGAACGCAGAAAATTCTGTGCATCTTCCGGCAAAATTCCCGTTGACATTTTTTCGTCGGGGGCGGCGGGGGCGGCGGCAACCGCTGTATCCGGAACATTTTCTTCCGGAATTTGAGCAGCAGAGGCTTCCGGCTCCGGGTTTTCCGCAGCAGTAACTCCGGCATTTTCGCCGTCAAGCGCCGCCAATTCCCCTGAAAGAGCACTCCGGGCGGCTTCCAGTTCTTCAATATTTTCACTATTGTTGAAATTGAATTCGATCTCGCGTGGATTGTTTTCCATAAATATATCCTTTAATCTCTGTAAAATCCCGCTGACGGTTACTGATTTAATATATCATCAAAGACCAATATATCGCGCTTGGCACCGCTGCCGGAGGGCGGCCCGACAATACCGCGCTCTTCCATGAGGTCGATAAGCTCGGCGGCACGATTATAGCCGATCTTGAGCCGGCGCTGTATATAGCTGGTGCTGGCTTTCTTTTCCAGTAAAACCACTTCCAGCGCGCGGCGCACCAGATCGTCATCCCCCGGCTGCATATATTTTGCCACCATGGGGTCAAGTTCAAAACCGCCGTCGATAAAAGCATCGGCATCTTCTTCGCTCCAATCGCCGGAAGAGCGCGAAGAGCCTCTGGCGCCGGAACAGTTATCTTCATCTTCGCCATCTACACCAGCAACCACCTGATCGTCAAAACTTTGCGGCGCCTGATCGGAAACAAATTTAACCACCTGTTTTATATCGCCATCAGCCACCCATGCTCCCTGGATTCGTTCCAGCTCCAGCCCGCGTTTGGGGCAGAGCAAAAGCATATCGCCCATACCCAGAAGAGCTTCCGCACCTTTCTGGTCAAGGATCACCCGACTGTCGGTCAAACTCGGCACACGGAAACTTATACGCGTGGGCAGATTGCTCTTGATCGTACCGGTAATGACATCGCGGCTGGGACGCTGGGTGGCAACCACAATATGAACCCCGGCAGCTCGGCCTTTGGCGGCAATGCGCGAAATGGATGTTTCAATATCGCTGCGGGCATCGGTCTGCATGAGGTCGGCCAGCTCGTCAATAATAACGATCAGTACCGGCAGTTTATCGGGTATCGGCAAACCATCATCATCCAGTATCGGCGTTTCCGGCTGTTGACGGCTGTTGTAATCTTTGAGCTTACGCACCCCGGCTTTGGCCAGCTGTTTATAGCGTTTATCCATTTCGGTAGCCGCCCAGCGCAGAGCCAGCGGCACCTTTTTGAAATCGTCGATCACCGGAGTTATCAGATGCGGCAACTTGGCATAGTCGGCCATTTCCACAACTTTGGGGTCCACCAGAATAAGTTTGAGTTCTTCGGGGCCGAATTTCATGAGCAAACTCATGATCAGAGTATTCATACACACCGACTTACCACTGCCGGTAGCACCGGCGATCAGCAGATGCGGTGCTTGTGCCAGATCGATGACCACCGGTTCACCGGAAACATCTTTGCCCAGCACGATAGGTATTTCCATACGGCTGCTCTGCCATATATCAGCTTCCATGATCGAGCGCATGGTGATGCCTTCGGCCTCGCTGTTGGGTACTTCCACCCCGATAACATCACGTCCGGGGATCGGTGCAAGGATACGCAGACTGCGCGCCTTGAGATTCATGGCAATATTGTTTTCGATTTCTGTAACTTTGCTGACTTTTACGCTGGGAGCAAGCTTGATTTCGTAACGGGTAACCCGCGGTCCGGAAACGTGTCCGACCACCTGACCATCAACTTTGAAGCTTTCCAGTACTGTCTGCAATATTTCCTTGTTGCGGGCGATAAGTTCGGGCTTTTCGCCGGCGATCTCCGAGCCTTTGCCCAACATAGTCATCAGGGGCAGAACATAATCATTGCCGCGTACTTTTACGGCTTTATCGCCAGCCTGCAGCAAAGTCGGTTTGGCCAATTCGTGCGGAGACGGCGTCTGGAGAGCATTGTCAGCATGACTGACCGCAACCGGAGCAGGCCGAGCAGTTGCCGGCAAGGGCTCAACAACAGCCTCTTCAACCGGTTCGATCGCCGCAAAAAGATCATCAGCGGCGGCTTCTTCATGCGTATCAGCGCGTTGTGTTTCCACCATCTGCTGGTCAAGCCGGGGCTGTTCTTCTGCCGCCGGAGCATCAGGTTCAGCTGCCGGTTCCGCAGTTTTAGCCAGCAGCCGTTTGGCGCGTTCTGCAAAAGAATCTTCCGACTTACCGAAAAGCTTTTTCCGGACCGGTTTTTCTTCTTTCGCGCCTTCCGGCATATTGCAGAGCGCATCGACCGCACTGATCACCACCGAGTGCCAGTCCGAGCGGTAAAGCAAAAGTAATCCTGCCAGCAGCAAAGTAGCACCCAGCAGAGTACTGCCCACCGGCCCCAGGAAAAGCCGCAACACCCCGGGAGCCACACCTTCAATCCCCGGAGCTACCAATATCTGACCAATGACGCCTCCGGCAAGCACATGCGAGGGCATTGCGCTACGTCCCAATCCCAGATTTTCACAACATCCGGCAAATGCCGCCGGATCAAACGCCAGCAGTATCGCCGTGCCCCAGACCGCCAGCAGCACACCCGGCCAAAAGATCCATGAGCGCGATAATTTCTGCGGCAGAAAAGAACGTATCGCCGCCAGCAGCACAAAACTTGCCAGCACAAAACTTGCCAGCCCCACCCACAGAAAAAGTGAACACGCGATCCGGGCACCGATATTGCCGATCCAGTTGCCGACCACACCGCCGGTACCGCCATCGAGCACCGCAAAATCACCGGCATCGTGTGAAATTATCGCCAGAAAAAACAACACAGCTCCAAGCATGTAAAAGAGATTACGCACCCGGAATTGATTGACTTCCTTTGCCTGTTTCTGATCCATTTTACTCACAATAACCAACCCTGCTGAAATTCGAAAACTATATTACTCTGGTAATATAGTCTTATGCCAAAACAAATGCAAGAAGCTTTTTAAACAAAAAGGCAACTTTTCTCTCCCCCCCGCACCGCAATATTTCCAACTGTAATTCAGTACAGGCAAGGAAACAGCCGTTTGCACTGGGGGTATTGCCTGCGCCACACCGGCTTGCCCCCCGGAGCGCTGCATGCAACATAAAAAAAAGAGCTGCGGCAGACCCTTTTTCAAGGTTTGCAACAGCTCTTTGAAAATGCTTTTCAGCAATGATGCTTATTCAGCTTTGGCTTCTTCGGCTTTAGCTGCGGGAGCAACAAACTTCAGAATGCACATTTCGCAAGCATCGCCACGACGCTTGCCCAGCTTGATGATGCTGGTGTAACCGCCCTGACGGCCGGCATAGGCCGGGGCGATTTCGGCAAACAGCTTGGCGACCATATCGGCCTTGCGCAAGGTACTGATCGCCAGACGACGGTGGTGCAGATCACCTTTTTTGCCAAGAGTTACCATCTTTTCCGCCACGCGGCGGGCTTCACGGGCCTTGACCAGCGAAGTGGTGATCTGGCCGTGTTCGATCAGGCTGCAGACCATATTCGCCAGCATCGCAGTACGATGAGCTCCGGTACGACCGATCTTGAATGTATGAACGCGATGACGCATTTTACTTTTCCTCCTGCTCTTCCTCGGGCTCCAAACGGACCTTGGCGGATTCAAGTTCCAGCGCCGCAAGGAGCGTATCGCTGAAGGTCATGCCGAGGCTCAGACCGAGTTTGTCGATTTTTTCTTTGATTTCGTCGAGCGACTTTTTGCCGAAGTTGCGGTATTTGAGCATACGGCTTTCGGATTTGGTGCAAAGCTCGCCGATAAGTTTGATATTGGCATTGTTCAGGCAGTTCATAGCGCGGACCGAAAGATCCAGCGTATCAACATCCTGCGCGAGCAGCTTGAAGACCTTCAGATCTTCATCGCTCATCATTTCGCGGGCATCCTTTTCCACCGGCTGACCGCCCAGGAACACCTGCAAATGATCCTTGAGGATCTGCGCGGCGTTTTCCAGAGCATTTTCCGGAGTGATGCTGCCGTCGGTCCAGATTTCGATTTCCAGACTGTCCATTTCGGTTTCTTCACCCACACGGGCGGCACCAACGTGGTAGTTCACGCGGGTGACCGGGCTGAACAGACAGTCGATCGGAATAGTACCGATACTGCGGGCCGCTGCGGCTTTTTCCACCGGCAGATAGCCTTTGCCTTTGACCACGTCGATCTCGGCGCGGAAGGGCATGTTCTTATCGAGCGTGCAAATGACCTGCTCGGGGTTCAGCACTTCGACGGTTCCATCGGTAATGATGTCGCCGGCGGTTACTTTTCCAGCTTTGTCCTTGCGGATTTCCAGAGTCTTTTCCACGTCTCCGTGCAAACAGAGCCGGACATTTTTGAGATTGAGGACGATATCAGTAATATCCTCGACCACATTGGGCAGCGATGCGAATTCATGTGAAGCTCCATCAATACGGAGTGCAGAAATCGCGGAACCCTCCATCGAGGAGAGCAACACCCGCCGCAAAGAATTGCCCAGCGTTTGACCGAATCCACTCTGGAACGGCGCCGCGGTAAATTTCGCGTAACGCGCCGTGGCAGTAGATTCGTCCATCACTACGGCTTGCGGCATCGGGAAAGAAGCTGCTAAGGTCATATTTTTCCTCCAGCGTTTTTATATATTCAACAAAAACTGTAATTTCTTGTAAAATCCGTTTCTTGCCACCCGGCAGAAAACGGAACACGCAACCAACGCTCCGTCAGATACGGCGGCGCTTGGGAGGACGGCAACCGTTGTGCGGAACCGGAGTGATGTCCTTAATGACACTGATCTCCATACCGGCAGCAACAATACCGCGAACCGCAGATTCGCGACCGGCACCGGTACCCTTGATACGGACTTCCACTTCCTTCATGCCCAACAGCTGCGCTTTTTTGGCGGCGTCGCCGGCAATGACCTGCGCGGCATACGCAGTGCTCTTACGGGAGCCCTTGAAGCCGTTCTTGCCGCCGGTTGACCAGCAGATAACATTACCGTGCAAGTCGGTAATGGTGACTTTGGTGTTGTTGAACGTGCTCAGCACATAAACGATACCAGCCGGAATATAGCGGCCGCTCTTACTGCGCTGCTTGACATCCTTTACTGCGGTTTCGGCAGCTGCTTCCACTGCGGGAGCGGCGTTCTCAACCTGAGTATTCAATTCTTCAGCCATGATCCTGAAAATTTCCTTCGATATTTGACTAACATTCACGTGCGCCTGTTCCCTCTCCGGGGAAACTTTACCTGATTTAAGCGCACTTGCTCCATTCCGCGTTCAGCGGATTACTTCGCCAAACGACGTGCAGTTTTATCGCGGATAGCACCGACAGTCGCGCGCTTACCTTTGCGGGTACGGGCGTTGGTCTTGGTCCGCTGACCGTGCACCGGCAGATGACGGCGGTGACGGATACCGCGGTAGCAGTTGATCTGCTGAAGACGGCGGATATCGGCCATTATTTGACGGCGCAAATCACCTTCCACCATGATTTCATTCTGAAGCATGACGGTGATTGCTGCAATGTGTTCGTCTGTGAGATCCTTGGCACGGAGGTCAGGATCGATGTTGAGTTTGGTTACAATCTGCTTGGCGATCGCAGGACCGATACCATAAAGGTAACGCAAAGCAAATTCGACTTTTTTATTGCCGGGGATGTCAACCCCAATGATACGAGGCATAATCTCTTATTCCTTACATTTCAATCGGTTGTACTTCAGCCCTGACGCTGTTTGTGACGGGGATTGCGGGAGCAGATCACATAGATCACACCCCGGCGTTTTACCACCTGGCAGTATTCGCATCTGCGCTTTACCGACGCTCTCACTTTCATAGTGAAAATCTCCATTTTTTGCGAAAATTAAGCGACAACAAAACCCCGACTGCACCTCACCCTCTGCAAATTACACCCTTTCGAGGTGGTTCGCTTCCGGCCCGGCGGTCGGCGTTCAACTTGCTCAACGGTTGGTCACGAGCGGTGGAAAGTTGTCGATATGACAACCGGAACAAGCACGGAGCATAATATAACACACAACAAAAATTTTGCAAATTTGCATTTTAAAGTTTTTCCAAAATTATCTACAGCCAAGCTTTTTACGGCGTATCTCGGGTCAGCAGCGCAGATGACACTCCGAAGAAATATGAGGCAGTGTGGAGTATCGCACACCGGACTTCACTCTGCCAATATTTTTAACTAAAAGCTCTGTTCCCAATATTGGTTGATATGCAATATTTATCGTATACAGCTGGTGCTGCAGCCGGAGAGGCTTCGCGGAACTTTTCCGTCCGGTTTGCCGGAATTCATCCGGCAAACTGCCCTCACATCCGTTACGTACCTTGCCACGGCGTAATTCAATGAAGACGGGCGCTGACCGCGCTTTGCGGCGTACGCCGCATGTCCTGTGGGTAAACGACATTTTATCAACTGATATCGGAACAGAGCGTGATTAAAAATGCTTGCATTTTTAATATTCATATGCTATAATATCATATCAAAAAATATTATATCAAAACCTTTCACTCCGGGAGCATTTCTTATGACCTACAACAGCTTTCCTGATACATCCGCAGCAGATTTTTTCCAGAAAATGCGGGGCTCTTTTACCGCTAAAATAATTATGATCGGATTGGTGGTTCTGCTCTGCCAGATCCCGGTGCTGATGGTCGACGGATTGATTTCCAAACGGCAGAATCTGGCCCGGAGTGTAGAACAGGAGATCGCTTCAAAATGGGGTTACCGGCAGAAAGTTTCGGGGCCGCTGCTGGCCATCCCAATGAGCCGGCAGGTCAAACGCATCGAAAAAGATGGTAAAAACATCAAAGAAGTCATTTCCACCGAGCGCTCCACTTATTTTGCAGTGCCGCAAACGCTGCATATCACCGGCGAACTGAAGCCGGAAATGCGTTACCGCGGAATCTACGAAGTTGTGCTTTACCGCTCGCATATCGCACTCAAAGGCAATATCATTTTCCCGAAAGAAATAGAAAACTGGCAGCTGTACCCGGAAAAAAGCCGCCTGATCGTGGGAATTGCCGATTTGCAGGGGCTGGCGGAGATCGAAAGCCGTTTCAACGGTCAGAAAACCGGAGTTGAGCCGGGAATAAGTGCTCATGCGCCGTTTCCGGGTGGGTTTTCCATACCTTTAAACAAAAAGGAAGACGGTAAATTTGAAATCTCTTTTTGCCTCAACGGCTGCCGTGAACTCTTATTTTCCATGCTGGGCAGAGAGACCACACTCCAGCTGCAGAGCCAGTGGGCCTCGCCGAGTTTCTGCGGAGCTTTTCTGCCGGCCCAACGCGCCATCAAAGCAGAAGGGTTCAGCGCGGGGTGGTCGGTCAGCGAATTCAACCGCGATCTGCCGCCCTGGTGGGTCGGTGCCGCCGAAAAATTCCAGTATCCGGAAAAAAACTCCAGTTACGGAGAAAATCATTACAACCGCTCTGCCGGGGTGGCACTCCTGAAAGTTGCCGACAGTTACATGCAGGTAAACCGCGCTGTGGAATACGCCATACTGATATTTATAATTGTGCTGATGGCAATGCTGATCGCCGAAAAACTTGCCAAAGTCTGGGTGCATCCTCTGCAATACTTTATTGCGGCATTGTCGCTGGTTTTGTTCTACACGCTGACCCTTGCCATCAGCGAACACAGTTCATTCGGCACAGCCTATCTGATTTCAGCGGCGGCGGTGTCGGCGCTGGGCGGATTTTACAGCGGCTTGATCTACCGCAAAGCCATGGCGGCGTTGGGGATGTTCTGCGCGGTGGCTCTGTCTTACGGAGCAATATATGTAATTTTGCAGCTGGAAGATTACGCCTTGCTCGCCGGAGCAGTAATACTCTTTATCCTGCTGGCAGTATTGATGACCTTCACCGGAAAAATCAACCGGCAGTATGAGGTGGAACAATGAAAAACTTTTTCCGTAAACTTTTCTTTTGGGACTCCCCGGCGGCGGGGGCAGGGTTCGGCGGGCTGCTTAATATCGTTTATTGCTATTGTACGGCTAATTGGGGGTGTTTGTCGGATACGCTTTTTACGGCAATGCGGGCTCCGCAGGAGTTGTTTTCAACATTGTTCCTTTATCTGGCATTACTGCTGGTGCAGTTGTTACTGCTGCTTTACAGTGAATTTTTGACTTGCCGCTTTTTCTTCCGGCAAGACCGTTTGCGTTATAAAGTGCTTTTCTGGGGGATCATTGTGCTGCACATTGCCGCCTTGGTCTGGGCTGGCGAAAAAAATGATGTAAGGCTCTTTATGGTTGCTTCCGGCGTGTTGAGCATGGTTGGCTTCAACGCTTTGTGTGTAAGAAAAAACAATTATTACTTTTATATTGCCGCCGTTCTTCTTTGGGCAGCGGCAATGGCGGGTTTGCTGGTGCTTTTGAATTGCACCAATATTTTTGAGCTGGCTTTTGGAGAAATATGGTTGTCTCCGGATATGGGTTTGATTCCTTTAGCGTGGCGGGTGCCGGTGGTTTATACCGGGGTGGCGGCGTTTGTGCTTTCGCTTTACTGTTTGTTGCAACTCTGGGCGAAAGCTGACGGTAAAACTTTTCATGAAGTGTGGGGCGTTGGCTGTACGGTATTGGTGTTTTTGCTGGTGTTGTGTTATTTGACTTGCACCGCTTTTGCTCTTTACGAAGAAAAACAAAGCGAAAAATTTATGCTCGCTTTGGAAAACAACTTCAAGAAAAAGATCTCTGCCGAAGCACTTGCCGCCGATTACTTCCGCAACCGGAAAGTCGATCAGAAGTTCCACGACGATTTGCAGAAAGCTCTGGAAGAGTTTTCCGGCAAAGATGGGGATTTTATGCAAATAGAAACCGATTATAAGATCCTTGAAATCCCCAAGATGTATCAGGAGCGGTTTTTCGGTATCGAAGCCGAAAAACTTGGTAAATTCTTTGATAAAACCATTCCCACGCCCGTTCGGGAATATTCTCAAGGCAATTTGTGGTCTATCACGCTGCCGGATTTAAGTAAAATGCGAAATGCCGCCAGGATCTTCACCTGGCAGATGCGGCTGGCAAGCGAAATGAAAGATCACAACAAAGCTATGCTGGCGTGGCAGCGTTCCGGTAGAATAACCGAGTATCTGGAACAGGAAAAAAGCCTGATCGGTTCGCTGGTGATGATCGCCGTGGAAAATATCCGGCTTGAGGGGCTTGAATATATGCTTGCAGCAAATATTTTAAGCGATCAGGAGTTGACGCTTATTCAGCAATATTTGCAGAGATCCGCAGCAAAAATGCCGACTGTCAACCGCAACGCTCTTTATTTTGAAGCTGTATTCGGCAGTGATATACTTATTGGCATGGCCAAAGGCACAGTCAAACATAATGGCAAAAGAATGCACGAAGGCGTGGCAAGCTACCGCTTTCTGGTGCCGGGGTTGTGGTATTTGGGGATGAAAAACTATTCGTCGCTTTTGAAATTTTATAACAACGAAAATCTCTGTAAGGTCGAAGAAAAAGTAAAACTAAACTCCTATAATATTTTAGCTTGTATGCTGGTGCCCGCCTTGAATAGCGGCGGTGAACGAATGCATATGTTGGAAATGCGTTATAAAGCATTTTACGCTTTGCTGGAAGCAATAAAAATCAAACGCGCAACCGGCAAATACCCGAAAAAACTGCCGCTGGCCGCCACCGATCACTTCAACGGCCACCCCCTGCAATACAAAATCGGCTCGCACGACATATTCATCAGCAGGCTCGCAGAACGGAAAAAACCCGTCCCCGGTGAATTGGTCGATTCAGATGACAAGCGCAAATATGAAGTTATTTCCGGAGAAATTCGTTCCGTTCAGGGAGTGGCAGTCTGGAGCGTGGGCAAAAACAAACTTGATGATGGCGGACTTGATGGCTTCAAACAACTTGAGGAGAAAAATGTCCGCTGCGATGATATGCGCGCGCTGTTGAGATTTTAAAACCTCCGGCAAAACTCAACTGTTGCCAAGCGAATACCCGGCCGAGAAATTTTTGGAGAATATGGGAATGTATGAGAGGGCATGGAAAAAAAGGCGGCAAGACAATCTCTCATACTCTCTCATAAAATCCCAAGCCGCCATCTACCCTGTCGCCCGCGAATGCGGCGAAAAAAAGGGGTGTTGCAAAACCTTAAAAAAGTTTGCAGCAACCTTTTTTTTATTTTGTCAAACTGCAGCAGAATATTTTAGTTTTTTTCTTGCAACAGCGTGAATTTTTACAGAAAAAATATTGCAATTTACTTATAATAAACAAGTTGGGATTGCTTTTATTAAAACAATAAAAGCAATCCCTGCGAAAGTTTTTGGAAAATGGGGTTCCGCCGTCGCGCGATGCTATGGCGGGACAAGGTGGGGGAAAGAACCTTTTTTCAAAAAGGTTCTTTCCCCACAAAACAGTTTTGCAACAGCCCCATATATATAAGTTCGCGCATACGGCGAACGGCACAACAGCTTTATTTCCGGGTGGGGAAATCTCCTGCCAGAGCGTTTTTTATGATATTTTTCACATCGTCGGAAAAATCACTGCGGAGCATCCAGCGCAAAAACCCGGGATCCTCACTGGCAAGATCGCGCAGCCGTCGGCCGGAATTTTTGCCGAAATTTATCACCACTTCGTCGCCGGAAAACTTCAAGCGGCCCTCGGGATCGACAAAATCAGCATCTCGCGCGGCAGAAAATTCTGCCAGGCCGGCCATTTCCCGCGGCAGTTCCGGGTGCTTGGCCAGCTGACCAAGCAGCACCGCCACTGTGGCATCGGTATCGGCAAGCGCACTGTGTGCATCTTCCAGATCGCCGCCGCAGAAAAACTTGTACGCCGCGGTGAGATTGCGCGGATACAAACGGCAGAAGATGTTGAATACATCGATCAGTTTACGGTCGCGCATACTCAACTCAAGGCCGCAGCGCTTGAATTCCTCCTGCAACATGGGCACATCGAACTTAACGATGTTGTATCCGGCCAGATCGCACCCGTCAAGGTAGTTATAGAGATTGTGCGCTATAACGTCAAAGGTAGGCGCATCGGCCACATCGGCATCGTAAATACCATGCACCGCGCTGGCTCCTGCGGGAATCGGCATACCGGGGTTGATCCGGCGAACCACTTCTTCGCGGGAGCCATCGGGCATGACCTTGATGACCGCGATTTCTACAATACGGTCGCGGTAAGGATTGGTGCCGGTGCTTTCGATATCGAAAAACACCAGCGGCCTTTCAAGAACCAGTTCCATTTTACAATCCCAGCAGCAACTTCACCAGATCGTCGCCGGCGAGTTTGCCGAGTTTGCCCTGCGGGGCAACGCTTTCGCCGTAGAATCTGATATCGTCTGCTTCAATACCGACTCCGCAAACTGCCAGCGGAACCGGTGTGGTGGTATGCTTGCGCAAGCTCAACGGAACCGGATGGTCAGGAAGAATGGCAAATCGGACATCTTTGCGGTCTTTGAGTGCGGCCAGCACCGGAGCAACGATCTTGCTGTCAAAGTCTTCGATCGCCTGCAGTTTGAGCTTCATATCGCCCATGTGCGAACACTCATCAATGGCTTCCACATGGATATAGACCAGATCGTGATCTTCCAGCGCCTTGAGTGCGGCTTCCACTTTTCCGGCGTAGTTTGTATCAATGAAACCGGTGGCCCCGGCAACTTCAATTACATCCATACCGGCGCATTTACCGATACCTTTGACCACGTCCACCGCGCTGACGATCGCACCTTTGGCACCGTTGTAACGGGCGGCAAAGCCGTCGATAGCGGGTTTTCGGCCCGGACTCCACGGCCAGATGGCATTGGCGGGGCTTTCGCAATTTTTATTCAACGGGTGATTACGCAAAAATTCATCGGTCTTGAGCGCAAGATCTTCCAGAAATTTTTTGGTGTAAGCGGGTTCCGGTTTGCCATCCAATGCGGTCAGTTTGAGCTCGCTCACATGGATCCCCTGCGATGAATCCGGCTTGTGATAATCCAGATTGGGCGAAAACTCTTTGCCGTGCAGCACCAGCAGATTGCGGTAGCTCACTCCGGGATAGAACGATACTTTATCCGAGCCGAACTCTTTCTGCAAGTCTTCCATAAGAATTCTTGCCTTGGTTTCGTCCAAATGCCCTGCCGAGTAATCCAGCAGTACGCCTTCGGGCGAAACCGTGACCAGATTGCACCGCCACGCGATATCATCGGGCGCCAGTTCAATACCCTGACTTACAGCTTCGATCGGACCGCGGCCGGGATAATTTTTTTCAGGATAAAAACCCAGCACCGACATATTTGCCACATCTGACGACGTGGGCAAGCCATCGGGCAGCGTAAAAAATGTACCGCTTGCGCCATTGGCGGCAATGCTGTCCATTGCCGGGGTGTTGGCGTATTCAACGGGCGTTTTATTGCCCAATTCGGCGATGGGCAGATCTGCCATACCGTCAGCAAGAAAAATAACTGCTTTATTCATAACAACCAATTCATTTCATATTCATTACTGCCGGATCGTAACCTTCGGGGGCTTCGTAACCCATAAGTTCCAGACAGGTTGCCGCCAGACTGCTGATACCAAGACCTTCGTTGAGAACCTGATCATATTCGCCCTTGTATTCCGGGTCGTAAATGATGCACGGCACGGCGTTGAGCGAGTGGCTGGTCTTGCGGGCGGGGGCGCCGGTCTTTTTGTCCAGTTTCACATTGCCTTTTTTATCATGTTCGAGCATGTCATCGGCATTGCCGTGGTCGGCAGAAAACACCAGCACGCCGCCGGCTTCTTTGACTGCTTTGACCACTCTGCCAAGCGCAATATCCAGCGCACCCATGCTGACCAGCACCGCCTGAAAATCACCGGTATGACCGACCATATCGCCATTGGGGTAGTTCAGACGGATGAAGGGGTATTTGCCGGATTTGATGGCATCGACCACCACATCGGTAACTTCAGCGGACTTCATCCACGGGCGTTCTTCAAACGGCACCACATCGGAGGGTACTTCCACATAATCTTCCAGAGTTTCGTCAAACTTGCCGGAGCGGTTACCGTTGAAAAAGTATGTTACATGGCCGTATTTCTGGGTTTCGCTGACGGCCAGCTGTCTGACTTTGGTGGCGGCAAGGTATTCGCCCAGAGTACGGTCGATTTCCGGCGGGCTCACCAGATAGTTTTTGGGAGCGTGCAAGTCGCCATCGTATTCCATCATGCCGGCATACAGCACCTTGGGACGCACGCCGCGGTCGAAGTAGGGGAACTCATCGGCTTCAAACGCCGCCGTGATTTCCAGCGAACGGTCGCCGCGGAAGTTGTAGAAGATTACCGAATCGTTGTCTTTCATGGCACCGACCGGAGTTTTGCCGTCTTCAGAAATAACAAACGCATCCAGATCCTGGTCGATGGAGCCGGTGGCTTTACGCAGTTCCACTACCGCTTCGTGGGCGGAAGCAAAGAATTTGCCTTCGCCGTGAACGTGGACTTTCCAACCGGCTTCGACCATGGCCCAGTTGGCATTGTAACGGTCCATGGTGATCTTCATGCGTCCGCCGCCGGAAGCAATTTTTGCATCGCAGCCGGCAGCACGGATCTCACCGAGAAATTCCTCAAAGGGGTCGATGTAATCCAGTGCCGAAGTTTCCGGCACATCGCGGCCGTCGAGCAGCGCGTGGATACGGATGACTTTCACACCTTCAGCCGCGGCCTGCTTGACCATGGCTTTCAGGTGGTTGATATTGCTGTGAACGTTGCCATCGCTGAACAAACCGAGGAAATGCAGCGTGGAGTTGTTGCTCAAAACGTTGGCAATAACCTTTTTCCAGGTTTCGCCTTCAAAAAGTTTGCCGGTTTCCACTGCTTCGGCCACCAGCTTGGCGCCCTGCGAAAAAACACGGCCGCAGCCGATGGCATTATGACCGACTTCGCTGTTGCCCATATCGTCATCAGAGGGCATCCCCACAGCTGTACCGTGAGCTTTGAGCGCCGTATTGGGGCAGGTTGCCAGCAGTTCATCCAGCACCGGGGTACTGGCGGCTTTCACCGCATCGCCATCGGCATATTTGCCGATCCCCACACCGTCGGCAATGCAAAGTACCACCGGACCGCGACGGCCCTGGAACGAAGAATTCTTTTTAAGAGCTTCCAACATAATCAAAAATCCTTTTCAGTAAAAATCAGTTGATATTTTTTCAGCCGCGGCGTTCGCCGGCACCGCCGATAAGCACACCGCGCTTGCTGTTTTCGCAAAATTCGATAAATTCTTTCACCGGAGCGCACATTTCCACTTCAGCTTTGATCTTTTCCAGCGTGTTGGGAATGCTCAGCTGTTCAAAGTTGATAATACGCAGAATATCGCGCATGGCGTTGATTTCGTTGAGCTGGTATCCGGCACGTTTCATGCCCACACGGTTGACCGAAATGGGTCTGCCGTTGCGGCCTTCACAAATCATGAAAGGCGGAATATCTTTGCTGAACACCGAACCGCCGGAAACCATCGCCATCTTGCCTACGCGGCAGAACTGATGGATGGCTACCAGACCGGAAAGTATGGCGCGGTCGTGGACTTCGCCGTAACCGCCGACCACCGAACCGTTGACCATGATCACGTTATTGCCGATGGTGCAGTTGTGCGCCACATGGCTGCAGTTCATGAACATGCAGTGGCTGCCGATAACGGTTTTGGTATCTGCCAGAGTACCGGTATGGATGGCGCAATGTTCGCGGAAGATATTTTCGTCGCCGATTTCAAGATAACGCTTGGTGGTCAGGTCAAGGGCGTGATCCTGTGCATCGCATCCGAGCGAGGCAAAGGGGTAGATGATGTTGTTTTTACCGATGGTGGTGTAACCGGACACATGCGCCTGGGCAATGAGTTTGGTTCCCTCGCCGATAGTCACATTTTTACCCACGAAACAGAGCGGCCCGATCTCACAGCTTTCCGCCAGTACGGCACCCTCTTCCACAACTGCAGTAGGATGGATTTTTGCCATAGCTTTTTCTCCTTGATTTTTATTAAATTAATAACAGACATATGTTGCGTTGGTAATATAATGCCAAAAGCGGTTAATTTCAATATTTCAACACCGTTTTTATGCTCAAAAACTTGATTTTATCCGACGGCATGGCTATATTAAGCCCGCAAAACGATTTCAGGCAAGTAAAAATAAGGAGTTTTCAGTACTATGAGCAATAATGCACACGACATAAGCAAACTTGATCCATACATGGCTGTTCCGGTTGCGGATGAAAGCGGCATAAAGTTTCATTCTCCGTTTGAAGAACCCTTCCGGCTTGCGGGCAATCCCTTTCAGGAAGCGCTGGGGCATACATTCCGCCGGATACCGCCGGAAACATTTATTTCCCCGAATGTGGATGTTTTGTCGTGGTATACAGCAGGGATTCAGCTGCAGTTCAAATCCACCAGCAAAAAGGTGATAATCAAAGCCGCGCTCAAACATAACAATCTGATGCACCACATGCCGCAGACCGGATCATCGGGGTTCGATCTCTATGTGGGCGGCCCCGGCAACTGGCAGCTCAAAAGATCGACGAGATATGATCTCCATGCCCAAGAGTTCACCACCTCGCTTTTTGACCATGAAAAACCCGGTTTGCGGGAATATCTGATAAACTTTCCGCTCTACAATGGGGTGGAATCAGTCTGGATCGGATTGGAAGAAGATTGCCAAATTCTGCCGCCGACACCATGGAGCTGCGACAAACCGGCAGTGGTCTATGGCACCAGCATTACGCAGGGCGGGTGTGCATCGCACCCCGGCGGCGCGTGGACAAATATATTGTCGCGCTGGCACAATGCTGAATTTTACAATTTCGGTTTTTCCGGAAGCGGCAAGGGCGAACCGGAAGCGGCAGAAATGCTGGCAAGCATAAAAAATCCCCGCTGTTTCATTCTTGACTACGAAGCCAATGCACATAATGCGGGGATCAGAGCCACACTGGAAAATTTTCTGGATATACTGCGCAGCAAGCACCCGCAGGTGCCGATAACGGTTATTTCCAAAGCTCCGCATGCCAGTACCATGCTGGCATATGGTGCCGATGATATTTGCTGCGAAGTATCAGAAGATTGCCGGCTTTCGCAGGAATTCCAGCGGGAAGTCGTGGCCAAACGCCGGGCCGCCGGCGATGATAATCTTTATTTTGTCAACGGGCTCAAACTGTTGGGCATCGACTGGGGCGAGTGCATGATGGATGGCTGCCATTTCAACGATCTGGGCTTCTACCGTTTTGCCGAAAACCTCAACCGGTATCTGAAATTCTGATCCCGGAGCTCCGGCTAAAAAACTTCTGCCGGCAAATGTACGCCAAAATATTGCGTTCTGCCATACATTTGCCTTGAGCATATATCACTTTATGCTGCCGGCAGCCCCACGGCGGTAATAGCCCGGCGTGGCTGGCAGAAGTTTGTCGGGGATGGCATCGTAACTGACTTGCCCCACCACCAGCAGTTCCGTATGTTTTTTAGACTTGCTTTCGCTGCTGAACAAATACCCGAGATAAGGTATATCCATCAGCCACGGGATCCCCGAACGGCTGGTAACCATCGACTGCTTTTTCAAGCCGGCAATGACAAACTCGCCGCCGCCGTAAGGCAGACTTATATCCTGCACCACCGTGCTGCCGGGTGCTATGCGCGGCGTGCCGTTGGATTGAAACCCCAGCAGACTGGTATTGACCAGTTTGACCGTAAAACGGGTTTCATCCAACCCGACCGCCACATTGTTCACGGTCATGGAAAAGCCGAATTGGCCGGATAATGCAGTAAGCTGCTGATTGCCCTTGCCCACCCGGATGGGTTCGGCATCGGCAGATGTCTCACCGGTAACGCGCCCGATGATATTGCTCAAAAGTTCATAAGCCCCCACTCCGGTATTGGGAAAAATCGTTTCAGCATTGGCGCCGGGAACCGGCTGGGAAGTATCGCTGTAAAAAATGTGCGTCATGCGCTCAAGCGTTGCCGATGTGGCATTGCGGATACACATTTCGCCGGTAAGCATGATCTGCGCTTTGCCAATGGATGAAAGAAAATCAATATAGCGGCTGTTCCATTTGGGGTTGAAATTGAAAAAATTTGAGCGTTCGCTCCCTGCGGCGCGATTCAAACCGCTGGCATCATACAATGCGTTCCAGTTGTTGCGGTATCTGCCGCCGCCGGAAAAGAAATCAGCGCCCTGATTATTTTTCCACGACTGGAAATCAATACCCAGTTTATCAT
Organism: Victivallaceae bacterium; assembly: GCA_045635745.1. GTDB lineage: Bacteria > Verrucomicrobiota > Lentisphaeria > Victivallales > Victivallaceae > SIG78. The sequence goes on from JAZTWG010000018.1 coordinate 170,668, forward strand.
CGTTTTCGCTGTCGATTTCATAAACGGTGACCTTCAAACGCATCTGCGGAATGGGCACATCATATTTTTTGAGCATTTCGGCAATATTGGCTGCGGAATAATTTTCCACATCAAAGATCAGCCAGTTCAAATCAGGGTCATAAGCCACCAGATCCTGCCCCTGCCACAATTCAGTGGCATCGTTTATATTCATACCCACATTCTGGATCAGCGGCTGAAGATTTCTGGCCGGAACAAATTTGGGCATGTAGATAAAAAACGGATTGCCGTAACTTATTTCGCCCAATGCCGGGTCATCCAGTGTGGCTACCAGAGTATCTATACCCATACCGTTGGCATGATCCTTGAAACGGTATTCTTCGGCACTCACAAGCAAAAGGCCGGTGCCGTCAACATATTTCAGACACTCCACAGCGGTATTGCTGCCCAGCTGGACCGCCGGCGAATAACCGGGCTGGGCATTGGCCGGATTAAGTATCAGCTGACTCACGGTGCTGACCACCGGCAGAGTCACCGTATTGCCGTTGACCGTAGCGGTATTGCTCACATTGCCGGGATACTGCTGAACCGGAGAGGTATTGCCTACACGCTTGCTCTGAACCATCTGCCGGAGATAATCGCGGAAGTTGTAGGCATCGACATGCCTGACAAGATAAGTTTTGGTTATCACGCGGGGATCGTTGTTGTCACGGATAAAATGCACCGCTTCGGCATTTTCTTTAAGCGGCACGACTATCCGGGCTTCCACACGTGTGGCATCGTAGCCGCCGGTATTATTGTTGTTGCTGTCGCGCGGGACTCCGGGAAGAGCGGCGGCGGCAAGCATGGAACAGCTCAAGCTGCACGCCATGCAACGGAAAATATTTTTGTATGTAAACATGATCTCTTCACTTTTCCATGGCAAAAAGCTTGCCGGTTTCGATTTTTTCCGGCTGCGAAGCCTTCAGCAGCCGGGCGGTTACAGTCAAATAAACTTTGCACTGCTCTTTCTGAACAGTTGTGGTGCTGAAAAGATATTTCAGAATGGGTATCTGCGAGAGAAAAGGTACTCCGATAACCTGTTCCACTTCCTGCTGGCAATCCCATTGCCCCAGCACAAATTCTTTGTCGAGATCCAGCAGCACACTGGAACTCATACTGTTGGTATTCACCAGTTCTTCACCGGTGTTGCTGCGTTCCAGCACGGTGGCACTCTGAAGGCTGTACGCAAAAAACACAGTGCCGGGATATTGATTGTAAGCACCGGGTTTATAAGGTTTTACCGTAAAAACTTCACTGCTGTCATACCCCGCCTGCCCCGAGCCGTAATGGATATTGACTATGGGCTGATCTATACGCAGATAAAGCTGATTGAACCCCTCCGGCAGATTCAAGTTGCTGGAGACCACCGAAGTCTGATCGTTGTTGTTTTTTACAATATTCTGCAGCTGTGGATTGAAAAATATCTCATAACTGCCGGTATCGGAATTGGAAGCATTGATCGTGGCCGTATTGGTAACGCTGGCATTGCCTTTCTGCGCCAGCATTCTGATAAAGGATGCATCAAATTGCGGTGCAACCAGAAAACCTCCCACCGGTCCGGAGATCGCCGTAAGCGCCGCCGACCCGCTGGAACTCAAACTGAAAACATCAAAAGCGGTCTGAAAAATGTTCAACCCGGGCCCGTTTTTCCACGCAAGATACTCGATCCCCAGATCACGGAGCGTGCTCTCGCGTACTTCATAAAGTTTGAGGTCAAAAACGATTTGCGGCGCCGGCCGGTCGATAAAAGAGAGAAATTCAAAAACAAAAGGCGTGTTGGAAGAGTTGTCTTTCCAGTATATCTGGTTGGAGTTCTGGTCATAAGCATACACCGACCCCGCCGGCCCTTCGCCGATAACCGAATTGACCAATATATTAAGCAAACCCGATCCGGAGCGGTATTTGGGCTGATAAACCGCGCGGGTTATACCGGTGCCGCGGATAATATCATTGGGCGCTTTACCCTCAATCTGGATATTGCGGTCTACTTTGGCAACAAAGTCATCCACATAAGGCATCATTTTTTCCGGACAGGTAACGGTCAGAAGCTGCTCATTGTTACCGCCCAGAATGGTATTGGCGCTTGAGTTGATATTGTAACGCATTATCATACCCAGCACAAACGGCACCAAATCATTGGCTTGAGTGTATTTGAGTTTATATATTTTTGAAACCATATAATCCTGTGCATCATCTTGTATAAGATGTACTTTCTGCACCGTTTTTTCCGAAAGCGCCATCAAAGGCAGCATAATTCCGAGCGCAGCGGCTCCGATAAATAACTTCCACATTTTCCGATCTTATCCTACCCATCAAACTTACTTAAAAAATCCTGCTGTTGCCAAAGGAACAAACAACAGCAGGAAATACTTATGCTTTATCTGCAATAAATCAAATAAAGCCGAAGCTGACGACTTGCGCTTTTTTATCGACTTCGCCAATGGTAACCTGGAAAAGCGCCTGCTGGACAAGTTCGCCGGAGTTTTTGCTCAACTTTTTGAAGCCGATCTTCCAGAGCCGGATGCTCAAAACCGGATGTTTGAGGTCGGTAACAAAGTCTGCGCTGACAACTTCGCCCATGGCATCGGTCATCATCTTGTGAGCTTCAAGAAATTTCTTTTCGTCAAAATCTTTGCGGAGATTTTCCGGCAAGGCTCCGACAAAAGCTTTGGCATCGCCGTTTTTGAAGGCGTGTGCAAGAGTCGAAGCAAGTTTGGTGGATTCTTTTTCAAATTCCGCCAGCGGACATTTGTGTTCGCGGGTTACTTCCACGGTTTTCTGCGCGTTGGCAGTTTTATCGTGGGCTGTTTTGGCATCGGCGGCTTTATCGGTGCATTTGCCATCCTGACAGATATTGGTGGACTGCATGGCGGATTTGGCTTTCTGTGCCGCCGGACAGTTGGCGGTGGCAGCACACTCTTCAACGATCACGGCTGAACCGCCGGGAACGGCGGCAACTTCCACGGTTTCGCTGGTCTGGCAACCGGCAAAAATTGTTCCTGCGCTCAAAATAAGAGTCAGCGAGCCTACGAATTTCCAGTTCATTTCTTTCATCTTTTTTCTCCTGTTAGATGGTTTGTTTTCTGCCCCGTGTTCCTTAATCGGGGCGGCATTTTTCTTGGAGCAGTACCCGGAGAAAAAAGTTCCAACAACCCGGCAAATAGATGCCTGTTATTCCGCATTCGCAGAAAGTATGAAAGATAACGGGAGAATTTGGGGATAAATCGGGAAAAGTTTCAGTGATTGTTTTGCCGCCGGGGGCGCCGCGGCCGGCAAAAGGGCTCTGTTGCCAAACTGCCCCACAAAAAAATGCAATATATCAGTTGAATTTCTTTTTATCGCGTTTCTGCCACAGCCAGTAGGCGGCGGGAGATTTGAATCCCAGCTGAAAAGCAATCTCTTTCTGACTCAAACGCTTACCGGCTTCGGCGGCAAATCCGCGCCGCACGCAGTTGATGTATTCGCCAATAGTCATGGAACACTCATTTTTGAAGCGGCGCATAAGGTGCCGCCGGTTGAAACCGGTAAGATGTTCCAATTCTGCCAGAGAAGAGTTGCGGCCGTAATTCATGGAGATATAATTTTTCACCCAGCTTATAACATCATCTTCGCGCCGCTTTTCGGTGGGAAGCGCCTGACTTTGAAACTCTATATCTTCAAGTATCAGGCGCACGATCGAGCCGTAAAGTTTATTTTTCAATGCTTCATCGGCATTCCGGGCCTGATCCCAACGCTTTCGGATCAATTCCAGCATGGAGTTGGAAAACTCCCACATACCGCAGCTGTGCAGATGTGATCCATGCGACAATTCATAAGGCATGGCAAAAAGCCGGCGTGCATGCAGATGCACCCATACATGAGTTATATTGCCTGGTATATTGCCGTAGCCGAGCTGATGCGGAACCCAGCTGTCAATAAAAAAAGCTTTGCCCGGAGAAGCGGAAAAACATTTACCCGCCAGAAAAAAATCCATATTTCCCCGGAACACCAGCAAAATCTCCCGTTCGGCGTGGGATTCCTGCGAAGCCACACCGGATATGATTGCACCGGCAGCAGTATGATCGGTAAACTCATCAAACCGGATATTTTCCAAAGCGTTGAACATAAAACCCTCTTATAAGCTCAAAACTTCAATAATTTACAACCGCAAAAAGATTTTTGCAACCATTGCCGAAAAATAATAGAGCTTTTTTGTCAAAAGCTCTTGTAGTTCAATTTTGCCGTGCTATATTACCCAGTAATCTAAAACAAGGGGGCTGTTGTGTCCAATATTGCCAGTTCAAATCAAGTGATCATATCGCCGCGTACCGTCAAACGGATACGCTGCGGAGTGATTGCCGGGCATTTTCTGGTTATATTGCTGGTTCTTGCCGGAGCGGTAGTCTCCGAGTGGCTGGATAAGCCCGAAGAAACCATTACCATTCAGTTTTACGATCCCAAGCTGGATAATATTGTGGAAAACCCCTCACCGAATCCCGATCCGGCTAATCCAATACCGCCATCCGGCACCCAGGATGGCTCCGAAACGCCCGCTTCCACACCGCAGCCGGAACCCGCACCGGCACCGGAGCCGGAACCACCGAAAATCCTGACTCCGGAACCGGTCAAAGCAGTAGCTCAACCGCAGGTGACCCAAAGAACCCGGCCCAAACCGGCAGTCAATAAAAATCTGCCCAAACCGATGGCTCAACCGCAAGCCAAAGCGGTAAAACAACCTAAAGTCACCAGCCGCAAACTGCCGAAAAATATGCGTTCAAACTCCAACAGAGCAAACAAAGATAATACCGGCCGCACTTCTTCGGCGGCAAGCAGCAAAGGACCGCGCGGCTCCAACCCCGTGCCGGGACATACGGCGCCCGGCGGTCAGCGCGGTAACAGCGGCTATAATATACAAGTGGCCATGATGATCAAACGCATGTGGATAACGCCCGATAAAAACCGGCTCGGAGGCAGAGAGCCCCGGGTGAATATCCGGCTGGAGATCGCCCCCGACGGCAGAGTGATTTCCAAACGCATAACCCGGCTCAGCAAAGTGCGGGCCATGGATGAATCGATCCAGGCGCTGCTGGATAATCTCTACCGGGTGATCCGCCCCTACGACGGGGAGTCTCACACCATAGAATTTTCGCTTAAAGCAGAATATTAGAGTTCCAGCTCCATATTCAGTACAGAATATTACTGTATCTTGCCGTCATTTGCATTGTTGGCAAAAATTTTCAATACTTTGCCCTGCATATCTTCCCGGATTTCCGAAGAGAACATATTGTACAGATTCTGCTGGCTGCGGCTGGAGGGATTGGCATTGCGCTGCAGAAGATATTTGCCTTTATTATTGAGTTTACGCGCCTTGAAGAGGTCATTGAGTTCAAAAGCCAGGATCTTTTTGATCTTGCGTTGGTTTTCTTCACGCGTTACAGGAAAAAGTATTTCGATCCGGCGGTCAAGATTGCGGGTCATAAAATCGGCGCTGGATAAATAATACTCCTCATCGCCGCCGTTGGCAAAGTAAAAGATACGGCTGTGTTCCAGATAGCGGTCTACAATACTTGTAACTTGTATGTTATTATTGCCCACCCCGGGCTGCAGACAGCATATGCCGCGTACGATCAGATCGATCCTGACTCCGGCATCGGCGGCCATATACAGGTGCCGGATCACTTCCGGATCGGTCAGGCTGTTCATCTTGGCAATAATGTGTCCGGTGCCGCCGGCAAGCACACGTTCTTTTTCGCGGTCGATCAAAGCAGTAAGTTTCCAGCGCAGATCAAAAGGTGCCACTGCGATCTTTGCCCAGGAGATCTCGGGCCGGGCGTTGCCGGTAATGATATTGAAAAGCGACGCTATATCGCTGCAAAGCTCACCGTTATCGGAAAATATACTCAAATCAGTATAAAGCCGCGCCGTCTTATCATTGTAATTACCGGTTGCCAGATGCACATAGCGCTTGATTTCGCCCTGTTCTCTGCGAACTATCAACAGTGCTTTGCCATGAATCTTCAAGCCGGAGATGCCGTAAACGACATGCGCTCCGGCTTCTTCCAGACGGCGCGCCCATATAATATTATTGCCTTCATCGAACCGGGCCTTGAGTTCCACGATCACCGTTACCTGTTTGCCGTTGGCAGCAGCCCGGGCAAGCATGGCAACCACCGGCGAATCGCCGCTCACGCGGTAGAGAGTCTGTTTGATTGCCAGCACCGAAGGATCATCGGCAGCAGCAGCAAGCAGCCGTATCACCGGATCGAATGATTGAAACGGCACCGACAGCAGGATCTCTTTATGGCGGGTTATGGAGTCAAAAATATTTTCATTTTCCGGCAGTTCGGGGTGATTGACAGGAGTCCACGTTTTTTCCAGCAGATCGCTGCGGCCGCACTTGCCTGTCAGCTCAAAGAGCGCTTTCAAATTGAGCATACCATCTACGGTGTAGCGCAGATCACCGGAGAGTTCAAACTCTCTGGCCAGCCAGTTGCGCAAAGAACCGCGGGCCTTTTTGCTGACTTCCAGACGGATGGGCTCGCGGGAGCGGCGTTCCTGCAAATTAAGTTCCACCGAGCGCAAAAGATCGTCGCCATCCTCTTCAATGGCAAAGTCCATATCGCGGGTTATGCGGAACGCTGCACTTTCGATGATCCGGCAGCCGGCAAAAAGTTCCGGCAGTTCGCTTTCGATAAGATCTTCCAGCAGAACAAATGCCTGTCCGGGGAGTTTATCATCTACGGCAATAAAACGGTCGAGGACTTCCGGCACCTCCACAAAAGCAAAAAACTCATTCTTTTTTCCACTCTTGCTTTTCAAATGCACCGCCAGTTCGATCACGCAGTTATTGAGCACCGGAAAGGGATGGCTGGGGTCCACCGCCAACGGCGTAAGCACCGGCAGTACGGATTTGCGGAAGTAATTTTTTAGCTGTTTGCGCGCTTTTTCCGGCAATTTTTTTATTTCCGCTATCCGGATATTTTCTTTAGCCAGTTTCGGCAATATTTCGTTATAAAGCAGCCGGTGCTGAAGTGCAAGAAGCTTTTCCAGTTTCCAGCGCAGCTCTTTAAGCTGTTCCGAGGCAGTCAAACCGGCAGGATCGCAGGAGTGATCGCCGATTTCCAGAGCATGGCGCAATCCGGCTACGCGCACCATAAAAAATTCATCAAGATTACTGCTGAAAATCGCTATGAATTTAAGCCGTTCCAAAAGCGGCAGATCTTTACACTCCGCTTCTTCCAGCACCCGCCGGTTGAAATCAAGCCAGCTCAACTCGCGGCTTAAAAAAATCTCTTTGCCATACTCTTTATACATAAACCGAAACCCTTTTTAAAAACGCCATATTTCAGCATTTTCCGCCAATTGGTGCGGCGCGGCAAATGTTGCTGCTGATCGATATCTTTCCGGATCGATGACTGTAAAGACCGCTTGCCTGCCGCATGCGATCGCCCCGATATGCGGCAAATCAAATATTTCCGCAATTTGTGCACTCATTTCGCGGATTATCTGCCAGAGGTCCGCGCCCTGTTTACGGCGCAGCGCAAAGTATTCCGCATGATTGCCGAAGCCGCGCGGATGGCTGCTGCCGAACGCAGTGGTCAGATCGCGCGCACTTTCATCGCTGCCGGGCACTACCGAGCGGTGCGCGGCAAGAGTTTCCATATTTTCCTGCGAAAGCGTGTGAAATGCCCCGGTGGCGCCCGCTGCATCCTGCCGCACGATCTCAAGATAGAGCTGCCACGCAGGAATATTCAACTCTGCCGCAGCTGCGGCCAGCAATGAACCATTGAATTTCCTGTATTGCCCGGGAGCCGAAACAATACGCACATCCTGCCAGTAACTCTCTGACCGCTCATGCTGCAGACCGATGGCGGCGCGGGCAAATGCCGCCGGATCGTGCAACACCTGCATAAGGTGAACATCATCGTATTTATCAAACGGCTCCGGCATAATAACGCTCAACTGGGTCATGGATGCATTATAGCAATATACATCGCCGCTGACGCGTATATCCGGCGATTCCAATGCTTCGAGCAGCGCGTTTATCTTATGATAATTCTCCCGTCCGGAAGTCTTCAAATGGCTCAAATGCAGTTTTTTCAATCCCGCCGAACGGGCAACGGAAAGAGTTTCAGCAAGAGCTTCTTCAAGTTTATTGCCTTCGCTTTTCAAGTGTATGGAAAATACTTTATTGTGCCGGGCAACCACCTTCAGCAGCTGTACCAGCTCTCCGGCATCCGCAAAACACCCCGGCACATAGAGCAATCCCGCCGAAAAACCAACTGCCCCGGCGGCAAGTTCACGGTCAAGCAAATTACACATGCCAAGCAATTCGGCACTGCTCAAATGTTCTTTTTCATATCCGGCAACAGCGGCACGCAAAGTATTGTGTCCCACTTGCGGAAAAAGTTCCAGCGCCGGATGAAGTTTTTTCAATGCGCTGATGTAACCGGAAAAATCCTGCCAATCAAGCGTTATCCGGTAATTTCTGTAAAGTTCCTGTAAGTGTTCACGGTTGTATCCGGTCAGGGGAAAGGGCGAAAGTCCGCAGTTGCCGGAGATTTCAAAAGCGATGCCCTGGGCAATTTTACCTTGTGCCTGCGGCATGGCAAAAAGTGAAAGATCCGAGTGCCCGTGTGCATCGATAAATGCCGGACAGACAAGTTTATCTGCATCAAAAAATACATCTCCGCTGCTGCCGGAAAAATCCCCACGCTCCACACCGGTTATAACGCCCGACTGCATCGTAATCCTGCCCGGATATATTTCCGGGGTAATTCCATCGGCGATCCGCCGGGCAACCAGACGCTGAACACTCATTTTTTCTCCATTTTCCTGTATGCAGCCCCATTGGGTGTACCTTCCGGCTGCTGCCATAATAAATCCTTCAACACAGATCTGTAATATATTGCGGACCGACCGCGTGATTTTTTATTTATCCGCAGTATTCGGCTTTTTTTCCTGATCCGGAGGCACAACACTGTCCAGATCGTGGGGAATCACAGCGTATTGCAGTATAGTTATCAATGTCAGCACCAGCACCATCTGCACGGTAATGATCACTGCAGTGGCCGGCGATCCCCACAGCATAGGCAATGCACTCAAGCCGGTCAGCAGCACCAGCACATGCACCAGCTGGACCGCCCGCTTGCGGCTCAACCCCATGCGGACAAAGCGGTGCGATATATGATTGTGATCGCCGATCCAGAACGGCTTGCCGTTGGCCGCGCGTACCACAGTTACGCACATGGCATCAAAAATCGGCACCGCCAGAATAAAAAGCGGTATAAGTACAGACAACCGGCTGGATGCCACGCTGCTGTTGAAGTAAGTCGTGCCGGCGCTGGCCACCGCCAGCAGATACCCCAGCAGATGGCTGCCGCCATCGCCCATAAAGATCGAAGCGGGAGTGTAATTGAAAAACCAGAATCCCAGCGCACACCCTGCGCCAAGAGCACTCATGCATGCCACAAAATACTGCTGTTGAAAAGCCGCTGCCACGGTAAAGAGCATCAGCGCTATGGCCGCCGTACCTGCTGCCAGACCATCCATATTGTCAAAAAAGTTGATCGCATTCATCAGCATCATAAACCAGAAAACAGTGAGCGCAAAACCGAACCACGGCATCTCAACAAAGAGAGTTATGCGTATATTGCCGGCTCCAACTGCGATCAATGCCACGATAAACTGTCCGAGAAACTTCCAATGCGCTTTCAGATGCCGGATATCGTCGATCGTACCCAGCACAGCAGCCATCACCGCTCCCAGCAGCAGATAGCCGATACGGTCAGTTACCGAATAAGCTCCGGGGAAATATCTGCTCACTTCCGACAGACTTTTGATACATCCGCCCCAGCGGATGGCGATCAATCCGCCTGCGATCACCGCCAGATACCCTGCCAGTATGGCTGCACCGCCCAGCAGCGGGGTGGATTTACCATGAAATTTATGTTTTTCGCCGCTTGGCCGGTCCATGATATCCAACCGGCATGCCAGCTTCTGGGCCAGCGGAGTAAAGATCAGCAATGATGCAACACCGGCAAAAAAGATGAAAAAATAGATGTGATGCCATTGAATTGACATTTTTCAGTAAACTTTCATTTGTAAAAAACCTTTAGTGACATTATTTTAATAAGATAACGCCGAATTCGGCGATTTCAAATATATGGAGATTTTTTTATGCACAATCATTACGTTTTCGGTCCGGTGGCATCGCGCCGGCTGGGGATTTCGCTGGGGGTGGATCCGATCCGGCAGAAAACGTGTACCCTCGACTGCGTATACTGCGAAGCCGGTAAAACCGTAGAACTTTCCTGCCAACGCCGGGAATTTGCCCCGCTGGCTACGGTAAAAGCGGAACTGACACGGGTTCTGGAGGAAAAACCCGCACTCGATTACATAACTTTTTCCGGCACCGGCGAGCCGACACTCTACCGGCCGCTGCCGGAACTGGCGCAATGGATCAGAAGTACTTATCCGGAATACAAGATCTGTCTTCTGACCAACGGTACTTTGCTTAACGATCCGGAAGTGCGCCGGGTTCTGGAATTTGTGGACCTTGCCATGCCCAACTTTGATGCCTCCAATGATGAAGAACTGGCAATCATCAACCGCCCCGCCCCCGGTGTAACAGTTCAGACTCTGGCGGAAGGCATCCGGAAATCTGCTGAACTTTACCCGGGAAAGCTTGCGCTCGAACTTTTCATTGTGCCGGGAGTTAATGATTCGGTTGAAAGCATTGAACGTTTTTCCGGCTATATCAAAACTTTCACCGGCTTGCGGAGCGTTCAACTCAATACGCTCGACCGCCCCGGCGTGGAAGATTGGGTGAAGCCCGCTCCGGCGGCAACCATCCGCCGATTCATTGCCGCATTGGAAAGTTTTGTACCGGTGGAAGCAGTGGGGCGCTACCGCCACCGCAGCAATGCCCTGCGGAAAAATGTAGTACTGGAAGAGATCGACCACAGACTTATGGAGCTCCTGCGCAGAAGAAGCGCCTCCGCCGAAGATATAGCTCTGACCTTGAATATTTCGCCGGAAAAGGCCCGCGAACGCGCCGAAGAACTGCTCAAAGCCGGTCTGCTCTGTGCGGAAAAAATGGAACGGGATATATTTTACTCGGCAGTATAAACGCTGAAAAGTTGCAAAAATGAGTTTTTCACGCTATATTACACCTTGAATTACAGGGATTTGAACAATGCGCAGCAAAAAGAATAAAAACAGCGGCAAAAAGCTTGCCCCCGGCAATACTCCGGCAGTAACGCGGCATCTGGCCTGGTATCTGGCAATACCGGCAGGATTGCTGCTCTGCATAACCGCGCCGTGGCAGCGGACCGTAAACAACTTTTTTGCGCCTTATCTGACCTTGAACAACCTTGCCGGCAGCACGCTGGCGGATCAGACACTCAAACTCCGCAGCCGCAGCGAACTGGCAAAAGAAGTGGAAAAACTCCGCAAACAAAATCTTGAACTGGCCTTGCAGAGTGATCAGAACAAACGCTTTGCCGAAGAAAACCGCCAGCTGCGCGCCATGCTCAAACTGCCCTCGCCGCCGGGTTATGACTACACCGCATGCAATGTAATATTGCGCGACCCGTGGATGTGGGAGAGCGGCTTTACCATCAACCGCGGCAGCAATGACAATATGCAGGAAGGTCTGGCGGTCATTGCCCCATTCCCCGACCGGGAGAACCGGGTCGTACTGCTGGGGGTCATTGAAAGTGTGAACAAATATTCTTCGCATGTTATAAGTGTGCTCAATCCGGAGTTCCGTATTTCGGCCTGGCTGCCGGAATCCGGGGCGGTGGGTTTTCTCAACGCCGGCGGATTTGACAAAACTTCCAGCGGCACTACTGCGGTGGGTTTTCTGCCGGCAAACCGCACTTTTGTACTCAACGAGCCGATCTATACCACCGGATTTGAAGCCGCGATCCCCGCCGGATTGTGGCTGGGCAATCTGGAAAGCATTGCCCCGGCGGCATTGCCTTTCGGCAACCGGCTTTACCGCCACGGTGCCATGCGTCCTGCCGGCGATCTGGAGCGCCTGAACAGCGTGATCGTGGCGCGGCTGAAAAAAAATCCCCAAGCCTCAGCGGATAAAAAAGCTAAATGAACAAAGTTGTATTCACTCTTTTCACCGGTTTTATCCTGATATATCTGCAGTTGATTCTGGGCAATCTGGGTTGGACTCTGCCGCTGGGATTGCTGGGCGCATTGTATATAGCGCTGGCTTTCGGAAAAAGCTGGGGTATCGGTTCGGCATTGCTGACAGCAATGGTGCTTACGCTGCTTTACGGCAACGCGTGGAACATACTCAATGTAATAACTTTTCCGCTGCTGGCGGGCGGTTCCGGATGGTGGGTGGAACACCACGATGAAAATATAAATCTCAAATTTTATCACCCGGGCATTGCGGCCGGTCTGCTGGCGGCATTCCCCGCGCTGGCACAGGAGCTTTTTTACTGGGGCGAATGGGGGCAGTTTTCTCCGGCCATACTTTTTACGCTGCTGCGGGCGGTCTGGAGCGCGCTGGTTTCGGGCTTGCTTTTTATGGCAATACTTTTTATTGGCGAAACAGCCGCACTATATCTGGGGCTGCCGCGTTTTCTCACCCGGAAAGGTAATCAGCTGCGATGAACAAGATCGACACTTTCAGAACGCGGCTGCTGCTCGTGGCAACTTTGATGCTTACCGGAATCGCGGTTCTGGCATTCAAGCTCTGGTACGAGCAGATCCACTTCGGTGAACGCTACCGCAAATCAATCACCCGCCAATCGGTACGCCGGGTACGGCTGCCGGGCCTGCGGGGCAGAATCTTTACAGCGGACTACCTTTTGCTGGCCGACAATGCGCCCAGCTACAATCTGGTATTTTATCTGCAGGAAATGCGCCGCAACTCCCGCAAGAAAACGATCAGCAACATCAAAAATATTGCCCGGAAACTCGCAACCGAACTCAACCGGCCTGATTCGCTGAACGAAAAAGCGATCCGGCGGCATATTATCACCACGCCGGGCATGCCTCTGGTGATTTACAGAAATCTGTCCGACATTGAGCTGGCAAGGACCTATCAGCTTATGCCGCAAATGCCGGGGATCGGCGTGGAAATCGAACCCATGCGCCGTTATCCGCAAAAAAGTATGGCATCGCTGATAATCGGCTTCACCCGTCCGGAAGCAGCCAGCGAAGCGCTTGACCGCGGAGATTACGCCTATTACCGCCCCGACTACGAAGGCAAAAGCGGCGTGGAAAAAGCCTTTGACAGTATCGCCGGAGCTCCGAACATACCCGGTCTGCATGCCTACCCGGGGTTTGAGCTTATGCAAGTGGATCATCTGGGATATGTCAATGCCCGGCAGCTGGAATATCTGGCGCCGCAGACCGGCAGCAATATAGTCCTGACGCTGGATTCGCAAGCGCAGATCCTCGGCGAAAAACTCATGAGAAACAAACGCGGAGCTCTGGTGCTGCTCAATGCCGATACCGGCGAAGTGCTGGCCATGGTTTCCAGTCCGCAGATGGATATATCGCGCACCACGCCCAACTGGAGTCGGGAGTATTACCGGACTCTGCTCAAAGATCCCGCTTTACCGATGTTTGCCCGCGCCATCAACGGCCGTTACATGCCCGGGAGCATCGTCAAGCCGCTGGCGGCATTGGCCGCGCTGAAAAACGGTTTTTCCGCCGACCGGGTGATAGAATGCGACGGCCGGAGCATTATTCAGGGGGCAAGAATCTCCTGTGCCAACCGTTACGGTCATGGCGAACTTGATATGGTCAGTGCCATCGAGCGCTCGTGCAATGACTACTTTATTGAAATGGGTCTGGAAGTCGGCGCCGGTAAACTTGCCGACATGTATGCCGCTGCCGGGATCGGTCAGAAAACCGGGCTGGAAATCGGCGGCTCCCGGGGCTTGAATCCGGCGGAGAGAATAAATTCAGAAAAATACAACTGGCGCCGCTACGATACAGCCAATATCTCCATCGGTCAGGGTATGATCCTGATTTCGCCATTACAGGCAGCGCGTTTTACCGCTGCGATCGCCAACGGCGGCAAACTCTTTGAAACATATCTGCTGAAAGAAGTCTACGATGACAAAGGCAAACTCCTTTTTGCCAACAAACCCCGTCTGATCCGCCAATGGCAGCTGCCCCAAGGCGCGCTGGAGCTGGTCAAACAGGGCATGTATCAGGTGGTGAACGCCCCGCAGGGCAGCGGCAAAAGTGCCCAAAGCGACGAGCTGACCATTTACGGCAAAACCGGAACCGCTGAAGTCGATACCCGCAACGGCCGGATCAACAACACCTGGTTCTGTTGTTTTACCGAAAAAAATCATGTGCGCTACGCACTTGCCATATTGGTCGAAGAAGGGCGTTCCGGCGGCAGGAACTGTGCGCCGCTGGCTAAAGAATTTCTGGAAACTTATTTGGGAAGCAGTTTGTAATATGACAGGCAAAGTATTGATAACCGGCGGCGGCAAACGCATCGGTGCAGCCCTGGTCCGGGCCTTTGCGGAAAACGATTGGCAGGTGTGTATTCATGTAAACCAATCGCAGAGCGAAGCCGGCGAGTTGCTCAAACAGCTTAAAAATCCCGCATGGCACCAGATAAGCCAATGCGATTTCAACGATCCGGCGGCCCGATGCAAATGGATAGCCTCACTGGAACCGTTTGATCTGATCATCTGCAATGCCAGCTGCTACCGCCTGACCGGGCGCAACGAAACAGAAACTCCGGAAAACCGGCAGAAATACTGGCAGGTGAATTATCACACAGCATTGGAACTTATAGAGTTTCAGCAGAAAAATCTGCCGGAAAACCTCCCCGCATCGGCCATAATCCTGCTGGATTGCGATGTACTGACTCCCGATGGCGGAATCAAAGATTTTTCCGCACCGCCCGCCGGGGTCGACAGTTATCTGGCCAGCCGCACCGCGCTGGCGCATGAGTTGCCGCTGCTGGCACGGAAATATGCCCCGAAGCTGCGGATAAATGCCATTGCGCCCGGCCCGGTACTGCCGCCAGCGGATTGTCAAACTCCCGGCATGACGGTAATTCTGGATAAAGTCCCCATGCATCAGCCGGTCGGAGTGCAGGAAATAGTAAATACTGCGCTCTTTTTGCAGCAGAACAAATCACTTACCGGCAGCATAATCGCCGTAGATGGCGGTATGCATCTGGGGGAGTGAAAAACAAATAAGGAGTTTTTTATGTTTCTCAAAAATCTGCCGTTTGCCAGATATTTGCTCATACTGGTAATATTGCTGGAGTGTGTGTGGTTTTTCGCAGTATGGGCGCTGATGTTCAAAACTCAAACTGCAGCCATAGCCGGTACGCTGCTGCTGCCGGTATCGGCTTTGCTGTTCCGCTTGATACCGCCGGAAAAACGTGCGCTCTGCGCCGGAGCGGATCTCAAACTGCTCAATGATCTGGCGCGCGGAGCATTTTTTGCCACGGCGGCATTTACAGTGATGGTGCTGTTTGGAGTATGCAAATATCTTTCGGCTGATTTTGTAAAAAATTATCTTTTTTATGTACTCATGGGCCAATTTGCATTGCATGTTTTCGCAGTATTGATATTTACCGCGCTGGCAGTGCTCGCCCCGCGCGATGCCCGCAAAAAACCGGTCAAGCTGGCGGCAGCAATCTACATTATCAGCACTCTCATGCAGTTGATAGTCTTTCCGGAAACCATGCTGCTGATTTCCAACCAATAAAACACAGCCCGGCTTCAGGCTTGCTTTGACTGCAGCAAATGATCCAACAGAGCTCCGGCCAGAACTCTTTTGCTTTGCAGGGAAAATTCAGTTTTGCTGCCGTCTCTGCCGATCAGCGTTACAGCGTTGGTATCCGCCGCAAAGCCCCGACCGGGCACACCTACGATATTGGCAGCGATAAAGTCAAGATTTTTACGTTCAAGTTTGCCTTGAGCATTTTTTAACAGATCATCGGTTTCGGCGGCAAACCCCACCAGCAGCTGTCCGGGCTTTTTATTGCGCCCCAGAGTCAGAAGTATATCTTCGGTACGTTCGAGTTCTATGCACATATCGCCGTCGGACTTCTTTACTTTGCTGGTGCTGTACTGCTTGGGCCGGTAGTCGGCAACGGCCGCCGCCATAACGATTATATCGGCATTTTCAGCGGCTTTTTTCATAGCCTGTGCCATATCGGCAGCACTTTCTACGGGTATAAGTTCCACTCCATCCGGCGGTGCCAGATTCACCGGACCGGATACCAGAATCACCTGCAAGCCGCGCTCGCGGGCGGCTTCAGCTATGGCATAACCCATCTTGCCGGTGGAACGGTTGGTTATATAACGCACCGGATCAATGGCTTCGCGCGTGGGGCCGGCTGAAATTACTATCCGCATAAAATATCTCACTTCTGTTCGTTGGCAATAAGTATCTTGAACGGCAATTTATTGGGGTGGCGCAGTACCCGGCACTCGGGGCACATAAAGCCGTCCAGCCCGTAGATGACCGCTTTTTCAGCCGCCTGCCGGATTATGACTTCGCCATGTTCGGGCACTTCCACAGTGACCGGCGAATTGTCTGCTATCACCAGCGCCGGCCCGCGGAATACCCGGATGGCCACTTCGCTTTTTTCACTGATAACCAGATGGTTTATCTCTTCGGTGCTGTTGCTGAACGCCAACCCCATGCCCACGCGGAAAATACTCTGCGTGATACTGCGGTAATAAGCAGTGGAACCATGCACGGTGGCCACGCCCACGCTGTCGCCCACGATCTCGTTGGCATACAGTTCATTATCGATCAGCACCTGATAACGCAGCGCACTGGCGCGCTCGAGATTATGCACAAATATATCGTTGAGCGCCAGCATGCGCGTATCCTGATAAATACCTTCGATCTTGGGCAGTACCGAAATATGCAATCTATCATCCATCAGAGCATCGAGCACCGCATCATAAGAGTGTTTTCTGCATTGCGGGGCGGTGCGGGCATCGCGCAGCGGCAGTTTAGGTATGCCCGGATAATCGCGCTCGCTCCACAACAGCGTGCCATCGCCGCCGTGCGCGATCACCAGTTCAAAATTTTCGTCTACGATCTCCATACCCCGGGCGAGGATCTTCGGACGCACATCGTCGAGATTTTTGCCCATGAGCTTTACACGCTTGAATTTCATATCTTTTACCTGTTTTCAGCCGGAATCTGCCGTTTGTATACCGAATATATTATATAGAGTGCCGCCGCTGCCGCATTGCCAACATTGACCGATGCCTTTGCGCCCAGCATAGGCAGTTCCACAATTCCATCGCACAGCGCCAGCGCTTCGCCGGATACGCCTTTGGCTTCGTTGCCCAGCACCAGCGCCAACGGCATATCAAAGTTGCCGTAATCAGCAACTTCCACACTTTCAGAATTGTGTTCTAAAGCTAATATACACTTATAATCTTCTTTACGCAAACTTTTTATTGCTTCTGCCGCGGAATCTGCCGTAGTAAAAGGCACCGTTTTATCACATTCCATAGCTGTTTTTGCCAAGACCGGATGCGGCGGGAAAGGCGTATAGCCGCAGGCAATGATCCGGCAGTTAAGAGCTTCGGCAATGCGGAAAATATTGCCCACATTGTGTGCGCTGCGCAGATTGTCCAATATCAGCACCACATTCCAGCCGGCAGCCTGTTTATTGGGAATATGATGTGAAAAATTTTTCATAGGGAAAAACCTCGTAAATATTTGCAAATTCCTTGAAATGCGTATATTTTAAATGCCTGAAACAGTTATATTTTTTATTTCAAACCCCGAAATGGAGTATGAAAACTTTGATCCTTCAGCGTCATGCCAAGGCCGAAAAGGATGGCGATGACGATTTATGCCGACCGTTAAGCCCGGTCGGACTCTCCAATGCCGCGGTGCAGGGCGAAACCATGCGCCAGCTGGAACTTTATCCGGAACTGATAATCCACAGCCACGCCATGCGTGCCAGACAAACTGCGGAAATCATGGCTGTAAAGCTTGAGCTTTCGCAAGGCTACACCGTAGAAGATCAGGAGCTTTACAGCTGCGACTCCAGCGAACTTGTAACCATTATCCGCAATCTGCCCGACGAAGTGGACAGCGTATTGATCGTGGGTCACAACCCGGCAATCGAAAATGCCGCCGACAGTCTCGGGCCTTCCGGATTCGGGCACTTCCGTCCGGCAGAAGCGGCAATCTACAACTTTGATGTTGAAGAATGGCGCGCAATTTCTCCGAGAAACTGCACCGGCAACCAATTTCTGCCCAAACCGGAATAAATCCGGACTTTTTTTCCGCCCCTTTCCCGGGGAAAGGGCATTATTTTCTGCTGCGTATTCAAAAAAGACGAACCTGTCCGACTTGTACGACTTGCATAAAGCCAACTCGCCTGAAAGCGCAGCAAGGGTGTGTACCTTGTACCCGACCGGGCGAGCAGCGCCGCAAGGCGCAAATCTGTGTTGCAAGCCAACACGCTTAATAACGCAAAAGATTGCGTGCTCAGGTCGCGTTTTGCAAGCAGCGCAGCAAGGGAGTGTACTTTGTACTCGACCGAGCGAGCAGCGCCGCAAGGCGCGAGATGAGCCGCAAGATTTGCGTTATTTGGTTTTTTTGGCCCAGGAATCCTTCAAAGCGACAGTGCGGTTGAATACCGTTTTTTCAGCCGAACTCTCCTTATCCTTGCAGAAATATCCCTGCCGTTCAAACTGCACCGTTTCGCCGATTTTTACATCGTTCAACGCCGGTTCCATGAATGCCTGCGCAACTTTGAGCGAATCCTTATTAAGCTGCGTCAGGTAATCAACATCGCCGGTGCCGGGTTCTTCCACCGTGAACAACCGGTCATAGATCCGGGCTTCAAATGGTATGGCATGTTTGGCGGAAACCCAGTGGATCGTACCTTTGACCTTGCGCCCGTCGGGAGCATTGCCGCCGCGGGTTTCGGGGTCATAAGTGGCATGAATGGCAGTAATGTTGCCATTTTCATCTTTATCCACGCCGGTACAGGTAATGAAATATCCGTAACGCAACCGCACTTCCTTGCCGGGAGCCAGACGGAAATAACCTTTGACCGGCTCTTCCATAAAGTCGGCGCGGTCGATATACAATTCTTTGCTGAACGGTACTTTGCGCGAACCGGCTTCCGGCTTTTCCGGATTGTTCACTGCATCGAGTTCGTCTGCAAAGTCATCGGCGCAGTTATCGATGATGACTTTGACCGGATCGAGCACCGCCATATAGCGGGAGGCTTCGGCATTGAGTTCTTCGCGCACACAGTGTTCAAAGAACGCCACATCGGTAGTGGCATTAAATTTGGTAACGCCCACAAGTTCACAGAATTTGCGGATCGCCTTGGGCGGGATCCCGCGGCGGCGCAAACCGGAAACAGTCGGCATACGCGGATCGTCCCAACCGGCAACGTGCTTGTCGCGCACAAGTTCCAGCAGTTTGCGCTTGCTCATTACGGTATAGGTCAGATTCAAGCGCGAAAATTCGGTCTGCACCGGCGGATTTTCCCAATCCAGCGCCTGCAGCAGCCAGTCGTAGAACGGCCGGTGGATCTCAAACTCCAGCGTACAGAAACTGTGGGTGATCCGTTCAATGGCATCTTCCAGCGGGTGGGCGAAGTCATACATCGGGTAGATGCACCACTTGTCGCCCTGACGGTGATGATGCGCGTGACGGATGCGGTAGATCGCCGGGTCGCGCATGGTGATATTGGGCGAAGCCATGTCGATTTTGGCGCGCAGAACCATGGCGCCATCGGCAAATTCGCCGTTTTTCATGCGTTCAAAAAGATCGAGGTTTTCTTCGATAGTGCGCTCTCTGCCGGGCGGATTTTTACCCGGCACAGTCAGATTGCCCTTGTATTGCTCCCATTCTTCGGGTGAAAGATCGCAAACATAGGCGAGGCCTTTTTTGATCAGTTTTACTGCACATTCGTACATCTGATCAAAGTAATCGCTGGCAAAGTACATATGTTCTTTCCAGTCGAACCCCAGCCATTTGATGTCTTCCTGGATACTTTCAACATATTCGACATCTTCTTTGGTGGGGTTGGTATCGTCCATGCGCAAATGGCAGACACCGCCGAATTCTTCGGCAATACCGAAGTCCAGACAGATCGCCTTGACGTGCCCGATATGCAGATAGCCATTGGGTTCGGGCGGGAAACGGGTTTCCACCCGGCCGCCGTGCTTGCCGCGGGCGACATCGGCTTTGACCATTTCGCGGATAAAATTGCTGCTGTTTACAGTTTCTTCTGCCATAATTTCGACCTTTCACGCTGTCAAAAGTTTATCAGCGGTTGATGAAATCTTCCACATAGTTGCGCAGATTATCGATGGAAACGCGTTCCTGCTGCATGGTGTCGCGGTCACGGACGGTCACGGCGTTGTCGGCGGCCGATTCAAAGTCAAAGGTCAGGCACAACGGGGTACCGATTTCATCCTGACGGCGGTAACGCTTACCAATAGAGCCGGTGACATCGTATTCGCAGCGGAAGTATTTGTTCATATCTTTGTAAAGTTTTTCCGCATTTTCGTTGAGTTTCTTGGAAAGCGGCAGCACCGCCAGCTGGATCGGAGCGACCAGCGGGGGCAGATGCAGCACGATACGGACATCTTCTTCCATGCCTTCTTTCTGGGTGGCAGCGGTATCTTCGTCGTAAGCTTTGCCCAGCAAAGCGAGCATGGTGCGGTCCAAGCCGACCGACGTTTCGATAACTGTGGGCATGACCTTACGCTTGTTGTCGTGGTCGATATACTGCAGATCAGTTCCGGAGAACTGGCTGTGCTGCGAAATATCCCAGGTGCCGCGATGGTGAACGCCTTCGAGTTCGCCCCAGCCGAAGGGGAACTTCACTTCGATATCGATAGCGGCTTTGGCATAGTGAGCAAGCTTTTCGTGTTCGTAGATGCGGAAGAAATCATCGGTGAACTTGAGCTTGTTTTTGTAGTAGTTGATACGCTGTTCCTTCCAGTATTCAAACCATTCCATGCCCTGTTCGCCGTCGCAGAAGAACTCCATTTCCATCTGGGTGAATTCGCGGCTGCGGAAAGTGAAGTTGCGCGGGTTGATCTCGTTGCGGAACGCCTTACCGATCTGGGCGATACCGAAAGGCAGCTTCTGGCGGGCACTGTTGCGGACCTGCTGGAAATCAACAAAGATCGGCTGGCAGGTTTCGGCGCGCAAATAAGCGGTGTGTTCGTTATCGAAAACCGGGCCGACATAGGTTTTCATCATCAGATTGAATTCACGCGGTTCGGTCAGGTTTTTGCTGCCGCAGTTGGGGCATGTGGTGGGGTCTTCCATCTGGTCAACGCGATGACGGCTCTTGCAGTCTTTGCAGTCGCTCATAAGGTCGCTGTACTGGTCGAGGTGACCGGAAGCCTTCCAGACGGTGGGGTGACAGATAATGGTGCTGTCAAGCCCTTCGATATTGTCGCGGGTTTCGACCATTTCGTGCCACCAGAGTGCTTCGATGGCGCGCTTCATGCGCGAGCCGTAGGGTCCGTAATCCCAGAAACCGTTAAAACCACCGTAAATTTCAGAACTCGGGAAAACAAAACCGCGCCGTTTGCACAACGATACGATCTTTTCCATCAGCACATTCTCTTTGATCTCACTCATTTTCAGACATCCTTTATATTAAATTTCTGTTGAAATAAAAAACAGTTTCCCTCTTAATAATATAACACACATACTATATTTTGCCAACTGCCGCAGGGCGGCTTTGAGTAACAAAATATGCTTTTTCCCGGATTTAATACTTGCAACAGCGCATTTTTGTTATATATTTATGAAAATCGTTTTTCAGATGCTTTTCTCAAACTTTTACGGGAATTTGCGGCAGATAAGATTTCTGCCGCAGCTGGGGATCAAGGAGTACGTCATGAAGTTCAATACTGCAAACCGTCAACTAACAACAGTGCTGGGGCAGCATGGTCAGATCGTTTCCCTCCGCAGCGGGAATATGGAATTTTGCGTACCGGCAGCTGAAGCGTTTACCATGGAATTTCTGAACCGTCAGGGCGATGCCATGCGGCTGAAAAGCAGCGACTTTATCTGTAATGATCTGGTTTACAGCTCCTGTGCAACCATGCCGTCGGTCAAAGTAAGCATCACGATCAGCAGCGATGATAAATTTTTGCGTTTCCGACCGCATGTCAGTGGTATTCCGGCAGATTGGGTCTTGTCGTGGTTTGACGGGCCGCAGGTGTTTTTTCCGCTAAATGACAACATCAAACTGCTGCTGCCGCAGCACGATGGGCTGGTGATTTCCGACCCCACACGCCGCACCCAGCCGTATCACCCGATATCTTTTGCCGAACGCGGTACTCCTTTCGGCATAGCTTATCCGGGCAGAGCCCAGCTGCAGTGCATGGCAATTTTCCGGGAAGGTCAGAGCGGAGTTTACTTTGCAGCCCACGATCGAGCCGGAGCAATTAAAGCTGTTGAATACGAAGTACTTCAAGATCGCGTAAGACTTTCGCTCCAGACCTTTACCGGAGCTGATTTCGGGCAGGATTACGCACCGGATTGGGATTATGTATTATCCGGCATCGGAGGCTCCTGGCAGCAGGCGGCAATGCTCTACCGCGATTGGCTTTTTGAGCATGGCATGGTAAACAGAAATATCAAATTCCCCAAATGGCTCGAAGACTCCCCCGTAATATTGATCTATCCGGTACGCGGTCATGGCAATGACCGGGGTAATCTGCCGCCGAATTGTTATTACCCGTATTGCAACATCTTGGAATATGTCGATAAATTCAATGCCGAACTTGATTCCAGAGTTATGACATTGCTCATGCACTGGGAAGGCACCGCTCCGTGGGCACCGCCCTATGTCTGGCCGCCCTACGGCGGAGAGGCCTTGCTTGCCGAATTGCGGGATAAACTGCATGAAAAAGGCAATTTGCTCGGCTTATATTGTTCCGGTTCGGCGTGGACATGCCAGAGTTCCATAGACAAAGAATACGCCCCCGGCTGCACCCCGGAGCAGGAAAAGATGATGCTCCGCGGGCCTAAAGGTCAGCTGGAAGCTACCGTATGCAACGGCGAAACCCGACAGCGGCTGGGCTACGAGCTCTGTCCGGCAGAGCCGCCGGCCCGCAAGATATTGATCGATGAAATTATGAAAATGGCAGATTTTGATGTTGATTACTCGCAATTTTTTGATCAGAATCACGGCGGCGGAGCTCATACATGTTTTGCCCGCGATCACCACCACGCGCCGGTTCCCGGAGCATGGCTGACCGCCGTTCAGCGCAGTCTGATGCAGGAAGCACTGGATAAAGCAAAGGCTCAAAAGAAAGAAATGCTCCTGGGGTGCGAAAGCGCCGCAGCAGATGTTTTTTCTGAATATCTGGCGTTGAACGATGCCCGGGCCTCATTTATCTGTTATTATGGCCAACCAGTTCCTTTTCAGCAATTTGTGCTGCACGGGATAAGTACAAACTTTGCCGGTAATCAGGGCGGAGTCGGCTGGCTGTATGATTTTGAGCGTTCGCCCTATAACCTGAACCGCCGTCTGGCGTATGCATTCTGTGCCGGTGATCTTTTGAGCGCAACGCTCAAAGAAAACGGCAATGTGCACTGGGCATGGGGATATGCATGGGATAAACCGGCGCCTGATCAGAGATTGTTCTGGAAGTTGATGAAAAATCTCAACGATATGCGAAAAAAGTATCCGGAATTTCTGCTGTACGGTCAGATGATGCCCGATGCAGTAAGCATATCCGGAGAAACAATAGACGAATTTGATCAGCAGGGCAATAAAATCCCCCAAATGGCATTCTATCACTCCACCTGGCAGTCGCATGATGGCAAGCAGGCAGTGATAGCGGTAAACTATCTCGACCGGGAACAGACTCTTCAGATAGGAAATCAAAGTGTGAAAATGCCGCCTTGTTCTGCTGAAATTTTTGATGTTGAACAGTTTAAAAAAAACAAAACTGTTTGAAAAATAGAGGAGTTTGGGTAATATGAATTCACTCACTGTCGAACTTGGCGACAGAAGCTACCCCATTGTGCTGGGCAATACCGCTGAATGGATCGAGCTTTTGCTGAAAAAACTTGCCAACCGCACGGCATTGATTGTTACCGATGAAAATGTCGATGCCGCAGGCCATCTTGAAAAGTTGGAAGTGCTTCTCTCTCAACATAATTATACTGATTTTCAAAGTCTGATACTGCCCGCCGGCGAAGAACATAAAAGTCTGGCCACCGTGGAGCTGATCGCCAAAGCCGCAGTCGCTGCCGGACTTGACCGCAAAAGCTGCATGATCGCGCTTTCCGGCGGGGTGGTCGGCGATCTGACCGGCTTTACCGCGGCGATCTACATGCGCGGCATCGAGTTTATTCAGCTGCCGACAACTCTGCTGGCGGCGGTAGACTCGAGCGTCGGCGGCAAAACCGGCGCCGACCTTGCTGAAGGCAAAAATCTGGTCGGTGCATTTCATCAGCCCCAAATGGTGGCGCTGGATATGCAGACTTTGACCACTTTGCCGGAAACTGAATACCGCAACGGCCTTGCCGAAGTGGTCAAATACGGCGTGATCATGAACAAAAATTTCTTTGATCTGCTGGCAGCCAACACGGAAAAAATCAACAGTTTTGACCCGGATTTTTACGCCGGGATAATCATCCGCTCCTGCGAATGCAAAGCCCAGGTCGTTGCCGGCGATGAACGCGAACAGGGCCGCCGCGCCATATTAAATTATGGGCACACCGTCGGGCACGCCATCGAAAAACTCTCAAATTTCACTCTTCCGCACGGCAGAGCAGTGGCAATCGGCATGGCTGCAGCGGCGAAATTGGCGGTAATGATGAATTTATGCAGTAAGGAAGTGGAAACAATTCAAAATCAACTGCTTGAAAAACTTCACCTTCCCACGCGCCTGCCGGAAAAATGCGATGTAAGTGCCGTTATCCAAGCCATGAAAAGCGATAAAAAGAACTCCAACAACCGGATAACAATGGTACTGCCGACTGAAATCGGTAATGTGAAAATACTCCCCCTCGAAAACGAAAAAACATTGCAGCAAGCTCTGGAGAGCATGTTATGATAAGCGATCGTGATGCATGCATAATATTGAATATGATCTCCGGTATCGGCTATGCGCGCTACGCGGCGCTTGTCCGGCGGTTCGGTTCGCCGGCGGCAGTACTGCGGGCAACGGAAAACGAGCTTGCCGAAGTAAGAGGTATCGGTGAAAATCTGGCGCACGCCGTGAGCAGTTGGCAGCAGAATATCGACTTCGCCGGCGAGCTGGAACTGGCTAACCGCGCCGGGGTGAAAATCTATACTGTTGAAGACGGTGATTACCCCGAAATACTGCGGCAGCTGATCGATCCGCCATTGGTGCTTTATGTGCGCGGAACACTGCCGGATTTTTCCTGCAATTCGCTGGCGATCGTCGGATCGCGCAGATTATCCGCTTACGGCGACCGCATGGCCAAAAAGCTTGCAGCCGATGCAGTTATGTCGGGCTGGAAAGTTGTTTCCGGTCTGGCTTTCGGCGTAGATGCCTCCGCACATAAAGCAACACTGGATGCCGGCGGCATAACCGTGGGCGTGCTGGGCGGCGGACTCTGCCGGATACATCCGCAGGAACATGTGCCGCTAGCTGCGGCAATAGTCAAAAATAACGGTGCGATCATCAGCGAATACCCGATGAATTTTCCGGTCAGCAGACAATCTTTTCCGCGCCGCAACCGCATTGTGGCGGCTTTGACCCAAGCCACAGTGGTGGTCGAAGCCGGCTTGGAATCAGGAGCCATAATCACCGCCAAACTGGCGTTGGAACAAGGCAAAGCAGTCTTCGCGGTTCCCGGCCGGGTCGATGAACCGCAGGCGGCCGGATGCAATATGCTCATACGCGATTGCGGTGCCAAATTAGTAACAGGATTTCAGGATATATTAAGCGATTTTGACTTCCTGCCGGGCTTGTCGCCGCAAGCAAACTGCATAATGCCGGCTGATATTGCGCCGGAAGCTGTAAAACTGTTCAACGCAGCCGAAGAGAACATCTTTCAGGAGCTTTCAGTAAATGGTCCGGGTTCGCTGGACGAGCTTTCTCAAAGAACCGGCCTTCCGCCCGGAGTACTCGCCGGAAACCTTATGGCACTTGAAATAAGAGATATTATAACTAAAACAGCATCAAATATATATCAATTAAAATAATAAAATACAATGAGGTAAAATCATGTCTCAAATCCCCGAACTTGATATGCAGCGCGTTGCTGCGCTTATTGATCTTGCGCTTTCCGAAGACCTTGCCGAACGCGGCGATACCACCAGCAAATCGGTTATCCCCGCCGATGCCCGCGCCTTCGGTGTACTCTATGCCAAAAGCGACTGTGTGCTTGCCGGTCTGGCAGTGGCAGAAGCAGTATTCAAAAAACTCGATCCGGCATGCGAATTCAAATACATAATGCACGATGGCGATAAATGCCCGGCCAAAACCGTGATCGCCGAAATCACCGGCAACGCCGTAGCCATGCTCACCGCCGAACGGACCGCACTGAACTTTATCCAGCGGCTCTGCGGAGTGGCAACCATGGCCAATGCCTATGCTGCCAGCGTTAAAGATTTTGCCATGGAAGTCCTGGATACGCGCAAAACCACCCCCGGATGGCGCAACCTTGAAAAATACGCCGTGGCCGTGGGCGGAGCCTCCAATCACCGCATCGGACTTTTTGACCGCATCATGATCAAAGACAATCACCGCGAAATGGCGGGCATGGAAGGTTCCGGCGGTATCATCCGCAGCGTGGAACGCGCCCGGAAAGCTTATCCGGATTTGGAAGTGGAAGTGGAAGTCGATACCCTCGAAGAACTCGATGAAGCACTGCAGTCGGGCTGCGAATATATTCTGCTCGACAACATGTCCACAGCCATGATGGCAGAAGCCGTAAAACGCAATCAAGGTCGCGCCAAACTCGAAGCTTCCGGCAATATCACCATCGAACGCCTGCCGGAAATCGCCGCTGTGGGCGTGGATTTTGCCAGTTCGGGCGCCTTGACCCATTCGGTGAAATCCGCCGATATTTCGCTTGATATCAAGCCTTTGAAGTGAGGTAAACTATGATAGCGCGATTGCATGGAGTTCTGCTCGAAAGCGAATATACACGTTGTATAGTCGATGTGCAGGGTGTGGGTTACGATGTACAAATACCTTTAAGTACATTTGATAAATTGCCGCGTACCGGAGAAGAAGTCACGTTGTGGATCTCCACGCAGGTGCGCGAAGATGCCATAACGCTCTTCGGTTTTGCCGAAAAAGATGAAAAAAAGCTCTTTGAAAATCTGCTGGATGTCTCCGGTATCGGCGGAAAACTTGCATTGGCGATCTTAAGCGGTATGCCGCTGGAGAGTTTGTGTAATGCAATCGTAAATGGCGATGTAAAACTTTTGAGCAAGATCTCCGGCGTGGGCAAACGCACCGCCGAAAGGCTGGTTGTCGATCTGCACGACAAGCTGCCCAAACTGGGCATGAGCTTTGCCGGCAGCGCATCAACTGCTGCCGTCGCCCAAGACGATCCGCGCAGCGAAGCAGTAAACGATGCCTTGCTGGCCTTGAGTCAACTGGGCTTCAAAAACGAACAAGCCAGAGAAAAAGTCAACGCAATCGCCGCCAGCCTGCCTCCGGAAGAGTGCAGCAGCGAAAACCTTCTGCGTCTGGCGATCCAGCAATTAGCCGGATCAAGATGAAAAACCGAAGCTGTTAAATGGCACCCAGATCATGTTGAAATGAATCATACAAAATGGTTTTATGACGGCAGATTGCCGGATAATATAAAAATCATAGCGACAGATAAAAGTATTTTTGCTGAATCAAAATAACAGCAAATAATATGTATATTGAGCTTTAAGGTATCATTCCGGCGGGAGGAGCGGCTTGTTATCTATTCATTAAATAGAGAAAATCAGCAAAACTTGCAAAAATCTACAATAGAATGCTTGACAAATACCGTTGACCGGTGTATTCTAATAGAGAAAACAGGCAAAACTTGCAAAAATCTCTAATAGGAGCGGTGTTTATGGAAATACAACGGCAATTTTACCTTGATGAACTGATCCGCAAGCAGGGGAACGGATTTGTCAAAATCATTACCGGATTGCGGCGGTGCGGAAAATCTTACCTTTTGCGTACCATTTTTAAAAATCATCTGCTCGCCAATGGCATTGCTCCGGAAGAGATCGTGGAAATGGCGTTTGATGAACGCGACAACAAAAAGTTCCGCGATCCCGATCTCTTTTATGAATTTGCCAAAGAGAAACTTGCCCAACAGCCGGATACTATCTTTCTGCTTGATGAGATCCAGCTGCTTGGTGACTTTGAGTCTGTCCTCAACGGTTTGCTTGGAAAGAATGCCGAAATTTACGCTACCGGCAGCAATGCTAAATTCCTTTCCAAAGACATCATAACCGAGTTCCGGGGGCGCGGCGATGAGATCCACATGACTCCGCTGACCTTTGCCGAGTATTTTTCCATTTTCAACGATGATAAAATCAGTCGTTTTCAGGAATATATGCTCTACGGCGGTCTGCCATTGGTGGCATTGGCAGTTTCTCCGGAAGATAAAATCGCCATTCTCAATGCCCTTTATACCGAAACTTATCTGCGGGATATTGTGGGCAGAAACAAGATCCGGAAAGTTGCGGAACTGGAAAACTTGCTGGACATCCTTGCTTCAACCATCGGCAGTCTGGTCAATCCGGAAAAATTACGCAAAACTTTTCACAGTGTCAAGAATTCCAAAATAAACGCTTCCACTCTTACCAAGTATATTGCGTATCTGGAAGATGCCTATTTGCTTGAAGCTGCCCAGCGTTATGACATCAAGGGTAAAGCATATATCGAAACTCCGCAGAAATATTATTATTCTGACTTGGGTTTGCGCAACGCCCGTTTGAATTTCCGTCAGTTGGAAGAAACTCACAGCATGGAAAACATCATCTACAACGAGCTTCGCCACCGCAAATTCAATGTGGATATCGGTCAAGTTACCGTTAATGAAAAGAACACTGCCGGAACTTACAGCCGCAAACAGCTTGAAGTGGATTTTGTTGCCAATAAAGGTTCAAAACGTTACTACATCCAATCTGCCTATATCATTCCTGATGCGGAAAAGCGCCAACAGGAGATCCGGTCACTTTTGAAGATCGATGATTCTTTCAAAAAGATCGTTATCACCTCCCACGCTCCGGCTCCGCTGTATGATGAACACGGCATATTGACCATGAGCATTTACGACTTTCTGCTGAATCCGGACAGTC
>JAZTWG010000019.1:0-37166 GCA_045635745.1 Victivallaceae bacterium
TTAGTGAAAGATGTTTATTCTGTGCAGTACCTTAATCACATCGTATCTGGAGTAAAACATAGTGGTAATACATTGATAAATTGCGGCTTTTACGATGGGCACGCTGAACCTCTGCCGAAGAATTATTGGGGGGAACCCATCACCGCCAACTCCAAAAACATGAGTTGGGGGCGTACAGCAAAAAACTGACGTTAACTTAATTATATGTTAACCTTCTCTGGAAATCCGGAAATTAATTGCATTTTTATTTATTGAGATTTTTTTATGGCTGAGATGAGAAAGAACTGGCACGATAATGCCTTTTTCGGCATTCATTACGATTTGCATGGACATATTGACGATCTGCCCGGCTTTTGCGGCAAAGTCGATGAAGAGCAACTTTACCGTTTGTGGAAAGAGATCAAGCCCGACTGGGTGCAGTGCGACGGCAAGGGGCACCCCGGTTTTACCACCTGGTTCTGCAAGACCGGCTGGCGTACTCCGGAACTTGCAAAAGACGATGTCAGAGCTTACCGCAACGCCTCCAAACGGCTGGGCATCCCGCTGGGTATTCACTACTCGGGATTGCGTGACGGTGTGGCAGTCCGCCACAACTCCGACTGGCACGCCGTCGGCAGCGATGGCAATAAGACCCGCGACTGCATTTGCCTTACCAGCGACTATGTGGATAAACTTATGATCCCGCAGCTGCTGGAACTCATCGACGATTACGATGTGGATGGCTTCTGGATCGACGGCGACAACTGGGGAGCTACGCCCTGCTGGTGCGACCGCTGCAAAAAAGAATTTACCCGCCGTACCGGGATCACTGAAATCCCGACCAAAAACGACGATAAATATTGGCACAACTACATGGATTTTTTCCGTGATCTCTTTACTGAATATGTAAACAAATACACCCAAGCTGTCCACGACCGCAAACCCGGGTGTATGGTGTGCAGCAACTGGATGTATTCGGTGCGCCAGCCCGAAGCAGTTCGGGCCAATGTGGATTATTTGAGCGGCGATTTTTCGCCGAATTACGGCGCCGACCGCGCCGCTCTCGAAGGCAGATTTCTCGATTCGCGTAAGATGCCGTGGGATCTGATGGCATGGGGCTTTACACGCAGTACATATTATGTGGAGTGGGAAAAGACCTCGCAGCTCATGAAAAGCTTTGTGCATTTGAGTCAGGAACTCGCTGAAGCCATCGCGCTGGGCGGCGGCACGATGATCTACCTTGCCCCGATGCGCGACGGCAGAGTTTCCGAAGCCGATCACCGGATCGTGAACAAGGTGGCCAATGAGTTTGTGCATCCGCGGAGAAAATACTGTTTCAAGACTCAGAGTGCCAGCGAAACGGCGATCCTGCATTTGAGTAAAACTTATTACGCGCAGAACAACCCGCTTTATAACCTCGGTTCGTCACACGATGCGCTGGAAGGCGCCTTGCATATAATGCAGGAAACCCACCGCAGCGTGGATATCATTTCTTCCAAAGACACACTTGAACGCCTGAACGATTACAAGATGGTCATTGTGCCCGAAATTGTCAGCATAACCCCGGAAGAAAAGGCCGCAATCCTCAAGTTTGCAGAAAATGGCGGTATCGTTTTCGGTACCGGAGCGTTTTTCGCCAATGAGTTTGCCGGCGAGCTGAATATCGTGCCCGATGGCGAAGCGATCGCCGAACCCACCTATGAACGGGTGAATATGATCAATCACCGCCGCACAACAGCGGTGCGTTTCAACAACGAAGGCTGCTCCATGACTTGTCCGGTTCAGCCGGTCAAGCCGTTGGCGGGCGCCGATGTGCTGGCCCATATCTACCCCACCACCGATGGCGAGTGCGAAGTCGGCACTGTCAAGCCGGTGGCAACCGTTGCCAAATACGGCAAAGGGGTGATCGCCGGCTGCTACTGCCCGATATTCGGTTTGTATGTGCAGACACACTATTACCTTTTGCGCGATATGCTCGACGATATGCTCAAGAAAATCGGCTTCGCCGAAAGTGTGGAGCTCGATGCTCCGGAATATCTCGAAATGATTTTGCGTAAACGCGACAACCAGTACCACATAAACTTGCTCAATCGCAGCGCGGTGGAAGTAATGAATCCACGCCGGATCGTGGCAACCAGTCTTGCCCCGGTATGCGATATAAAGCTCAAGGTGAACGACGGCGGCAGATTCAGCAAAGTTTCGGTATTTCCCGAAGATACGGGCATGACCAGCCAACGTATTGACGAAAATACCTGGCAGATAGCTTTGCCCCAAGTGGATATCCACTCAATAATAACGCTTGAAAAATAAGCCTGCTGCAAGTTGATAAAATTCCCCGCCCGGCCGACATGCTGTGCGGGGATTTTTTTGTGTGCATCGGGAGGGGAAAAGGGGGGGAGCGCTTACCACTTGCATACACTCCTGAAAAATCTAAAAATATTTGACAAAACCCGGCAAGTAGTATATATTAATTGTTGAACCGGTTCAAAGGATTTAAAAAACATTCAGAAAGTGTGCTTTTATGGCCCGCATACAGGATGTAGCAGCGGCGGCCGGGGTCAGCAAGACCACGGTATCTTATGTTTTTTCGCCGCAAAAATCACAACTTATCTCTGCTGATACACGCGAAAAGGTATTGGCCGCAGCTTTACGCCTGGGTTACCGCCCGAGCTTTTTCGGCAAGGCGCTGTCACAGAAACGGTCATTTAATATAGCACTGCTCCTCCCTTCCAGAAGCGCGCAAACTATGTCGGCAACACTTTTGCGGATTTTTCATGGTATTGTGCATTGTGCCGAATCTTCTGATTACAATGTAAGCGTTTTCTTTGGTGCCGGCAAGCGATTTTTTAACCGCAGCCGGGAAGGGCGGTTCGATGGCGTGATCGTTATTGGGCTGGGGGCGGATACTGCGGCGCTGGATCGGGTCGCCGCGTTGAATTTGCCGCTGGTAGTGGTCAACCGTAAATACCCCGCCGGCGAAAAGATCAGTTGTATCCACGGCGATATTGCCGGGTGGTTCAGTCAGGAAGTTGATCGCATGCTGCAAGCCGGCTGCCGGGAACTGCTGGTTTTGAATAAGGGTTTGCATGCCGATGCCGGGAAGCGGCTCGAAGAGGTTTTTGACGAAGTTCAGGCGCGTGCAAAAGCACAGAACGGCGCAATAGAATATGCGGTAATCAGCAAAAATCTCAGTTTGCAGGTAAATGAATTACTGCAGAAAAAACATTACGACGCGATCATTCTCAACAGCAGCGAAGGCAGCGAAGTAGTGAATGCACTGACTTTGCATAAATTGCTGCCGGGGCGTGATATACAGCTTTCCGGTTTCGTCCGCAATCCATCTTTGCGTACGGCGGGGCTGGATTGGGAAAACGATGCGCTGAATATGGGTATCCAAGGCTGGGATATGCTCATGCGTTTACTGAATGGCGGCTCCGGAGAATATACTCTTTTGCCGGTAACGCGCAAGAGTGAACGTATGTTTGCCAAAGCAGAATATACCGATGGTTTTGATATATAAAAAAACTAATAATAATAAGGAGGTTGGTATGAGAAAACAAAAATTCACATTGATCGAGCTGCTGGTCGTAATCGCAATAATCGCCATTCTGGCGGCAATGCTTTTGCCGGCACTCTCTGCTGCACGCGAACGGGCCCGCAGCACTAATTGCATTAATAAACTTAAACAGCAGGGCATGGCGTGTACGATTTACGCACAGGATTACAACGACCATATACCGCTGGGCGATAATGAAAAACAATCCGACAACAATATTAAAAGCGACGGCACATTCAGCAATCTTCTCTACCGCGGCGAGTATCTGGCAACCGATGTGCCGCTGGCGGGTGTTACCGAAGGGCGCGAACTTTATTACGAAATGTATTTCCGCTGCCCTTCCGACCCCGGCAGTTATTCCGGCAGTTCCACCAAAGGCTGGAGTTACAGCGATAACAAAGGCAGTTACTACACGTTTATCTGGGGGGAAATGCTTGAAGGAGAAAAAATTACTGCCGGTAAAGTTGGTATTTATGGTACTCTGCCCGCGAGCCGTGTCCGGTTGGGTAAAGATGACCCCACCCGCGTGATCGTATTTGATATGTACCCCAAATACATGAATACTCCGGCTAAAACTTATTACAATCACCCTTCTGTATTCAACACTCTTACTCTGGGAAATACCGTCAACACAGTTGACCGCGGAGCCGCTCAACGCAATGCGGGCGATAAAGATGACCGCATTGTTTTGAAAATTTGGGAAAGCAACTGATAAACTGAAATTATAAAGGATATTTTTTATGAATAAAACATTTTACACTGTTGTTGCTGCGCTGCTTGCCGGAACGGCTTTGCAGGCGGCTCCCGCCAAAAAAGCTCCGGTCAAACCTCTGCCGCCGATCAAGATGAACGGCAAAGCGTTTTTCCCGATCGGGGTGTACGACCTTGCCCGCACCGGAATACCGCAGAAAGAACGTCTGGGCGATGTTGACCCCAAACTTTATGAATGTGGAGTAAATGCCGCATTTTTCGGCAATCTGGGTATGCCCGAAGATAAGCGTTACCCCGGTTATTCGCACATAGAAAAAGCGTTTGAAAAGGCCAAAAAAGATCCGCGCTTTTCTGAAATAGCTTTGATAATCAACTTCAGCGACGGCATTTATGGCGTGCGTGATGCATCGCTTACCGGCAAAGCGCGCCGCAAATACCGTCCGCTCAATGCTCAAGAGCTTGAAGAACGGAAAAAGTTCCTTGCCGGAGCCATGAGTTATCTTGCCAAGCAGCCCAATGTTATCGGCTACAGCGTGGACGAACCGGAAAACACCTTTACCAACTATTTCAAACTCAACCATAAAGGTAAAGATATCAACCGTATCGGAACGGCTCTGAACCAATGGCTCGGGTGGATAAAACCCATGATCGACCAGTATCACCCCGGCGCATTGCAGATGCCGATTATTGCCTGGTGGGGCACTTACAAAGATGTTGCTCCGCTGTATGAAGTGTTGATCGCCGACCAGTATCCGCGTGGAAAAGGAAAAAATCAGCCGGAATTTTCAGCCGGATTGTATGAAGTTTCTTTTGATGCCGCGCGCGCCGTCGCCGCCGCCCGTGCTGCCGGCGGCGGCAGAACGGTATTGTACATGCCGCCGACTTTCAACAACCTTAAAGGCAACTGGACTTTTGCCACCCGCAAGGAACTGCGTTATCTCTACTTTGCGCCGATCACCCGCGGCGCCATGGGTATTATGGGGTGGCGGCTCAACCGCTGCAAACAGCCTTATCGTGAAGAAGTGGTCTATCCGACCTTGAAAGAGCTTTCGCGTTTTCATGATTACTACCTCGGCACTTGGCACGATGAACTGGTTACCAGCAATCACGACCAAGCCACCGTTGATTATCTGAAAAAGTTCGTTGCCCGCGACGAATTGCTTGCCGATGTAAAACTGGGCAAAAAGAAGGTAGTCAAAGACTTTGTGCCCGATGTAAGCTACTGTCTGCGGCGTAAAGCCGACGGCAGCTGGATGCTGCTGGCGGTCAACAACCGTCGCGAAGCATTGGATGTAACACTTACTGTTGACAAGGCTATGCCACAAGCTGTAACCGAAGCATTGAGCGGCAAGAGTGTGGCTGTAAAGGGCAAAAATATTAGCGATAAATTCGGGCCGTTTGATGTAAAAGTATATCTCTGGAGTGAAAAATAATAAATGAGTTCTGATATTTTCGGACGCAGTCTTGAGTGTTGGATCAATATTCAACAAGTTACTTCAAATTCAATGATGCTGCGTTACAGCCACCGGGTGTGGAGCGATCCAGTAATTGCCGAAGTTTCCGGCGGCGGAGAAGTTTTTCATCAGGAGCAGTCCGGCAATCTGGCGGGACGGTTTTTCTTTGAAGAACTCACTCCCGATACTGCGTATAAAGTCAGAGTTGCCATAAATGATCAAGCTATTGAGTTGGAGTTCAAAACGCTGCCGCTGCCGGCATCTGAAAAGCTGTTTCAGGTTGCGCTTTTTTCTGATACGCACATTTCAACACGCAAGAATGCCTGTCACGGCAGACTGCACAGCGAAAGTATTGCGCTTTTACGCAGTCTGATGCAGCAAGCCGCCAAAACCGCCGATTATATCATCGGCCCCGGCGATATGGCCGATGGCGGCAGTGCCGCTGAATTTGCCGCATTGGAAGAGATTATTTCCACAGTAAACATTCCGGTGCTGGCGGTGCCGGGTAATCACGATGTGGTGCATGGCGGTGATGAGCGTTTTGCACGGCTTTTCAAAAATAATGTCTTCTTTTTTGAACGCGACAACATCCAGTTTGCCGGACTTGATACCGGCAATGGCCGACTCAATAAAGCGTGCAACCGGGAAGTTATTGCGCAAATCGATCCGGCCAAAGCGGTGATCATATTCAGCCATTTTCAGCTCTTTGCCGATGATTGGATACCCGATCAGGACAAAGTTATTTTTGACAGCAACGAGTGCTCCGATATGCTCGAAAAGATCAAAACGCTTCACGCTTTGGCCTGTATCGGTCACAAAAATGTGGCAACTCAAGTCAAGTTTAGTAACTTTACGCAGATAAATCTTCCGCAGTTGACCCATTTCCCCGCAGGATATCTGGTGCTGGATGTGTATCCGGAAGAATTTCATCTCCGCTTTGAACCGATTCCCGGCGAAATACTCAACGAGTATTCCCGGCTCGGAACCGAGGCGGCGCGTTATCACTCGCACCCGGAGTGTGAATTCAAATCGGAATACCGGGATAAATATACTCAAATCTATTGGAACGGAGTGGTGAAAAATGGACTTTCTTTATAATGGCGAACCTGGCTGGATTTCATCTGTCCGCAGTAATAACTGGCGGATATTTGCACAGCCAACCAGTATTGGTCTGTCGGTCTATGCCAAATGCGGCGCCGGGTGGTGCGAGGCCTCCGGCTGCAGTTTGCCCGCATCGGGCAAAGCAGAGCTCAAGTTTGTAGTGCCGGAAGAATGGAATCAAAAGGGCAATATGCTGATGCTCTTTTTCCCTTTCAACTCAATAAATCAAAGCCGGTTTGAAGATCTTTTTGTACTGCCGGAAAATGCTGAAGCCCGCTGGAGCTGGCCGGTGCTGGAAGTTCGCACTCCGGTCGAATGGGTATGTGTAAAGGATTTTCCGCTGCCGTCGCAGCCTGAAACGATTTTTATTGACGGTTGGATTCGTTGTGCAGACGAAAAATTTTACGCTCTGCCGGAAATGCCGATTGCTCTTGCCGATACCCCCGCTGAATCGCTGCAAGTGCGTGTGAGCAATAATTTTGCCGGGCGCAAGGTACGCGGTTCGGTTACCGCCGAGCAATCTGCCGCCGCCCGTTTTATGGCCGACAGAAACTTCAATGACGAAGTGACTTTGTTGTATGATGGCAAAGAAGAAAAATTTGCCCTGAAAAATGGTAATGGCGTTTTTGAGCTGCCGCTGGCTGATGATAAACCTTTTGAAATAAAAGCGTTTTATCCGGGGCTTGTCTCCGGCGAAAGCAATTATGCCGATCCGGGTTTTCTCTCCGATCTCGGTTACCGCATCTGCTGGGGCGATATGCACGTTCACAGCCGGGAATCTGACGGCATGGGCGAACCGGAAGAAGTTATGCGCCGGGCAAGAGATTGGCAGAAACTTGATTTTATGGCGTTCAATGAACACATTGAACATTCGCTGGCATGGCGGGTCTGGAACAAGGCCAAATGGGAAAAACTGCGTAAGCTTTATGAAGAAAAGTCTGTGGATAATGAATTTGTCATGATCCCCGGTTTTGAATACTGCAGTTATTGCAATCTGTGGTGCTTTAATGACGAGTACCACACTTATCTTGCGCCGGAATACAATCGCGAGGGTGATTACCGGCTCAAGCGCGCCAATACCGAAGAGGGTATGCGTCAGGCCATTGAAATACAGCAGAAGATCGCTGAATTTGCTGCCAAGCCCGGCTGGCTGGTAGGTTATCACCGGCTTGAAGTACTCAAAGATCAGTTGGGGAAATTGCCTACTCCGGTGCAATGTCTGCAAATGGCACACTACAAACGCCCGCCGGAAGTCGGCAGTATGGATTACCTGATGCGTGGCGACAAAGTGGCGTTTTTCGGCGGTACTGATACTCATTTGGGGCTGCCGGCAGTCGGATACACCGGCGACCGCACCGCCAACAGCGGTTTGACTGCAATTCTGGTAGAAACTCTTGACCGCAAAAATCTGCACGAAGCTTTGCTGGCCCGCCGCACTTATGCCAGTTTGGGCGCGCGTACACTGTGTGATATGCGTGTAAATAATGCTGTTATGGGCAGCGAGCTGCAAGTTGCCGAAGATAGCGAAATGGAGATCACTTTCCGGGCTGCCGGCCGAGAAAGACTCAAGCGCCTGGAAATCGTAATAAATGGCGAAAATGCTTTTGTTCTGGAACTGGACAAAACATACTGCGACTGTTCTTTCAGCGCGGTGAAAAAGAGTTCGGACAGAGGTTTTATCTTTGGTCGTCTGCATTTGGAAGATGGCCGAATGCTCTGGACATCGCCGGTATACTTAAGCTGATATATCACCGCGTTAATAAGGGTGTTGCAAAGCGGTTTGAGTTTTTGCAACACCCTTTTTTTTATGCACCGGTCCGGTAGGGGAAATTTATTTTTTTACATCTTTACCGGTGGCATCAGGATCGACCACAAATTCTTTTTTCATGGCTCGGACGGTGGGGATCATCAGCGGGATCATTATGAAAAGGATCAATGCCGCTGCTACGTAAACCCCGCGTACGTCGGTAAGCCAGATCACTGCTCCGCCAAGGAAAGAACAGACGATGCCGCCGGCGGTATTCAAACTGCCTGACCAACCGAAGTAGGTTCCCCGCAGTTCCGGACGGGTGATCTTGGTCAGCATCAGCTGAAGAACCGGTTTGATGCCGCCGCCGGCAAATGCGGCAACAAATTTGGTTGCCACAAGCATGGTTATATTGGCTGAATACGCCATGCCGGCAGTAAACACCCCGCCGAGGATCAGGAGCGGCAGCAGCAGTTTACGCGGGGCAAAGCGGTCGCAGAGCCAGCCCAGACACAAGCCGGACAGGAATCCTCCCACCGAAGAAGCCGAGCTGACGATGCCGGTAAAGAATGCCGCACGTTCGGCGTGGACTTTTTCGACCAGAAGCGCAAGATACGGCTGGATAAGGCGCGTGGAAATACCTACCAGCAAAAACATCACCATAAGCCAGATGACCGCCGGAGTGGCAACATCTTTGAATTTATACGGCGATTTGGCGCGCTGCTTTTTCGCCAGAGCCACGCTGAAATCATCTTTGGCAAAGATATGCACCAGTAGCCCGCTGGCAAGATAGATCGCACCGCATGTAAGAAAGGCATTTGTGTAGCCGAAGCGGTCAACCAGCAAGCCGCCCAGAAGATACCCCAGCATATTGCCGCTGGATACAGCTGTACTCAAAACCCCAAGCACGAAACCGTGCTTTTCGCTGGGACTGGTGGCGATCAGAAGCGTTTGAGCCGGGTTCACCGTGCCGGAGAAGAATGAACATACAAACCGGATACTTGCCAGAACCCAGAAGTTGGGTGCAAAAGCCAGCAGCGGATAAAAGAGCGCCGCAGCGTAACTGGCCCGCAGCAGCATAAGTTTACGGCCGAAACGGTCAGCCAGAATACCCCACACAACAGTAGCCACGCAAAGACTCAACATCGATGCCAGATAGTAGATACTGGTGTAAACCCCGCGTACATTAGGATCATCAATATGCAGATTTTCTTTGAGCAGCAGCGGAATAAACGGCATACAGCAGCCGAATCCGACCATGGCGAGAAATTGGGAAAGCCATATGACAAAGAGATTTTTTTTCCAATTTACTTTTGCCGTGAGCAATACACCATCATTTTCCATTGATAAAACTTCCTTACTGTTCCCGTTTTCAAGTCTATGTACAATTCATTAATATACAACTTTTGCGGGGAGTTGTCAAGTCAAAAAAACGGTTATTATTTGTAATAAGCTGCGATAAGTGTTATATTATAAAGTTTTTCTTATTCATATAACATATTTACGGAGAAATGGGAATGAAAACATCAGAATTTGCAGCGCTGATCTGCTATTTTGCGCTGGTTTTGGCGATCGGGGTCTACTTTTTTCTGCAGAGCCGCAAGAGTTCCGGGTCTGAAAAAGAGTATTTTCTCGGCGGACGCAACATGAACGGCTGGGTTTCGGCGCTTTCTGCCGGAGCTTCGGATATGAGTGCCTGGGTGCTCATGGGGCTGCCGGGCTGTATTTACCTTTTGGGTTTGGGGCAGCTCTGGATCGCCGTGGGGTTGTTGCTGGGGACTGTTGCCGCATGGATATGGGTCGCGCCAAATTTGCGCCGCTACTCGATCGTTGCCGGCGATGCTATAACTATTCCGCAATTCCTTACCCGGAGATTTTGCACCGATCGTAAAAGCATCATGGTGGTATCAGCTGTGGTTTTTGTGATCACCTACTGCGTGTATACTGCCTCAAGTTTGTATGCTTGCGGTACGTTGTTCAATACTGTTTTGGGCATGAACCCCCAAAAAGCAATGATCATGGCCAGTATTGTTATTGTGATCTATACCTTTCTGGGCGGGTTCAATGCCGTGTGCTGGACCGACTTTTTCCAGGGGATGCTCATGCTGGGTGCGCTGATGCTTATGCCGATTCTGGCTGTTGTAATGATGAAGAGCAGCAGTTTTTCCGCTCCGCAGGTGTCGTTGCCGGAAAATTACTATAATGTGCTTTCCTGCGGCGAATTCAACTGGAAGAGTTTTACGGATATTATTTCCGGTTTGGGTTGGGGACTCGGGTATTTCGGTATGCCGCACATCCTGATCCGTTATTTTTCGGTAAAGAGCGAAAAAGAAATGAGAAAATCCCGTATCATCGGCTGCAGCTGGCTCTTCCTGATCCTGCTGGCAACTTCGGCTGTCGGGCTGATCGGCCGCAGATTTCTGGGCGATTCGCTTACCAAAGCCAAAGATGCGGAAACGCTGGTATTTATCAATATGGTACGCAATGTCTTTGACTGGATCGGCAGCAATATCGGGCTGGTGGCAGTGGCCGCATTCTTTGCCGGCATACTGCTTTCGGCAATTCTGGCCGCGGCTATGAGTACGGCTGACAGTCAGCTGCTGGCTTCGGCTTCGGCGTTTGCTTCCGATCTCTACAAGCCGCTCTTCCGTAAAAATGCTTCTGATCGCGAAATGCTCTGGGCAGGCCGTATTATTGTGCTGGTGATCGCGCTGGTTGCATATTTTATTGCAGCAAGTCCCACGTGCAAAGGTATTATGGGGTTGGTTTCCTGTGCATGGGCGGCATTCGGTTCGGCATTCGGGCCGGTGATTCTGCTGGCACTTTTCTGGAAGCGCATGACTTATAATGGTGCTTTTGCCGGTATTATTGCCGGTTTTGCCGTCGATGCTCTGTGGTATATATTCATGGGGTGGACGACGATTTACGAGATCATTCCCGGATTTTTGGCCGGTTTGATTGTCGCGATATTGTTCTCGCTTTTGAGCAAAAAGCCCGGCGATGAAGTGATTGCTCTGTTTGAAAAATCCCGTGAAGAGCAGTAAGTAAACAAATTTATTGCCAAGGGGTGCAGCAAAACGGTTTGAAGTTTTGCTGCACCCCTTGTTTTTATTATTTTATCAGAATAAATATTTGCAATGTTCGCTTTCGGCGGGGCAGGGTGGTTAATCTTTCAGCAGAACAGCCTGCGAAGATTGATATTGCTGATTGAATGTCTGCAATGCAGTATCGGCTTCAGCCGGACTTGCCGCGGTAAAATCATATTCCACGGTGATTTCGCGGGTGCCGAAAATTGTATCGATCCGGCTGGCGCGGAAGTTGCCGGCGGTTGGAACTTTTTCTTCGGCGCCGATCGCTACGCGCCGGGATTTGTAGTTGACTCTGCCAAAGAAAAATTCGCCCTGTGGAGATGCTGTTTCGGGATTGGCGGTTTCGAGCTTGCCCATAACCAGATACCCGGAAAGATCAAGGTTTTTCCCCGAAGCACTCCGGGTGATGACCGAAGCAGTACTGCCGCAGCCTCCGGAAAAAAGAGCTGCAGCAAGTGAAAAAATGCAGAATAAAATCTTTTTTTTGTACATAAAAAAACTCCTGTTATACTGCAACGCCTGATTGCATTGCCGTATAACAGGGTGTTTGTCAACATTCCGGATTTTTCAATAGCCGGAGCAAGGATAAAAAATCATTTATCACTTTTGTCCATATACCGGGCAAGTATTTTTGCCGCAGCTTCTCTGCCGCCAAAGCCGAATGCCAGAGCTGCCGCCACTGCAAATGCGCCCAACAGCATAGCAAAGGCGATTTCCACGATCGCACTTCCGATATTCAGGTTGCTGATCGCCAGCGCAACTGTAAAGATGATCACGGCCAGACGCACACAGTTTTCAAGATGTCTGTTGAGTTTGTTTTTGACCATGGCAGCTGCAATATCGGCCAGTTTTATGCCGATTATCAGCACGATCATGCTGATAATGATATTGCCGCCGAAAAAGGCAAAACGTCTGATAACAGTTGCCAGTTTTTCAAATTCCATAATATCGCAAACAGCCACGCTTGCCAGTACGATCAACGCTATATAAGCAAGTTTTCCTATAATGACGGATGGTTTGGTATTGCCGTTGTGAGTGTGTTCCGGACAGAGCGAAGCAAAAAATCCATCCACGCCCCACGCCGCAGTAAAACGCTCCGCAAGCCGTGCAATGAGATTTCCGGCCACGATCGCACCGAAGAGGATCACCGCCGAAGCCGCGATTTCGCCGGATACACTCAATACATCGCGGAAAAATCCGGCCACCGCCCGCGAAAGTATATCTATATTCAAAGCCGTCAATGCAGCCGTGGCTACCGGCAACGCTATAAGGACATATACTGTCCAGCCGGCCATGGCCGAGATACTGCCATTGCGGAATTTGCCGGCAATATCCAGTTTTTCAGTTAAATCGCTTACTTTACTGACCACAAGCAAGCCCTTTACTGCTTTACGGGCAATATTTGCCGCCCACAGTCCGATAAAAATTATAATGATTGCCGCCGCCAGATTGGGGATGAAAGTCAGAAATTTTTCAAACATGCTCTGCAGCGGGCGGGTTATACCATATATTTTCAAAGCGTTGAGTATTGCCGGCAGGAAAAAGAGATAAACAATATATCCGGTGGTTTTAGATATGTACATCACAAATTTTTCCGACTCGCATTTCTCCTTGCCTGCGGTGGATATCTTATTGCCAAGCTTGCTCATGCGCAAAAATGATGCCGTAAGCATTTTTACCAGTTCCGATAATATCCATGCAATAAAGAAGAGCAGCAAAGCTCCGGCAATATTGGGCAGATAAGCCGTTATTCCGGTAATGAATTCCTGCAGCGGAGCCGCCGCCGCATCCAGTTTGAGAACCGATAAACAGCCGAGAACCGCCAGCAGCATGATAATACCATATATAACTCTGCCGAAGACCTTGGCTGTACGGGTTACCGGCAATACAACTGTGCCGTCGGGCAATACCGTGGCTTTGCCGGCAATACGTTGAATAAAATCAGTGGATTTGCGCCCTGCGGCCAGCGCCACCAGATAACCGATCAGCAATATCAGGATCGCGCCGGTCACGTTCAGCAGATTGCTGTCTACTACGATCTGCCAGATTTGAGTAAAAAAATTGCTCATTTTTACCTCTTTTTGTTGATGTTTTTGTTTATCAGACACAGCAACAGATGTTGCTTTGTCTGAATTTGACCGTTATCAAAAAGTTTTCGTTCCGGCTTTGTAAAATTTTTTATATACAAAATCCGGCAGTATATTTATAAAAATTACCGTTAAAAACAGAACATTACTTGAAAACGATCTTTTGTTGTGCTATTGATAATAATCACTAAAAATTATGGGATGAGTATTTTATGCAGAAAAAAACATTGAAAGTTTATTGGGCTGGTGATCTTTTTGATGCCAAAGACCTGTGCGGCAATATGCTGCTGGCCGCTGCGGTGGAAAAGGTTTCTCAAAACCGTTACCGGATCATGCTGCCGCAGAATGGCGAAAGCGAAGTAGTAAACCGTACATCGCAAAGCATCCGCGATGCCGATTTTGAACTGCTTTTCAACTGCGATTGTATCGTAGCTAATTTTGATGGTACCGACCTTGATTCCGGTACGGTGGTCGAATTCTGTTTTTCCAAGATGGTGGATATGCCCGCGGTGTTGTTGCGGACCGATTTCCGCCACAGCGGCGATCATGAGCTGGCGGA
This sequence comes from Victivallaceae bacterium, assembly GCA_045635745.1. Taxonomy (GTDB): domain Bacteria; phylum Verrucomicrobiota; class Lentisphaeria; order Victivallales; family Victivallaceae; genus SIG78. Next base: position 14,284 of record JAZTWG010000019.1, read on the forward strand.
TGGCGATCCATGGAATCTGATGTGTTCACATTATCCGCGTACCCGGAGTGTGCACCTCAATGCCATGGTACTGTATCATGATTTGCAGTTGAATAACAGCAATAATCTGACAATTATGCAAGAATATCTTGATCGTATTGCTCAAGAGATAGTTGCCGCACTCGACAATGTTACAGCCTGCAAATCATGGCTGAAAACAAGTGAACTTGCCAGCCAGTATGAGCGGGCGGTAAAAAGTATCGGCGGCTCTTTAGTCGAGCGGTTTGATAACATGATGGGGCAAAAGCTGATCGAAGAAAAAATTTTCAGCGGTTTGTTCGATTGATTTGTAATATATGGTTTGACTTTGAAGCGTTGGAAATTTATATTAATAAACCAAAAAATTGCACTATCATGTTTTTACGGGATTTAAGATGAAGAAAACTGGTAAATATCAGATCGACATGTGCCACGGTCCTTTGCTTGGCAAGATCATAAAATTTTCTGTACCGCTGATGCTGACCAATGCTTTGAGCTTGATGTTTCATGCGGCAGACCTGATCGTGGTCGGGCGATTTGCTCCGGGCGAAGCAATGGCGGCGGTGGGGGCGGCTCCGGCATTTACGATGCTGATGCTGAATTTGTTTCTCGGAGTCAGCTCGGCGGTTAACGTGCTGGTGGCGCGTTATACCGGGGCCAAGGATAAAGAAAATCTCTTCCATACTCTGCATACAGCTGTTGCCGTTGCCTGTGTCGGCGGGGGAGTCATGGCAGTGTTGGGGTTGCTGATAACCCGGCCGGTGCTGCATTTAATGGCGGTGCCGGAGGCTATTATGGACAAAGCCTCGCTTTATTTGTGGATCTGGTGCCTCGGCATACCGTTCATGATTCTGTACAGTTTCGGCAGCGCCATATTGCGCAGTATCGGCGATACCAAACGGCCGCTGATTTATATGACATCTGCCGGGATAATAAATGTGCTGCTTAATCTGTTTTTTGTACTGGTGTGCAAGATGGATGTGGCCGGGGTGGCTATTGCTACAAAATTATCCAATGTTGTTGCAGCGGTTCTGGTGCTGCGGTCGCTGAAAAGCTGCAGTCCGGAGTATCGGATACAATGGAAAAAGCTCCACTTTTACTGGCCGGTGCTGAAAGAGCTTTTGCGTATCGGTTTGCCTGCCGGTGTGCAGGGGATGCTCTTTTCTTTTTCCAACGTCATTATTCAGTCCACCATCAACTGTTTCGGCTGGCAGGCAATCGCAGGCAGTACGGCGGCGTTGTCGATCGAAGGCATGATCCACACCACATTTACAGCATTTGCACTGGCAGTGGTGAGTTTTGTAGGGCAGAATCACGGCGGCAGACAATACAAACGCATTATGCGCAGTATTTTTATATGTCTGGGGTGTGCTGTTTCTTTTGCTCTGGTGCTTACAGGAATCTGCCATCTGTTCAAAGAAGAGCTGCTTTCAATATATAATGCGGATCCGGAAGTCATCAAATGGGGTTTGATAAGGATCAATTACCAGCTTACTTTCTACTTCCTGCTGGCGATAATGGAAATCGTGGGCGGCGCGTTGCGCGGCTTGGGTTATTCGCTGCTGCCTACTATCGTTACGCTGCTGGGGGCGTGTGCGTTCCGGGTGTTCTGGGTATTTGCCATATTTCCGCTCAATCCCTGTATGGAAAGCCTTATGATATCTTATCCGGTTTCGTGGGTGTTGGTGTTTTCGGTCAACGGCACGATGCTGTTTATAATCTGCCGGCGTATGCTTATCCGGGCAAGCCATCGTCGGTTCGATGATCTGAAAGTAAAAAAATCCAAATGATTTTTTGCTGCAAATATGTTGATAAGCAATGATTTCAATATTTGAACTGTATCAGGCTATATCAGGCGTTTGAATATTTGCTTTCCTTTATCGCTCTGCGTTCTGCGGCTTCCGGGGGGGGAGGACGTTGTGTTTATTGGATTTTTTAATTTGCGGGTGTATATTAATAGCTCACACGGGAAAAAGGGATTATCCAAATAAAAGGAAAGGTGTTTTTATGTCTGGACTTTTCTCCAAATTGGCAATCGTTGTGATTGCCTCCGCAATATTTTTCATGGCCGGTTGTTCCGCGCCGCGTACCAGCGATACCGGAAGAACTGCTGTTGAGCAGTTTTTGCTCTCGACTGTGGTCGAAAATGGTATCGGCTATGCCGACTTCAAGCCGTACAGCGGCAAGAAGATTTTTATTGAATATGATTATCTGGCGCCCCAGGTCGACAAAGCTTACGTTCAGGGGATTTTTGAAATGCATCTGGCCAAACAGGGATTGCTGGTCTGCCGCGATGTCAAAGCTGCTGAATATATAGTTCAGGTCATCTGCGGCGTGCTTGCTACTGATTCCAACACCATCATGATCGGTACGCCTACTTTGCCGATACCGCTGCCGGATACATCAATAAGCGTTGCCATTCCGGAAATACCGCTTTTCAAAAAGCTGACCCGTTCCGGCTACGGACGCTTTGCTTTCAATATTCTCAAAGCCAAAGACCGAGCTCCGGTTAAAGTTATCAATGGTATTGAAGCTTCCTCCAGTTATACCAACTGGACCATATTGCTTATACCGTTTAAATCGCATGATATGCCCCTGAAGATACGCGAGGGCTCTGAAACGTACTTCAATGTTGATTCCGGCAATATCTGATTGTCGAATGCCTCTGTCCGGATGTAAAACTGCATCCGGGCCTTTTTTTTTACTTTTTTTGCAGTTATTACGCAAAAAAGTCATTTTTTTGCCAAATAAAATTTGCATTTTTGGAAAAATGGGGTAAAGTAATAGAGTACTGCAAATCATGCATGTGATTTGGGCGTATAGCTCAGTTGGTTAGAGCGCCACGTTGACATCGTGGAGGTCGTAGATTCGAGTTCTACTACGCCCACCATTTTTTTTGCCGAAGTGGCGGAACTGGCAGACGCACTAGACTCAAAATCTGGCGCCCTCTGGGCATGTGGGTTCGACTCCCACCTTCGGTACCATTTCAGATTAATTTCCCTGCTGGAAGAACATTTTCAGCAGGGAATTTTTTTGCCTGTTTTGTATGTAATACGCTATGGGTTGCGTGCCGTTTTCGGCGAAAACTTTGATGCTCTGCTGGACTTGGTTTATAAAGATCACGCCGAAGAAATCAATGCTTATGCTGCCCGGTATCTCCGGGATCCTGAAAACAATGTGGATAATCAGCGGTATCTGACTGAAGAGTTCCTTGCCGACTGTGCCGATGCCGAAGTCAAGCCCTCGTGGTGGAAAGAACTTATTGCCAAGATCAGAATGTGGCTCCGGCAGCGTTACCCCAAACTCCAGTTTACCAACCGCGATATTGAGGGCGTTATTTCTATGGCTCACCGCCGGATCCGGCAAGAGGGCTTGGGCGATAACTCCGGCGGCGTACAATTTGTCGAGCGTCTTAAGTCAGATGAGTCAGCTGAAGCTGAAGAGGGGGAGTTGCCTGACGGCGCTGGCCCTTTGACTGAACGTCAGAAACAAACTTTGGCAAATCTTAATGGTGCCGGATTTGTAATGCAAAGTTTACTGTCCGGCGGTACTATTACAAAAAATGGCAATACGGTAAATTTTGACAGCAAAAAATCCCGAGCTCTAAAAATTCATCTGGATACTGGGGAAATAAAGTTTGGCAAGGGCCCTGTAACTGTTGAAGAAATCGAAAAATATCTGCCGCGTGCTTTGAGGCAAGAGCCATCTTTGGAAGTATGGGGAAGGGGTGACGGTACAGCACGAGAACATAGACTTTACAAATATTCGACTAATGGTGTTGCTTATTTTCTGGAAACTGATGATAAAGGTTTATTCCTGGATTTTTTTAGTAACAAAACAACTGCTAAAGAAAATTTAGCTGTTGGAACGGAGGGGCTTCGGTTTGCTTTGGATGAGGATGATCTTTCTGTGCCGGTGGTTTTGCCGGAACAGCAGAACAGTGCCGGAGAGATTTTAAGCTGGCTGGAAAAAGCAGTCAATGGCGATACTGATCTTGACTTTTACGGCAATGACCTTGCCGAACAGTTTGACAGCTGGGCAGAGCTTGACGGCGTTTCCCGCCGGGAGCTTTTGGAGCAATCTTATGAAGAGGAAATCCGGGATGCAAAAAGTAATGATGGCTTGGAAAATGATTTTGCCTTGAAGGATGCTTATCAGGATGCCTTTGACTCCATTGAAGAGAAGATCTCCGAAGTGTTGGAAGAAAACGGTCTGGAGCTGGATAACAGCAAGGTCAATGCTTCCGGCAACAGCTTTTATCTTAAATTTGAAGCTCCGGACGGTGAATATTACACTCTCCGGTTCAGCGATCACAAACAGCCAGCCCGTGGCTCTTACCGCCAGAATGAATACTTTGGCGGTCGCAGCATTGCCGATGTGGATGTGGTTTTGACCAATGGCAAATTTGATATTGCCCCGGCGGTGGAGTTTATTCAGCGTGTTGCCGGTGGGGATGGAACGGTAGAGAACGGTGGAGAACGGAGGGTAACGGAAGAACTTACACCAGAAAAAGCATTAGAAGTAAATGCTGATAAACTTAAAAATATTACCATTGCAAGTATAGATTCAAATAAAATTAAGGCTTCTGAAAATAAAACTGCCATACAATCTGCAATGGAATTTGTGGATAATCTGCCTGAACATATATTTGATACTCAAATCGGAGAAGTAGAATTTGACTCTGCTGCGGTTAAGGAAAGCCTCAGTCACACTATTTATCAAAATAAACTTGATGCAATACAGGCGGTTCCGGAGATTTTGACGAAAGGGGTTTATCTTGGCGCGGCTAATGATAAAGACGGCAAGCCTATAATAAATTATTATTTTGCAGGCAAGGTCAAAATTGGCGAGCATGATAAAATTGTTTTTGTAAGAACCAAGAAAAGTGCAGGTCGGCCTAACCGTTTTTATGTTCATGAGGTTTTTACCGAAGAAGAAATAATAAAACTCGGAAGCCAACAGACTGATGCAGCACTCGATATTACGAGCCGGAAATACAGGAATGCTTCCGAGTTCTATCGTAATATAATAGCCCAAGTATTGAATTACAAGCCGGATGGCGAAAAAAATCGTAAAAATGATAATTTCCGGTTTCTTTTGGCGGAGTTTTCGGAGGCTGAACGGCGGGATATTACTTTGATCCTTAAGCCTTTTGTGGGGTTTGCGATTGACCATGAGGATCGTATTTATAAAGAGTATCTTGCCAAAAAGGGTATTGCCGTTTCCGAAAAAGATGCTCACGCTTTTGCCGTTACTGCCATGCGGGAGAATAACAGCGACCGCAACAAGCGTACTGCCCAACAGCGGGAAAAAAACCGTTTGGAGTATAACCGCAAGCGGGATCAGTATCTTTATGACAACTTTCCTTTTTATCGGGAAGCTGTGGAGTTTGCCGGTTCTCATGACTTTAAAATCAAGCCTTCCGGCAAGTTCCGGGGCGAAGAGTTTTCCGGTTCTTTCATTGCTCCCGAGTTTGTGAAGTATTCCGGCGAAAAAGCTGCCAAAAATTCCGGCAAATCCGAGGCAGCAAGCTGCGAGGTCGAACGGAGCGGAGCGAAGCCATACCCAAAGTTGCTTAAGGGGGCGGCAGCCCCCGCTCTAATTAAAAATCGCCAGGTAATTCGCGCTGGATATTGCTGATGATTGAGCAAGGGTTTCCCAAGGGGCAATGCAATGCCCCTTGGGGATGTGCAAGATCTGTTATACAGAATAATTCTGCAAGTTAAGCCGCACAAAAATAACATTGCATAAGTTATTGCTCAAACAAACCGTTTGAGGAAAAGACAATTTATGGTTTTAATATTGGTAAATAAGCAATGTTTATTTATGAGATTGAGCAGAAACAATAGAAAAAAAGACTGTTGCAAAATTTTGAGTTTTGCAACAGCCCCAAAAAAAGGTTTGGAAAAAAGGAGTGGAGTTAGAGGATGGGAAAAAGGACCTTTCCTCAAAGGGGCTTTTTTCCCCTCAAGCACTGAACTTTATTGGGAACAGTGCGTTTATATTGCACTTTATCAGATATTTTCCACTTCGATCTGCAAGGCAAAGTTTACTGTTTCGCCGGGGGCAATCATGCGGAGCATGCCTTTTTCGGCGTTGGCTTTCTGACCGATGGGATAGCAGTTGCCGGGTTCCAGACCGGTTACATATTCGCCTTCGCCCATCTGTTTCCATTGATTGAGCACCGGCAGTGTCGTCGGATCGTATGCCATGGTTACTTTCATGCCCGCGGCCTGATTGACAATGCTTATCCGGGCAAAGCCATCGCTGTCGGCCGGAATTTCATGATAGAAAAGTTCTTCGGAATAGCCGTGGATCGGTGCTGTGAGTTTTGCCCAGTCGGCAATGTCCTGCGCCGAGTGTTCATCTTTAGGTGTTACTTTGTGCTGCACCGCGCTCAAAAACGCTCCGTCATCTATCGCCGGATAACCGAAGTTGCAATGATAAAGCATCATCAGCGGTACCGGGGCAAAACCCTGATTTTCCACGCTGTCGCGCACTTCAATAACATTATTGCCGTAACTGGTTTTGATCTGGCGGCGGATTTCCAGCTTTTCGCCGAAAACCATAGTGTGCCGCATGGTGCCGGCAACGCTCAAAACATAATCTTCGCCCGCCCAGCAGCGCTCAAGTTTAAGATCTTCTGCCGCCAGATGCGAGGCTCTGCCGTGAAGACTGTGACCATCTTCCGGACCGCCGACATTCAGCAACCCGGCAGTAGTGAGCAACCCGCCCGGCCAACTGCGGAGCCACATGATATTTTCCGGCTCGTAGGCGTTAGGATTTACTATGCCGTTGGGCGAGAGCCAAGCCAGACTTTTGCCGTTGAATTTAGCTGAATATATATCGCAGCAGCGGTCGGCCATTACCGTAAAAGTCAATCCTGACCCGTTGTCAACTTCCACAACACGCACATCTCTGCCACGACCGCTGTTCATTACTGTTTCGCGCAGACCGGCTATCTGTTCCATATTGCCTACGCGCTGGCGCAAAAAAGTTTTTTTATCCATAGGACACACCTTTCTTTCAAAGATCATTTCTGATAACGTTCAACCAGTTTTTTCAAAGCTGCAACTTGTTTATCTGAAAGTTTTTTGCCATTTTTGAACTGTTCGGCAAGAGATTGATAAAACGCCTTGTCGTCATAGGTTCTCCGGCCTTTGCGTTCCGGCGGATTCCAGTCGGTTACACCGGCGAGAAAATCCAGCAGTTTTTCCACATCATCGTTACCGGCAGCCGAGGCTGCTCCGGTTGCTTGTTCTTCCACTTCGCCCGGCAGATTCAATGCCGCTGCCACCATCGGGTAATCGGCGATACTTTCTTTGTAACGCATGGCGATCTTGCCCAGCGCTTCGAGCTGTTTTTCGCTCAAAAGTTTACCGGCTTCGGCCTGCTGCCGCAGCGAGTCAAAGAATTTTCTGTCATCAAAAGTTCTGCCGCGGCGCACCGTGGGTTCGGCAAATTTTACGCTGTCAAACGCTTTGAATACATTGGTAAGACCGCAAGTATCAACGCCGCGTTCGGCTGCTTCGGCCTTGCGTGCAGCTTTATCGCTGGCGCGGCTTCTGGCGGCCTGCAGATCGTCGGCAAATCCGCCTTCAGCTGCAATCTTGTCCAGATCGGCAAGCTGATCTTCGTAATGCAGTGCCAGATCCAGCAGCGCACTGAACTGTTTTTCGGTCAACTTGGCCTGTTTATCAAGTTTGGTGGCGATTGAACGGAAAAATTTACCGTCGTCGCGCACATATTTGCCGGTCTTCTGCATAGGGGCAAAATCAATATTTTTCATGGCTTCGACCAGACTTGCCACTCCATGACCTTCCACAGCTCCAAAGTCTCTTGCGCTGGCAAGCCAGTTCTGGAAATGACCGTAGAAATCCTGCATCATAGTGGTCCACTTGAGGGTGCCTTCTTCGACTTCATCGAGTTCGCTTTCCATATGCGAAGTAAACTTTACATCAAAGAGTTCCGGCAGCATCTGCACCAGAAAATCGGTTACTTTGCATCCCAGTTCGGTGGGGGCCAGTTTATTTTGTATTCTGGTGGTATATTGCCGGTTCTGTATTGTCTGCAGAATAGTGGCGTAAGTCGAAGGTCTGCCGATACCGTTTTCTTCCAGTTCTTTGATCAATGTTGCTTCGGTAAAACGGGCAGGGGGATCGGTGAACTTCTGTTCTTTGGTGACTTCGGCGATCCGGCAGAGTTCTTTATTGCTGAGTTGCGCCAATGCTTCGCTGGCATCAAGGGCGGAACCGTCTTCGGCATCGTTTTCCGAAAATTGAGTTACGCCCAGAACCTTCATGTAACCGGGAAATACCACGCTGTTGGCCGAGGCACGGAATTCATAAAGATTGCTGTCGGCTCCATCGACTGCCACTGAAACCATGATCTGGGCAATTTCAGCCCGAGCCATCTGGCTGGCTACAAAACGTTTCCAGATCAAAGTATAAAGTTTGAGCTGCTGGCTGTCAAGAAAATCTTTGAGCGATTCGGGCGTACGGGTCACATCGGTCGGACGGATCGCTTCGTGTGCTTCCTGCGCGCCGCTTTTGCTTTTGAAAAAGTTGGGCTTTTCGGGCACAAACTCTTTGCCGTAATTATCGCGGATAAAATCTGCAGCGGCGCTGCGGGCTTCGGTTGCAATATTTACCGAGTCGGTACGCATATAGGTGATCAAACCCACCGCACCGCGGTTGCCCAGTTCCACACCTTCGTAGAGCGATTGAGCCACGCGCATAGTGCCGGAAGCCGAAAAACGGAGCACCTGATTGGCGGTCTGCTGCAATGTACTGGTGGTAAATGGCGCCGGTGCGTTACGGAAACGCTGGCTCTTTTCCACATTATCTATAATACAGGAGCGGTTGTTGAGTACAGCTTCCAGCAGTGCGGCAGCATCGGCAGCATTGTCAACTTTAAATGTTTTGCCATTGATCCGGGCCAGTTTGGCGGTGAATTCAACGCCGTTGGCGGAAACCAGCTGCAGCTTGAAAACCCAGTATTCTTCCGGGGTGAATGCTTCGATTTCCCGTTCGCGTTCCACGATCAGACGCAAAGCCACACTCTGTACCCGTCCGGCGCTGGACCCTTTTGCCACCCGGCTCCAGAGCAGGGGGCTGATACGGTACCCCACCAGCCGGTCGAGTACACGGCGCGCCTGCTGGGCATCCACCAGATCCATATTCACAACACCGTGATTTTCCAATGCACGCAAGATGGCGCTGCGGGTGATTTCATGGAAAGTAACGCGTTTGAAATCGCCTTTGAAATCATTTTTCAGGACTTCCTGTAAATGCCATGCAATGGCTTCCCCTTCGCGGTCAGGGTCGGGCGCCAGATATATTTCGTCGGCCTTGCGGGCAGCAGCTTTCAGATCGCTGACAACTTTGCCGCTGCGGCCGGCTGCTACATACTGGGGCGCAAAATTATTTTCCACATCCACCCCCAGCTCCCGCTCCGGAAGATCGCGGATATGGCCCATGGAAGCCATTATGTTAAAGTCATTGCCGACCATACGGGTGATGGTGCGGGCCTTGGTGGGAGACTCGACGATCAAAAGTTTTTTTGCTTTGCTGCTCATATAAATATCCTGTAAATATTGGTGTTTTTCAATAACCACAGCGTGCCTTCCGCGCATACACATACACATACATACGCACACACATATATATCGTTACCTTATCCCCGGAAAGTGGGGTTTGTCAAATAAAAATGCAAAAAAAATGAACATTTTATGAAAAATAGCGTTTTTTTGGACATTGTAAATTGAAATATGCGACTTTTGTTGTTATAGTAATAAGGTTGTTTTCAACACTCAACTTTAACAATATAAAAGGAAAGGCTCTACCTGATCATGGCTAAAAAAGCTGATATCGGATTGGTCGGTCTCGCTGTAATGGGCGAAAATCTCGTTCTCAACATGGAAAGCAAAGGTTTTACCGTTGCTGTTTACAACCGTACTGTGGAAAAAGTTGACAACTTTGTCAATGGCCGTGGTGCCGGCAAAAACTTCATCGGCTGCAAAAGCATTGATGAACTTATCGAAAATGTTGCCGCTCCCCGCAAGATCATGCTTATGGTCAAGGCCGGCAAACCGGTTGACGATTTTATTGATATGATCGCTCCCAAACTGGAAAAGGGCGATATCCTTATTGACGGCGGCAACAGCCACTTCCCGGATACTGTGCGCCGTACCAAGAAACTCGAAGAAATGGGTTTGCGTTACATCGGTACCGGTGTTTCCGGCGGTGAAGAAGGCGCTCTGCTCGGCCCCTCCATGATGCCCGGCGGTTCCACTTCTGCCTGGCCGGAAGTCAAACCGATCTTCCAGGCCATCTGCGCCAAAGTCGAAGACGGCAGCCCCTGCTGCGAATGGGTCGGTGCCGATGGCGCCGGTCACTTTGTCAAGATGGTGCACAACGGTATCGAATACGGCGATATGGAAATGATCTGCGAAGCCTACAACATGATGAAGAATGTTCTGGGTATGAGCGCAGCTGAAATGCACGAAGTGTTCAAAGAATGGAACGCCGGCGAGCTGGACAGCTACCTGATCGAAATCACCCAGGCGATCCTCAAGACCATTGATCCCGAAACTGGCAAACCGGTTGTGGATGTTATTCTGGATACCGCCGGTCAGAAGGGTACCGGTAAATGGACCAGCGAAAGCGCGCTGGATTTGGGCGCTCCCGCCCCGACCATTGCCGAAGCCGTGTTTGCACGCTGCCTTTCCGCCATCAAAGAAGAACGCGTGGCTGCCAGCAAAGTTTTGAGCGGTCCTGCTGCTGCTTTCACCGGCGACAAGAAAGAATTTATCGAAGATATCCGCAAGGCTCTCTATGCTTCCAAGATCTGCAGCTACGCCCAGGGCTATCAGCTCATGAAGCTGGCCGCCAAGGAATACAACTGGGATCTCAACTACGGCGAAATCGCTTTGATGTGGCGCGGCGGCTGTATCATCCGTGCCCGCTTCCTCGGCGACATCAAAAAAGCCTTTGACAAGAACCCCGATCTGGCCAACCTGCTTGTGGACGACTTCTTCAAGAAGGTTATCGACGATTGCCAGAACTCCTGGCGCAAAGTTGTTGCGCAGGCCGCGCTTTCCGGCGTGCCGGTTCCGGCTTTCAGCAGCGCTCTGAATTACTACGACGCCTACCGCTCTGCGGTTCTGCCGGCCAACTTGCTGCAGGCCCAGCGCGACTACTTTGGCGCTCATACCTACGAACGCGTGGATCGCGCCCGCGGCGAGTTCTTCCACACTGCGTGGACCGAACACTCGGGCAACACCACCAGCACCACCTACATTGCGTAAGTGAGTGCAGGCAGCCTTTTTCATGGAGCGTGACGGCATGAGAAAAACATTCCGGAGTCTGGCAGTGATCGCGGCAGTACCGTTTATGGCGGTGCTGACCGGTTGTGCCGCTCCGGAACTGCCGTCAGATATCACGCTTGATGAATTGGAAATGAAAATGGCGCAGGCGATGGATCCGGATAAAAAATACCGGAACGCCTACGCCTATTTTCAGCGCCAGAATATAGAAGAAGAAGGTTTCTGGGAAACCAAATACCAGCTGGTGGAAGTAAGATTTCAGCGGCCGGATAAATTTAAGTTAAGTTATTACGAAAAAAACAAGCCCATCTCCGAAATACTCAGCGTTGATGGCAAAGCGTGGTTCATAGACCACAAAAATTCTGCGGTCAAAGAGCTGACCGGTCTGGAACTTGATAAGCTCAAAGTCATGATCGCATTGGGGCATCCTGATACGGATTATGATAAACTATTTGCCAAGGTCGATCTGTTTCTTACCCGCATAGATGGCCGTGATCATTACAAACTTGTATGCCATCCGGCGTTGGAAAATGCTAATCCGATAGTTATTTACGTTGACCGCGAAGAAATGCTGCCGCGGCGTATGGAGCTGAAAGTAAATACACCCGATGGCGTCAGAAACTCGGTCAGCAATATTGAAAAATACCAGATTTTTGATCAAATCAAAGTACCGGCTCTCACCCAGGTTGTGGAAGCCAATGTACGCGAATACCTGACACGGGTGGTGGAATATCAACTCAATGCCCATTTCAAAGAAAATGAATTCAAACTGCCTGAATTTGATCCCGTGCTTATGGAAGTGGAAAAACGCCAGCGCCGCCGCTGATTTTATTATTTGGTTTATATTAAAAAGCGGCAATGCGCAGTAACTCTGCAGTCAAAACGTTTGTTGGAACAAAATGAACAGCACAGTATTTTTTCTTATTTTTCCCGGTTCAATTTTTGTTGAGATTTGCGGGGTGCTGACGGCGGTATTTTTTTCTGTTGCGCTGGCGATGTTTTTGTGCAACCGCAAACTCAAGCAGAAAAATCAGCAGATTCAAGCCCGAATAAATGAATTGCAGGATCATGCACATGAACTGCAGCTTATGCTGGAATGTATTGCCAGTCTGGGCAAGATAAGCTACTATATCGGCAATCTTTCAAGCAAGATGCTGAAAAATAATTATAATGAGAATTGTTCCATGCCGCTGGCAGAAAGTTTTATGACTGATATGCTGCCGGCGGATCATGAGCATTTCCGGGAAAATTGCCGTAAGATATTGAACGAAGAAATTGATCATTTTCAGGAAAACTATACCCTGCTGATCAATGGCGAACTCAAACGGCACATCGATTCCGCCCGGTTGATCAATCTGCCGAAATCCGGAGAGAAAAAACTGCTGCTGGCCAGTATGGATGTAAGCGAACTTGAAATCCAGAGCAGGGAACTGGCGGCTACCGACTCTATTCTGCAAGCGATTTTTGATAATTTGCCGGGCCATATTTTTATCAAAAATATTTCCAGCGATTTTTCTTATATCAGATGCAGTCCGGCTTACAGCGGTCTGCTGCAGCTGCGCCCGGCGGATCTGGTTGGAAAAAATGATTTTGATCTGTTTCCGCGTGAGCTTGCCCAGCTGATAAGGAATTGCGATATAGAAATTTCCCGCACTCATGGCATAGCCGACAAACGCTGGTTTTTTACTACGCCCGACGGTAAAGAACATGCCATACGCTTTATTGCGCGCTGGCTGATGCGGGCCGACGGTTCGGAGTGGATTCTGGGGTTCGGGGTGGATGTTACCCGTCAGGAGCATATTGCCGGCAAGTTGCGGCGGCGCAATAAGGAACTGCGACTGCTGCTTGCTCAGTCTGCTGCTGAAATAATGCTGTTGGATAAAAATCTGAAATTTGCCTGCAGTTTTCCTGCCATGCGAAAATACTTTCCTGATGTCGAAGAAGTGGACAGCAGTACGATCACTTGCCGCAGCATTTGCAGTTGCCGGTGCGGCGATACAGATGAATGCGCCGCAGTACAGGCGCTCAAAGATGGCAGAATTCACTTTTGCAGACACGCGTGTCTGGCAGGGGGAATTTTGCAGATAAAACCGCTGACTGGTGAAGATGACCAGATTAATTATCTGGCAGTTTCAGCAGTTGCTCCGGAAACAGTTCAAGAGGAAGAAAGTGTTTGAAAAGTGTTTAATAAGCTTGTAAAAATATTTTCCGCTCTGTTTGCTCTTGCCGCATCGGCAGGCAATCTGCCGGCACAGTATATACCCAACAGCCGTTACGGCGGCAGACTGGATCCCTCGCCGGTTAAAATGCCGCGCAATTATCCGCCGCCGGCCGGTGAAATGCGCGGCGTTTGGGTGGCTACGATATTCAATTTGGATTATCCGCTCTTCCGCAGTGAAAAAGAGTTCAAGAACTATTTTTCAAAGATGTGCCGCAAACTTGCGGAGCATAAATTCAACGCCATATTTTTTCAGGTGCGTCCGGCTTCGGATGCTTTTTATGAGTCCAGTATCAACCCGTGGTCGCGTTTTCTTTCCGGTCGGGAGGGTTGCCGATTGGGCAAGTTTGATCCGTTATCTTTCATGATAAGCGAAGCCCGCCGGCACGGTTTGCAGTTTCATGCATGGCTGAATCCATACCGGGTGGTCGGCAGTACTAAATTGACCAAATTTCAATACCTCAAAACACTGGATCCGGAAAATTTTGCCCGCAAGAATCCGCATCTGGTGATGGAAGTCAAACGCAAGGACGGTTCCCGGACTCTGGTGCTTGATCCGGGGGAAGAAAAGGTTCGCAATTTTGTGACCGATACTGTTATGGAAATAGTGAAAAAGTATCCGGTGGCAAGTATTCATTTTGATGATTACTTTTACCCCGATGACACCCCCGTCAATGCGGATAAGGCCACATATCTCAAGTATAATTTCCGGCGCGAATCGCAGGAAGACTGGCGGCGGCGCAATGTCAGTGCATTGATAAGAAAAGTCCATCAGACGATAAAAAGTCATAACCGGCGTACCGGCAGCAACGTCAGTTTCGGGGTCAGCCCGTTCGGTATCTGGCGCAATAATAATCATACTCCGGCGGGGTCGCTCACCCGGGGCAAAGAAAGCTATACCGGGCAGTATGCCGATACGCATTATTGGGTGAAACAAGGCATTATTGACTATATAGTTCCGCAGCTTTACTGGCACTTTAATCACGACGTGGCGCCTTATGCTGCGCTGGCAGACTGGTGGTGCAAAACCGTCCGCGGTACCCGGGTCAAACTCTATATCGGGCAGGCGGCATATCAGCTGGGCAGCAGGAATTGGGATCTCAATGAACTTTATTACCAGCTGCGCTACAACCGCACCAAGCCGGAAATAAAAGGTTCGATCATATTTTCCTACCGCAACCTCGCCGCTCCGGAGAACCGGATCATGGAGCGCGGCGGCAGGAATATGCTCAAAAATTTCTGGAAGTGATCCGCAAGACTTCTTACTCCGGAATCAATACTTTATCCAGAACGCGCTGACAGTAACTTATCGCCATTCCATAGTTGGTTATGGGAATATTATGCTGTTGGGCTGTATGTATGCGCCACAAAGTTTCCTGCCGGTTGAGCATGCAGCTGCCGCAATGGATTATCAGCTTGTATTGTGAGATGTTATCCGGATAATCACGGCCGGGGGCAAAGTCGATATCCAGCGTTTTACCAGTAAATTTTTTCAACAGACCGGGCAGTTTTACTCTGCCGATATCTTCGCATGTGGGGTGGTGGGTGCAGGCTTCGGCAATCAGAACTTTATCGTTATCTTGTAATTGCGATATCGCCTGACAGCCCTGCAGAAATATTTTTGTATCGCCTTTCAAGCGGGAAAAAAGCACCGAAAAGGTGGTGCATGGTATATTCTGCGGAGTATGTTGCGCGACAATATGTACCACTTGAGAATCGCAAATGACCAATGCCGGCTGCGGGTTAAGCGTTTTTACGACCGCCGCATACTGTTCAGCATTCAGCACCAGAGTCATGGCGTGATGGTCCAGCGCGTCGCGGATGGTCTGCACCTGCGGCAGGATAAGTCGGCCTTTGGGCGCCTGAATATCAATCGGCACGATCATGACCACCAGATCATCTTTTTTGATCAGATCACCAATCAGAGGCGGCGGGGTCAGAAAGCTTTCCGGCAGATTTTTCAAAAGAGCGTTGCGGAATTCTGCTGTAAATTCTTCGCGGCGGGAAAGATCAAGAGTGTAACTGCAAATCACGCTGTCGCATTTGCCGGCTACGAGAGCGATAAAATCTTTATCCGGCAGCTCTTTATCGCATTGAGTTATTATTGCAATGATTTTTATTTTGCGTTCGCGGGCGGTTTTTACGATATTTTCTTCCGGCTGATCCCAATGTCCCGGCAGAACGGTCAATATGGCTATATCGGCGCGGTCAAAGATTTTCATGGAGCGTTTGATGCGCTCGCTTCCCAGAGTTGTGGTATCATCCAGCCCGGCGGTATCAATGAAAAGCACCGGCCCGACCGGAGCGAATTCCATAGCTTTTTCCACCGCATCGGTAGTGGTTCCGGCCACGGGGCTGGTAATGGAAACACTCTGGTTGGTGATGTAATTCAACAATGTGGATTTACCGGTATTGGTGCGGCCGAACAAGCCGATTTGTAGCCGCATGGATTTTGCTGTGCCTGTCATGATACAACTTTCTTTGTGTTTTTAATTTGAGATGTATTTTGCTGCTGTTTGGTGCTGAATATAGTCCGTAAGCGGGCAAAAATCTCTTTTTTTATAAAAAATAGCACTACATTTGCAAAAAGTAAACTCAAAATAGTTGCAATTTTGCAAAAATGGCATAGTTTAAGAGAGTGTACAAATATCCGGAGCGGATTAGAGGTGCTGCCGGATGATGAATTTTGAATGGAAAGTTGTAAAAAAGGATTTTTGATTATGACACTTACCCGTTATGGTTTTCGCGAATGGGGAATTGGCGGCATTGCAGCTGTAATATTGTTGATCGGCTGCTGGGCGCTGGCAAAGTATGTGAATTTGTATCTCGGATGTATCCCGGGGGCACTGATAGTGCTGATCTATTTATTTGTGGCATTCTTTTTTCGCAATCCCAGACGCAGATTTCCCGAAGATGTGTCGCTGCTGTTGAGCCCGGCTGATGGTACGGTGCGGGATATAACGGTAGTGGAAGATTTCAATCAGGAGCCTTTCAATGGCAAAGCATTGCGTGTCGGTATTTTTCTTTCGGTACTCAATGTGCACGTAAACCGCGCTCCGGCGGTATTGCAGGTAATCAGCAAGCATTACCGGGAAGGGCGTTATCTGGATGCCCGCGATCCCGATTGCGCCAGAGAAAATGAGGCTATGACCATTGCCGGTAATGCTTCGATCAATGAAAAAGTATTTCCCATGGGCATCCGTCAGATTTCCGGAGCTATTGCGCGCCGGATCGTTTGTCCGGTGGAGCCGGGTTGCAAACTGGACCGCGGCGAGATTTACGGTATGATCAAATTCGGATCGCGTACCGAGCTTTATCTGCCCGCCGATGACAGCTTTGAAGTGTTGGTGAAAGTCGGCGATAAGGTCTGCGGCGGCAGCAGTGTGATCGCCCGATTGCGGAACGGTCAGGAAAATTGAAAAGGAAAACAGGTAAATGAATAAAAGGATCAATCACCCCCCGCTTCCCCGCCGCAAACCGGTACGCCGACAGGTGCTTTCAACTCGCACCAAGCACCATCTGCGCTGGGTGCCCAATACGCTGACTCTCTGCAATTCGTGGTGCGGTTTTGCTTCGATACTCTGGACCTTGAGCGTTTATGAGCGCACAAGTAATACCTATGATGTGCTGGCTGTAAGTGCTCTGATCATTTTGGGCGCAATGGTTTTTGACGTGCTCGACGGCTTTGCCGCGCGTATGCTCAATGCCACAAGTATGCACGGTTTGCAGATGGACAGTCTCTCCGATATGGTTACGTTCGGCGTGGCCCCGGCAGTGCTGATGGCTGTTTTGACCCATTGGCTGCAAGGTGTGCAGACGAGTTTTCAGGTGTGGGTAACCTATCTGCTGTGCTCGGTTTATGTGGGGTGCGCGGCGTTGCGGCTTGCTACATACAATGTAAAAGCTATGGAAAAATCCGGTGACAGCAACGTTTTTCACGGTCTGCCTTCGCCGGGAGCGGCCGCTGCAATTGTGAGTCTGGTGTTGGCAATGCGGGTTTTTGACCGCGATTTGAGCAATCTGGCATTGGTTCTGCCGATCTATGCGGCAGTTCTGGGGGTGCTGATGGTCAGCCCGCTGCCTTACCGGCATTTGGGTAAATGGCTGCTCTCACTTAAAAACAATCAGTTGTTCAAAGTGGTGATACTAATTGTTTTGCTGTTCCTTGTGGCAATATTCCGGGAATATGCGATTTTCAGTATAATAACGCTCTATGTGCTCAGCGGACCGGCAGAAGCGCTCCGTCGGGTAATCTGCAAAAAATAATGGGGTACTTATGAATTTTCTGATTACCGGCGGCGCCGGTTTTATCGGCGGGCATCTGACTGAAAAACTGCTTTCACTGGCTCATCAGGTGGTGGTGATCGATAATTATTCCACCGGTTCTCCGCGCAATCTGGCAAATGTCCGCAATAATGAAGCGTTGCAGGTTATTGAGGAAGATCTTCTGCAGACCGCATCGCTGGAAAAGATCATTGCTTCGACCGATGTGATCTATCACCTTGCAGCTGCAGTCGGTGTGGAACTGGTAGTACATGACCCGGTGCGGACGATCCGGACCAATGTGGAAGGTTCTGCCAGAGTGCTGGAGCTGGCGGCAAAATATCACAAACGCGTTATTCTGGCTTCGACCAGCGAAGTTTACGGCAAATCCGCCAATCCGGAATTCAATGAAGGTGATGATCTGCTGATCGGCTGTCCGGTGCGTTCGCGCTGGTCATATGCCTGCAGTAAACTGCTGGATGAATTTTACCTGATGGCATATCACCGCAACATGGCGCTGCCGGGTACGGTGGTAAGATTTTTCAATACGGTAGGCCCGCGCCAGACCGGCCAGTATGGTATGGTGATACCGCGCTTTGTCAAAGCGGCATTGACTGGGCAGGCGCTCAAAGTTTATGGCAGCGGAGAACAGAGCCGTTGTTTCTGCCATGTTTTTGATACGGTTCGGGCATTGGTTGCACTGGCAGATTGTCCGGCATCGATTGGCAATATCTATAATATCGGTGCGACCACACCGGTTTCGATCCGGGAATTGGCAGAGCAGGTGATAAGCCAGCTCGGAAGTAAATCCGCAATAGAATATATTCCGTATGAACAAGCCTATGAACAGGGGTTTGAAGATATGCTCCGCCGCAAGCCGGATACCCGGGCAATCAAAAATTTGATAAACTGGGTTCCGGAGCATGACTTGAGCGATATAATCAGCGATGTAGCAGCTGATTTGCGCTCTTGAGTGAAAAAATCGGAGTGTCTTCAATGCGGTCAGAGGCGTTAGTTGTATTGGTCCATGGTTTTTGCCGTGGAGCAGAAAATTTGCAATTCTGGAAAGAAAATCTGAGTGATGAATTCAGTAATATAATCTGCGCTGATCTGCCTGCAACATATTCTTCCTTTGAACGCTGCCTGGAGTGTTTGAGCACAATAATAAATAATGCACATCCGGAGCGTTACCGTGAACTTTATATCGCCGGACACAGTATGGGCGGATTGCTGGCGCGGGAGTATCTGCAAAAGTACAAGCCGGCAAATGCCCGACGACTGGTTTGCGTCGGAACGCCGCACCTGGGGAGCAAACTTGCGGATATAGCGTTGTATTGTCCGGGGGCAGGATTGATATGGAAACCTTTGAATGCACTCAAGAGTTCCGCACGCAAAGTTTTGACCACGCCGGACATTCCCGGGTTGGAGATCGGTGCAGTCGTGGGGGTAAATAATGCACATTGGCCGGGGAAACTCTTTTTGAGTGATATGGCAGATGGGCTGGTGGAGAGTTTTTCAGCGCATGCAGCCGATGCTCAAAGCGTAGTCTATACCGAAGTTCCACATGACCCCATGCAATACGATATAAAAATAGCCGGACTGATAAAAAAATTTTTTATTCACGGTGAGTTCTGAAAAGAGTATTTATATTGGAGTTTTTTTATGAAAGAAAAACGTTTTGCTCATGAAAATCTTCCGGCAGATATTCAGGCAAAAGCTGATGCTATGAATCTGGATCCCGGCGCAATTCCGCAATATGATATACCGGTTTTGCCGCTGAAAGAGAATATGACTCCTGAGGAGTTCGAAAAAAATGTGCAGCCATATCTGCTCGATGAATTCAAGCGTTCCATGTATGGCGAAATACCGCCGGTATGTGAATCGCTTAAATTTGAACTCCGTTCAGAAAACGAAGCTTTCGGCGGGTTGGCTGTCCGGCGGGAAATCGATATAATTTGCGTTAATAATAATATTGAACATGTTATACCCATGCTGCTTTATATCCCATGCCGGCGGCAGGGCAAAGTGCCGGTGATCTTCGGATTGAATTTTCTGGGCAACATTGCGACATCGGCAGATCCCGGAGTGACTTTCAAACCGTTTGAACGCGGTCCGGAAACATGGAGTATCCGCTATAAAGACACCCGTGCTGATGAGTCGATGCGCGGATGTAAGGCTTACCGCTGGGCGTTTGAAGGAATTCTGCAGCGCGGTTTTGCGGCGGCAACGATCTGTTATCACGATATTTATCTGGATAAACCGTGGGGTTTTGAGTCCAGTGTTATGCGGCTTTTTTACTCCGCTGAAGAGTGGGAAGATCCCCATCGTAAATCCGGGGCCATCAGTGCCTGGGCATGGGGGATCATGCGGGCATTGGACTGCTTGAGTACGCAACCGGAAATCGATATGGAACATGTGGTTGTGCACGGGCATTCCCGGTTGGGGAAAACTGCATTGTGGGCGGGAGCTCACGATAAACGCATCTGGCTTACGGTTTCCAACTGTTCCGGTACTTGCGGTGCCAAGTTTACGCACCGGTATTTCGGCGAAGACTTCTCATGGCTGAATGTGTGGGTGAAACATTGGTTTTGTTCGGCATTTCAAGATTATGACGGGCGCGATCTGGAATATCCGGTGGATCAGCATTTCTTAATGGCGGCGATAGCTCCGCGTTTGCTTTACATAGCCAGCGCTTCCAATGATGTGTATGCCGATCCGGAAGGCGAATATCTCTCCGGCGTGCTGGCCAGTCCGGCTTGGAATATTTATGGCAAAAAAGGGTTGGAAAATACCTCGTTTCCGCCTTGCGGCAAACTTCTTGCCAACGACAGTATCGGCTATTATCTGCGCTGTGGTGAACACGATTTTATGCCCGAAAACTGGGCGGCATTACTCGAATTTATAGAAAAACATCTTTAATATATAAGGAGAACTGCAATATGAGTTTCAAAGAAAACACCGCAAATTGGCAATGGCGCTATTTTGCTGCACCGGATATGCCCGATGTGTTGGAAAATATTACCGGCTTTATTGAAGAAAGCATTGCTTTGCCCGACGGCCGTACAGTCAAGGGCGTGGATTTCAAGTTTGCTGCCGACGGTATGCTTGATATGTACGATATCATAGCTGAACGCCCCGCAATTCTTGCCCGGACTATTCTGACTGCAGATTTTAACGCCGATTGCGATGGTGCTCTGCTGCTGGGCGTGGCTGCCGACTGGACATGGTCTTTCCGCTTCAATGGCAAGATATTGCTGGATGCCCGGGTTTGTGCCAACAGCGAAGCTCCGATCCGGCCGGATAACCATTTGCAGGAAATCAATTACCGTAAAGGCCGCAATCAGGTGGTTTTTGAAATCTTCGGCGGTCAGCACATGACCACGGCATGCAAGATCATGGAAGAACCTGAAAAACTGACCATGAAATACAAGCCGTTTATCAGTTACCCCGATGCCGAATACAATGCAGTTTCAGTGATTTTTACTGCCAACCGCAAGACTCCGGCGGCGGTGGATTACCGTTTGCAGGGCACAACCCAGTGGCAGCGCGTTTACGATAATCTGGGGGGGCAGGCGCGCCATGACCGGGCGGTGCACCATATCCGCTTGAGCGATCTGCAGCCGGGAAGCGTTTACGAATATAAAGCGGTTTTGATCGACGACAGTCGGGCGCTGGAAGAATTTCCTTTTGAAACAGATACATTCAAGACCGCTCCGGATAGCGGCGATTTCCGTTTTTCGGTAACCGCTGACTTGCAGAATCCTGCTACCCGCAGCAGCTTTCTGGAAGGTCTGGTGGGGAAAAATAATACATTCAAACCGGATTTTATGGCTTTCTGCGGCGATTTGTTCTGGACAACTGATTACGACTTGGCGGTGATGGATGAGTTTATTGTGCCTTACCGCGAAATAACAGAAAATCATCTGCCGCTGGTGATGGTGCGGGGCAACCATGAGATCTACGGCAAGGATTCCAACCGGTTCTTTGAATATTTCACCGCGCCGGATCCGGGACGCGAAGCGTATTACATGTTCCGCTGGGGCGATGTGTGCTTTTTTGTGCTGGATTTCTGCGACGATCATTGCCGGCAGGCGCCGCCTTCCACCCGGCAGTATCATGACTTTGAACCCTATCTGGCAGCTGAAGCCAAATGGCTCAAGAATGTTGTAAATCTGCCAATGTGCCGCGATGCCAAATACCGTATTGTGCTGGCTCACGGTATTCCGGTCGGCGATGCTAAAGATTATATGCCCGGACATGTGCGTCAGGTGATCGATCCGGTTTTCGGAGGCGAAAAACCGCAAGTTCAGATCCATCTGTGGCTGGGCGGGCATGTGCATCGGCCGTTCCGCAGCGTACCGTTGAAAAACGCCTGTTACAGCATGTTGCCGCTTAAGGAGTTTCAGGGCGAGGGCACTTTGCCGCCGCTGGGCGTGAATTACAGCTTCCCGGTGGTTATCACCGGCGGTCCCGGTAAAAAACTCGGGGATAATATGCAGTTTACATCGATCGATGTGGAAGTTTCCGGCGATTGCCTGACCGTGCACAGCCGTGACCGTTATCAGAATGAATTTGACTGTGTGACCATTACGCCCGATGGGGTGATAACAGAAGTAAATCGCAACGAAGAATTCCGCTATTACGAGTATTGATCTGTTATAAAAATATAAAGGGGGCTGTTGCAAAACTTCAAGACATAATGCAGCTAACCAACAGCCCCCGCGGCGCAGCCGCGAAGCCCGGTCAGGGCCGCGAACGCATGGGAGGGCAGTTTGCCGGATACATTCCGGCAAACCGAGCGGAAAGGTTCCGCGAAGCCGACTGGAGATGAGCGAAGCCACCCGACGTCTGAGGGCGGATTTGCGTTACACGCAAATCCGTGTAAGGGCGCGTATGCGCCCGCTCTAATGTAAGGACCGTTCGTAATCTCGCGCTGGATGCTGCGGCGATCCGAGCAAGGGGGCACGGGGGGAAAGCAATCCACCCGTGGTTGCGCGGAATGTTTCGTAATGCCAAGCCAATAAAAGCGCGTCCGCGCATCACTGACTTTTTTGTGTT
>JAZTWG010000020.1:0-7043 GCA_045635745.1 Victivallaceae bacterium
CGTAGTTTCAGATGTATCGCACAAA
The DNA here is from genome assembly GCA_045635745.1 of Victivallaceae bacterium. Classification (GTDB taxonomy): domain Bacteria; phylum Verrucomicrobiota; class Lentisphaeria; order Victivallales; family Victivallaceae; genus SIG78. The sequence goes on from JAZTWG010000020.1 coordinate 26, forward strand.
AACAGTTTATCTATATAGGGCGAGGCAAGTGCACTTTGCAAATGGGTTTTGCCCATATTGCCCGTACCGATAAGCACGGCATTGAATTTTTCCATTTTTCAGCTCCGTATATCGAAGGATTACTTTTTGATCATTTCCTTGTCGGAGTATCCCCAGCAAAGACCGTAGTAACGTTCTTTGGGAACTTCGGGACCAAAAACATGCCAGCCGATCATAAACAACCAGCTCAAAATCAATCCCGGCAAAGCCTGCCAGGTAAAGGAAAGCACCTGCGGCTGACCATTGGCAGATACATGGCTGAAAATGTACCAGATCAAAGATCCGCATGCAAACCCGATCGGGATCACACTCAATACCCGCCAGGTAATATTCCACTTTCTGACCTGCGGTTTGATATACGCTATGATCCAGCAGAGTGCAAACGCTGCCAGCGGGCACAAAACCCATGCCAGACTTATAGGTCCAGCCAAACCGATATCACCGGATTCGGCAAAAGTGATTGCACCGCGTTTGCTGCCGCCATACCAGATCAGCATCGGATATTTCAGGCCGTAGCCAAATGCCAGCATACTCCAGAAACTCACGCTGCTTGCCTTGCGCGACATGATTGCAAACGCGTATTGGTTCAAACCTACCGAAGCAAAAATGAATCCGAAAATCATCTGCACTTCAACCATCGTTTGCTTGAAGTACGCCAAACTCAACTCCTGCAGCAAGGCAAAAGATATGGCGGCAATACCTACGATGTAAGTAGCGATCTTGGAAAAACGCAACTGCTGTGCTTCGTTTGCATCCTGCCGTTTGAACGGCAGATAGAACTCCCGGAGCCAGACCGCCGCATCCCCGTTGAAGATACTCGACAATGTACTCATTGCCGCCGCCAGCGCTGCGGCTACAAACAAGCCGGGAATAAGTATCGGCAGTTTGGTTGCCACAAAACGGAACAAAGCCAAATCGCCGGTGGTAACTGCCGGATCAGGATTCTGTGCGTAATAGCTGAAAATCGCCAGACCGACAAAGTCAAGCAGCAGCACCGTAGGCAACGTAAGACAGGCACTGGTCAACTGGGCTTTTATCGCATTTTTCACCGAACCGGTTGCCATCAACCGCTGAACAGTCATCTGTCCGACGCCGGTACCCAAAGCTCCCCATACCCGGCTCAACAGCAAAGCCCAGAAGTTAAGTCTTACATAAGGCCAGAGTGAATAAAATTCTTTTTCCGTAAAACGGCTCAAGCCATGTCCGTTTTCAAAAGCGTAACTGATCGCGCCCCACGCACCGCCTTTTACCAGACAGCAGAGCGTAATGACCAGAGCTCCGATACCGACAAGCATTACAAAGAACTGGATAAAGTCTGTCCAAATAACAGCTTTCATCCCGCCGGAACCGGTGTAGATAATGCTGATGATCCCGATCACCAGAATGGTCATCCAGCAGGGCCAGCCGGCGGCAGCTTCAAAAATCTTGCCGGTAGTCAGCAATACGGTACCGGCATAAAGCATCTGACTGTAAGTATTGCCTATGGCACCAACCAAACGGGCATATCTGTCATAACGGTAAGACAAATATTCAAAAGGTGTAAAGGCTTCGATCTTGAAAAAGAATCGGGTAAAGATTATTACCGAGACCACCCCGATAAATGGCATGATCAGACCTAAAACGCCCCAATCCAAACCATGATTGTAGATTTCGCCGGGCCCCATGACCAGACTGTAAGTGGAAAATACAGTCATCAGCATCGAAACTGCCACCGGGAAGTAAGGCATCTTGCGGCCGCCTAAAAGAAAATCCGTAGCATCGCTGTTGCGTTTGGAAAAATACCATCCGATCGCCAACATACTGACAAAGTATGCCACGATAACTGCGTAATCCCACCACTGAAGTCCAAGCTGATTCATTAAAAATATTCTCCTGTTTTTTTAGATTTATTCTTTGTCACAAAACGAATATAAAACAGAAAAATAACATTTTCAAGGGCAAAAAGCGGTGTAAACAGTGAAAAAAATTCAGAATAATAACACTTTTTTAAGATGAGTGCTATTTTAGAGAGTATCAAACAACAAATTTTTCAGTATTTACGGAAGTTTTATTCTTCGCCGGGCAGATTGCCGAAGTGTTCTTTGTAGCGGCGGCTGAAATAATGCACATAATTCCATCCGCACATAGCAGCAACTTCTTTGACCTGCCAACGGTGTTGACGCAACAGTTGGCGTGCTGCATTGAGCCGGACTTCATTGAGATATTCGATCGGGGTGCAATTCCACCCTGCCCGGAAGACCTGCTGAATGTAGTTGGGGGAAAATCTGGTGAGTTCGGCGATCTCTCTGATCGAGAGATCGCTCCGGTAATAATTTTCTCTGATGCAGTTGGCAATCAGTTCTGCCGGAGTCGGCAAAGTGCTTTTGCCGGTTGCCAACAGCTGCCGCATAGTAGAAAGCAAAAGCGCCATCAACAACCGGGTGTGTTCCAAATCAGAGTCGGCTGTATTATTAGTTTGTGCAAGCGCGGCAGCCAATTCAGCATAATTCACACCGGGCACCCGTAATTCGGGAGATAACGCTATGGAAATAACATTTTTTTCGCCGCGGATATAGTAAATTTCATCATCACTCAACCGCAAAGTGATATGCCGCTGCAAGTCGCAGTTATTCAATCCGTCGTGCAAGATCTGGGGCGGCGTAAGACAAATATTTTCTATCTCGCTGTAATTTACTCTGCCGCGATAAGATGCAAAGAGCATACGCATTTCAAAAAGTTCATGCATATGTTTATTGGCAGTTTGCCACCCGGAAGATTTACTGCCCTGCCGATCATCGTTTACAGTAAGCACTTTTCCGAGATCAGGCAAGGTCAATAAACTGTTGCGGATATTTTCCAGACAAGTTATTTCGTCAATCATTGAACATCTCCCTGAATTTAATATATACAAGCGGCCATGGAAAGTCAAATCAAGCGTGGAAAATCTTTCTCAATTTTATGTTTCTGAAAAAAAGCTTCAGGAGCATTTATCGATCTTGCGGATATTCTGCCTGTATTCACTGGGGGTTGAACTTAACTCTTTTTTAAACACCCGGTTGAAATGCGATAAAGTCGGAAACCCGCTTTTCAATGCGATTTGCACAATCTGTTCCTGACTGTTTTTCAGCCATGCCAGAGCAACTTTCAAGCGGTAGGAGTTGATATATTCCAGCGGCAGCATACCGGTATGCAGGATAAAATATTTGCGAAAAGTGGCTATACTCATGCTGCACATCTCTGATAACTGCGGTATTTCCAACGGTTTGTAATAAAAACGCGATATGTAGTTCAACGCCGGATATAAACGGGAAAAATCTTCCGAAGAATGGGCATGAAATGTTTCATTTGTTTTTGAAAACTCTCTTAATTTGGCAAATACCGCCCAGACCACTGCCCGGATATAAGTTGACGGCTGCAAATCAGCTTTTTCCAACTCGGCAAATAGAATATGCACCAACTGCACCAGTTCCGGAGCACTGTGGTACGAAATAACATTATTGAAGTTTATGCCGGCAAAGTTTGCGGTATCAAAAATATTTTCTTCCGGATCGATGTATCCGGCAAGCAGAGCCTCAGGAGCAAGATTGAGAAATTTCCAGCAGGAATTTTTCGGGGTGGCATCATTAAGCACATGATACTCATGCTCATTGATAAACACAACATCACCGGGACTGCAGGAATATATTTTAGAACCGATCTGGAACACGCCGCCGGTACCGGAATAACAGCATCCGATTTCAAAGCAGTTATGCACATGAGCACAATCAGGAGGTGTCTCAAACGCCGGAACTGTAATCGGAAAATCCTCCGGCAAGTCGATCGGATCATAGAAAAGTTGTGTTTTTTGCATAGTTTTTTGCTGTTTTTTGCAAAGATTTATCATTTAAGTATAATTATATTATATCATGCCAACAAAAAAAATCAATAATTTTCAGCAGGGAGATATCGCAAATGCCGAAAAATCACACTCTTTATTTTCCGGAACCGCACAAAGTTGATTTTCAAATAACCGACATTCCAACTCCGGCAGCCGGAGAACTGCTGATAAAAACCTCCCGCACGCTGATAAGTACCGGCACTGAAATGACAGCATATTGTGCTGATTATGAACCCGGTTCGGTTTGGGAGAAAAATTTTTCCTGTCCTTTTTATCCGGGCTATAACAATACAGGAACTGTAATCGGAATTGGTGCAAATGTTGATAAATCATGGCTGGGGAAGCGCGTTGCCACCACCAAACCGCACGCAGCTTATGTAACAGTAACGCCTGGCGGTGCAGATGGTCAGGCTTCCGGCGGCAATGGCTGTACAGTTATTCCGGATGATATTTCTGATGATGACGCAGTATTCTTTACCATTCCGCAGATCGTGATGAACGGTGTACGCCTTTCTCAAATAAAATGGGGCGAATGTGCCGTTGTTTTCGGACTGGGATTGTTAGGGCAGTTTGCGGTCAGATTTCTGCGTGAATGCGGCGCTTTCCCGATCATCGGAGTAGATACTGCTCAACACCGGCTTGATCTGCTGGCAAAAGATCCGGCAATAATTCCGGTCAATCCGTTGCAGGAAAATGTGCTTGATGTGATCAAAAAACACAATTCCAACCGATCAGCGGATGCAGTGATCGAACTTACCGGCAATGGCGATCTTATTCCCGTACAGGCCAAATTGCTCCGGCAGCACGGCAGGCTGGTTATTTTAAGCAGTCCCCAAAAACCGGTACTGTTTGATTTTCACGATGATTGCGTCTGGCCATCCATTTCGATCATCGGGGCTCATAACTTTTCGCATCCGGATTTTCCGCAGCCCAATAATCCGTGGACCAAAGAGCGCCATGTTGAAATGTTTTTTGATATGCTCAAATTAAAAAAACTTGATCTCGCTGCACTGGTAAGCAAAAAAGTTGATTTCACGGATGCGGCGGCAGCCTATGAAGCCCTGGAGCGTGATCGCGGCAACGAAATGGGAGTGATTATTGATTGGAGCCGGGCATGAAGATAAAAACTGTAATCTGCGGTTTCGGTTTTATGGGGCAGACACATTGTGCCAATATCATGCAGAATAAAAATGCCTCCATTGCTGCAATTGTAAATACCAGCGGTCGGGAAAATATAAAACCAATTTCCGGCAACATAAAAACATCCGCTATTGACTGGAATGCTTTGAATAATGTGCCTTTTTTTACCAGTTTGGCAGATTGTATTGATAACTGTGAATTTGATGCCGCAATAATTGCCACCCCCACCGCGATCCATCAGGCAATGGCAAGCGAGCTTTTGAGGCATAAGAAGCATATATTTCTTGAAAAACCGCTCTGTGCAACTGAAGCAGAAGCCCGGCAGCTGCTTGAGGAGTCAGCCCAAACAAATTGCATATTTCAGGCAGGTCACTGCTTGCGTTTTTTTCCGGAATATCAATACTTGAGTTCTGTTTGCAGTAAAAAACAATATGGAAAATTAAAATATCTGAAACTCATCCGCCGCACCGGTGTTCCGGTATGGGGGGCATGGAAAAATAAAGATACTTCGCTGAAATCAATCACCGGTCCGGTATTTGATCTGAATATCCATGATGTGGATTTTGCCCTGAAATTGCTGGGAGATCCGGAAAAAATAACCGCTGTAAAAGAAAAGTATTCCGAGAAACTTTTCAAAGCCTGCTGGGAAACTTCATCGGGCGCTGTCGTAGAGCTGGAAGGCGGTTTTGCTGAACTGCCGACATATCCATTCCGCAGCGGATATACTGCAATTTTTGAAGATGCAATTCTGGAATACAATTCGCAGGGCCAAGGTTCGTTGATTCTTTCCGATAAAGAAAAATCAGAACCAGTATCGTTGACATCGCAGGATGGATATATGCTTGAAACAGATGCATTTATTCAAAGTATATGCGGCAAAAAAACAGAACATTGCACGGTTGAAGAAGCCGCAAATGCCGTAACTGTTTGTTATCAAATAATGAACGCATTATAATTTTCAAAAAAACTGATTCCTGCACAACCATTTTTTAGAGGAGCATAATCAAGCCTGAACTTACCCCCTGTTTTGTAAATTCCTGACCATCAGCAATTCGCAGGTGACACGCAGATTGGTCAGATCGAACAGAAAAAGGCAGTGCCGGAATTTTTGTCATATAGGAGGGAGCAAAATTACGCAAAAAATATTCTGCCTGCCATAAAGAACGGAAAAAATTTTACAAATCAGATTTGCGGGATGAAAAATTTCTGTCTGAATATCCGGTGTTATTATCAACTACCTTTATGATAAATCATTTCACTCCCAAAGATGGTTTTGATTTGTTGATTATGGATGAGGCATCTCAGGTTGATCTCTGTACCGGTGCAGTTGCAATTGCTAGCGCCAAAAATGTTGTTATTGTGGGGGATGACAAACAGCTGCCGTGTGTTATTACTGCCGAAGATGAGTTGAAATTGGCTGGTTTGAATTCTTCAAGCAGTACTGCCGATGACCATATAATCACCCTTGCACTTGATGATTATCTCAATGAACGATACCGCGATCCGGATGTGTTGGCAAAATATTTGCACTCTCTGATCAAACCAGATTCCAGCACTTATTATATCTTGCTTGACGAAATCCAATTCGCCATATCCAAAGAAGAATTGCGAAATCCGGAAAAGTTGGTAAAATTGTACAGTGTTCTGAACGGGCTGCTTCGCATTCCCAATGTGGATATTTATGTTACCGGCAGCAATTCAAAAATGCTTTCCAAGGATATTATGACTGAATTCAGAGGGAGTGGCGATGCCGTTGAAATCCATCCGCTTTCATTCAAAGAGTTTTTTGAAGCATCAGAAGGAGACAAAAGTACTGCATTTGAAGAATATGCTATGTACGGCGGATTGCCTCTGGTCTGGGCTAAAAAAAGCGATGAGGCAAAGTTCAAATATTTACAAAACCTTTTTCAGGAGGTTTACTACAAAGACATCCTGGAGCGTTACAACATTGAGTTGCCGGAAGTTTTGGATGAACTTACCGAT
>JAZTWG010000021.1:0-6518 GCA_045635745.1 Victivallaceae bacterium
AAAAGTTGTATCGATAAAATTATACCAGTAGATACGGTGTGAAAAACTTTCTTTGCCGAATGCCAGCAACCCGGAACTTTTCTTCTTCTGTTCCGGTTCGGGATCCGGAAAGCGCGGCTCTTTGAGAAACAGACACATCGCTCCCATAAGTACGCCGTAGATCACCACAAAGCCGATCATAACTTCTTTGGTATGCGTAAGTGTGTGTTCGAATATGAAATAATTGTACAATGCAGATGCAATCGAGGCCGTTATCTGCAATGCTCCGGTAAAACGCGTCATTACCTGCGGTGGAATCACATCGTTGTAGATATAATAAAACACCGATCCGACAAACATGTAGAAAAATTTGAAAATAATGATGCCGATCGCAATAACGATTATTGCCAGAGTTTCAGTAGAAAATGACGACAAGGGAGCCAATATCCGGCTCAACAGTTCAGATTCCTCCCGATAAAATCCGATTATCAGCCAGCTTATGCAGATCATCGGCATCGTAAAGAAAATAAACGGCACCCGGCGACCCCACCGTTTGGAACGGTAACGGTCACTTTTAAAACTCACCCACTGGCAGACAGTCATATTGAATACCTGCCCGATGGTGGTGGTAATAAAAACCAGCAATGTCGATGAAATACCCAACTCTTTGAGCTTGAGTGTAACAATGGTGGGGGTCACCGAAATTGTCATGCACAACCCGGCATACCCCAGCATGATCAATCCCATGGCGATCAGCATCTTCGGCAGCGTATAAGTCAAGCCGAAAACCTGATAACAGGGGGGATCGTTTTTTTTCAATGCACCCATATCAGATTCTTTCACCCGAAAATTTCATCAATGATCGCAGGATCTTTGCCGAGAATTTCCAGATATCGGGAAAGCAGACGACGCGAAGAACCCCATTCGGTATTTGGACTCATACAACTGAAATATTCATAGGTGATAATCCGTTCAACCAAAGGCGAAGCTTCTGCCAATTTCATATATAATGTTCTGTAATCCGACTGGCGGAAAACCCCGCTGGGTTCGCCATGACCGGGGAACGGTCGCTGAAAAGTTTCTATATTGCTCCACAACTCAATGCCGCATTTACTGAAGAGTTTTCCCGCTTCGGTATACCATTCACGCAAACCATTGCTGCCGATTTTACCCATTTCGCATTCAGGAATAGCTATTGTATCCTGTGGAGCGCAGTAGTCCAGCAGCCCGGCAGCAGGCTCAAAAAAGTAACGGCCGTAAATATCGCACCACTCTTCCGGGGTGTAGCTGCTTTTCATATCGCCATGCACTCCGGTAAACGAAGGCGACATAAAGGTTTTCATTTCCGGGAAATTGCTCCGCATATACTTCAGCACGCCATGGCAGATATCCAGAAAGTTGAAATGCCACGGCAGAGCTTCCAAAGAGACATACAACCCCTTCAAGCAGGGGTGATGAGCATATTTGGCCATGGCACGGTCATAAAAACGCTTGTTATTGTCGATTTCTTTTTTCCAGTCGCCGTTGTGCAGATTGGTAATACTTACAGGGCCGCCGAGAAAAAGTTTCATTTCATATTTATCCGCCAAACGGAAGACCATATCCAGCAAACATTCATCTTCGGCCCAAGTAGTGGATCGGGGATCTTCTGCTGAAAGGTGGCGGCCATTTTGTTCCCATTCGGTACGAATGACAAACAAATGATCCATGCCGATTGCTTTCATCATTTTGAAGTCGTTTTCCCACTCTTTCAATCCGGCATTAACAATACCGGTATCGGAGATGAGCATGTTGACAAAAGTACCCGTAATCGGTTTGATTTGCGTATTTTTAAGCATTTTTGCACCCTTGAAAATATATATAACTTTTGTTGTTTTATTTATTGCTGAACCATACAGTCAATGGATCTCCGGCGGACATACCTCTGCCGGCGGAAGCATAATCTATCAACTCTTTTCCATTCCAGGTTTCACAAACCATGCAACCGGCAGATACAGCAGACTCTGCCAGGACCAGCGGACCGCGAACAACCGCCGTAAAAGGTGAACCATCCGGAGCTGCGACCTCTTTCAAAGAAAAGTCAAATGCCATTTCCAAGCGGTCACTTTCCTGCCACTTGCGGGTAATTTTCAGATATTCCCCCCGGGTGAAATCGCATGTTGCACCATTGAGAGTCACTCCGGTACAGAATTCCGGGATCCGCAAATACAGAGAAAATTCTTCCGGGCTGCAAATTGAGACAGTCGCAGCCGGAACAACCGGGTAATTGCCTGATACTTCGATTCTGGTACCATCGGCAAGTTCTGCGGTCAAGGCTTCAAAAATATTCAGCGCCGCACCGTTTTCCAGTACGCTCACTGCCATTTTGGGAGCCATGGCAAGAGCTTCAGGACCTTGTGCCAGACAGCAGTCATTGCCGCCGAAAGGCGTGCCGAAACCACGATTGATCTGATCATCGGCAGGGATCTTGCTTCCGCCGCCGGTCAACGGAGTGGGGTTGCAGTGGATCCATTGAGTGCCGTTCGGAGACATTGCCCCCAGAATACCGTTGTATAATGAACATTCTGCTTCTGCCATCGGTATTGCCGGATCGATCAGTTTGGAAATCACATCACAATAATGCAGATAGGTGGTCGTTACGCAAGTTTCACCGAGCATACCGCTGTCTTTGCGGGTCTGGCGAAATTTACCATCATACCAGTATTCGCCGCAGCAATCTCTCAAACCGCCCACGCCGGTGATAAAGATTTCTCTATCTCTGACGGCATGGAAATATTTTTCACAGGCTTCCTTGTATTCAGGTTTGGGATCCAGCAAATACAGCTCTGCCAACCCCTGAAAACAACTCGTCAGCTCATAGGATTTGGCATTGCCAATGGTTTGCGGAGCAACCCCGCAGCGGGCGGCTTTGAATACATTGTGCACCATGGAACAGCCGCTTTCGGCAATATAGCGGGCGTATTCCAGAAAACGCTCTTCGCCGGTAAGTTTGTAAACACCGACTACTGCCCCCAGAATTGAGGCTGATGCCAATCCTTCGTGCAAGCCGCACGCGCGAATATCTTTTTTATCCCGGTTGACTTGAGTCATCAGGTGATCGAGCATTTTTACGCAACACTCTTTTACCTTTTCATCAACTTCCACCATTTGATAATACCGCAAAAGGGCCAACAGCACATATTTCCGCCCCCAGATATCCCAGAAAGTGGTCTGTTTATCTGCCGGATACGAGCTTATGCACCCGTCAGGAGTTTGCGTTGCCATTATATTGCCGACGGTCTCCCGGATAACAGCTTCCAGTTCAGGATCCCGAGCTGAATTGTTGGCCAGTATGGCAGATCTGACGATCTTGCCCCAAAATTCACACCGCCAGCCATTATCTGATTCATTGCGGTTGACAAACGGTGATTCCAGCAAACGGTAATCGACTTTCTTCAAACGGTTGTTGATAACGGTTTGCAGGGCATTGCCCAAAGCACCGTGCAGGCGAACTGCCGGAAAAGTATTTCTCATTTCTGAACCTCACAGAGTTCCACGTGATCGAGCCATGCAGTACCCTTCATCTTGATAAACTGAAAGCTGATAGTTTGTCCTGATTTTTTACCCACATCAGCCGATGTGGAAAAATGACATTCAAAGCGGGTCCAGGGGCAGGTTCCACGCATAGCGGTTTTGCGGGGAAGAATGATATGTCTGCCGGAACCTTCGTTGACATAGACAATAAATCTGCTGCCGGGGCCGCCCGAAGCTACATCCTGCATACGAAGATAATAGGTCAACACGTAATCAGTATTCGGCTTGAGCTTGAGATTTTGCGAAATGCTGACCTGCTTGGCATCATTCAGACGCACAGAGGTTCCTCCGGCCACAAAATACTGCGTATCCAGCGGGAAAGTTTTATGCGGATTGGAAACCCGCCACTTGCCGTTAAATACAGGATTTTTACCGGCAGGTTCTGTAAAATCTCCATTGTCAAGCAGATTTTTTCGGACGTTGCCGGTCAGTATCAGCGTACCGAAACGGTCGATGTCGCCAAAACCATTAGCAATCGGGCTCCAATTGTAAAGGTCTGTTTTCGGCTTGCCGTCAACCAGACTGCGGTGTCTGCCAAAATTGGCAAGCATGCCTTCGGCCGAAGCGTTCGGCAGTTCACTTTTGGGGATGCGCATTTCCAGCGACCAGAACTTGCCGGCTTCGCGGTAGGTTTTGATTTCGGCCTTGCTCTGCCAGGCGCTGTCGTTTCTGCCTGCACTGCCGCGTGCGCCGTTGGGGCGTTCCAGGTCACCAACAGAACCGGCAGGATTGACCATCCACTGAAAATATCTGGTCGGGTGCCGGTCGGGCGAAAGGAATATTTCCAGAGTGGAATCCAGATAAAGATCGCGGTCATCACGGGGACGGACAGGAGCTTTGGGTTCCGCAGGCTCTTCGCAGAAAGCCCCAATGTAGTAATAATCATTATCATGCATCAGATTGATGATGGTTTTGACTTCGGCAACGGCACCCTTTCTCAAAGGCGAAAGGTAGATCTTGCCGGCCTTGCCCCACACGGCATCATCCAGTTTGCCGTCAATCACCGGAGCAGTGCCGGTTACTTTGGGCATCTGCGCCACCCAATTGGATGACGAAGCCTGCGACGCACGGAATTCTGCGGCCGCATTACAAGTGGGCAGCCACATTTCTTTTTTGATAAGGTTGACTCTGGCCAGGCAGAGTTTATCATTGGCACAAAGCTTTTCTGCTTCTGCCAGCATGGCGTTCATCCGGGCAATTTCTTTTTCAGAATAGATATTGTTCCACAATTCCAGATCTGTCGGCCACAATACGTCAGGACCGGAATCGCCCATAAGGCTTTTGGAGGCGATCTTCAGCCAATTACGTTCCACAGATTCAAAAAATTCCTGCATAGGTTTGGCCGCAGGGCCAAACATCACCGCAGCGTGTTCGGCAAGCAGATCATCGATATTGGTTTCGGTATTCCACAGAAGTTTGCCAAATGTGTAATGATAAAGATAATTGTAAATTGCACGGTCGCTGGCACTTTCAAAGAAAATACCGAAAATGTATGGTTTGGCACGCTTGACAAATGCCGCAGTGGCCCGGGGAGTTGTATGCGGAATATTCAACCCTTTGCCGTGATATTTGCCGGGATAAGTCCACAGCCAGATCTTGGAGTCAAGTTTTTCCGTCCAGGCCTTCATCAGAGCCATTTCGGAATCTCGGACGGCGGGATTGCCTTCATTCCACGGGCCTTTAGTTGCCAGCATCACCAGAAGATTATCGGGTATATTCACATCGGGCACATAACGGTACTGACCGTAAGCCATCGTAGTCAGATAGCCGGGGATTTTATCTTTTTTGACCGCTTCAGACATATCAGCAAACATCTGCCACATATACTTGTTGCGGGATTTGGAATCTTTGATAACAGCACACTTCCGGCAAGTGCACCAATACATGCTGTCGTCGGGCATGATATTGAAACAGGGCAGGCTTTTGGGGAAAATATGGAACTGCCAGCCATGTTTGCCATCGAGCTGCAAAACTCCGCGTTCGCTGGCCGGACGGCCGCCGAGAAACGCTTTGGCATCAGCAGTGATCTCATTTCTGACATTACTGGAATAACACAACTGCAGCTGGGCGGTGCCGGTGATCCGCTCGCCGGAACTGCTGAGGGCAAAATATTCGGGATGACTCTTGCTGAAACGCTTTTTATAGCCCAGCATATTCAAGCCGTGGCAATTGGGTATGACAACAGTTTCCATACGGCAACGGAGCATGTTGACCGGCCGCCAATGATGTTTCCACTGTTTTTCATTGGCCTGATAATAGTTCGGGAACTTGTGCTGATTGTCAACGAAACGGCGCTGGGTGAAATCAGGACGTTCGTAAATATCTATTGTCGGCAGCGACCAGTTTTTCTGCCGGGGGATAACAGTTCCCAGATCGCCGGGGAAATAGTAACGGATCCCGGCAAAGCGTTCAAGGAAATCATAAACCCCAAACAATGTTGCAACTTCGCCTTTATCGCCATAGCGGATGATAATGTTGCGGGGATCATCGTTTGTATCTCTGCCGATGATCAGTATCTGATTGCCGATGGAGCGGATGATAAAACCATCCCGGTCAAATTTTTTGATATCAATGCCGTTTTTTTCTGCCATGGCCTTGTCGCCGATTACAATGGCCGGGCAGCTGCCGCTTGCCCGGGAAATGGCGGTGATCTTTTTACCGAAAGCCTTTGACAGTTGCGTGGCAATTTCGTTGGCGGCAAATTTGGCAGGCAGCGAGGCGTTTGCCGGCACAACCAGTTCAAACTTGACAGCGCCATCTTTGACCATTTCTGTAACAGGAGCGTTGCCGATGACTATTTTTCTTGGAGTTTTCGGTTCCGGCAGAAAAGATATTTCTTTGCCTTGCACGGCAAAAGTGCAGAAAAATGCCGCAACAGCAAACATTCTGCATGTTTGGGAAGATGTGAATTTGAACATTAAGACCTCCTTTTTGCGGAAAAACTCCCGCAACGCCGCCTTGTGGAT
>JAZTWG010000022.1:0-52581 GCA_045635745.1 Victivallaceae bacterium
GTTTTCTTTTTGAGGTATCCACACTACAGTTTTATTCCGGGAGCAGACTTGCAGAAGCGTAACCCCCCACCAGCGCAGCATCGGATAAATCACCGCTGATCCGATCCTGTAAAAATCAGTTGAGAGGAGCATTAAAGCGGACAGACAGCTCATCCATCAGGTGTTTTACAATTTGCGGTATATCGCAGTTTTTCACATTTTCCGGAATACATTCAATAATATTGATTTCATCTATACGGCAAACTGCCGGAGAAAAATTTTTATCTGCAGTCTGCCGCCTGACAAGTTCAGTATCCATACTGTGAAGCAAACTCAAGTGCAGCTGCATGCCGCTGCCGGCAAAAATATCGCTCCGGTAAAAATTTACTGCAAAAGTCAAAAGATTATTCAAATACTCTTCCAGCACAGAATACTCAACAGTTACCGGCAATGTACGCCGGAAATGACTCAAACCATTATTGAAAATCTGCCAGAAGCGGGTTCGCATTTTATCCATCCCCCGCAACGAAACATTGGTTGCATAGCTTGAGTTCATATCCGCGGCAATCATAAACTTGCCGGTAATATTTTCATCCATGGCCCCGGCAGCAATTTCGGCCGCTTGCCGGAGTTTGCTCAACGTTATATTGCCGGAGACTTTTGCCGGCATAAAAGCAATATCCAATACCGGGGTATCGTCCGGCAGAGAAGTATTGAGCCGTTTAGAAAAATATTCCACGCTTTCGTCATATTCAGGCGGCAGAACTCCGCTGTCTGATTTAAATGAATTCTGCGCCTTATCACCGGAGTCCGTTAAAACATCCCGCAACAGATTGCCCAGCAGCTCTTTCTGATTACGCAAAGCTCGCCGGATAAGATCGTGCATTTCTCCGGCACGGGATGCCGGACGGCTGGAGGCAGAGACGCTGCGGATATAAAACATGCCGCAGTGCAGTTCTTCATCAATGCCATGAATCGCCACATGGGGTACATCTTTGAACGGCTTGACTACCAGAACCGCATAACGTTTGCCATCGATCACCGGTCGTTCCACCGTTATATCGATCGCCGGATCGACATGACTGTTTATATAGGTAACAACCGTGGAAGGATCAAACGAATGACACTCTTCGTCATTCAATCCCTCGTAAAGCGACGGATGCCCATTGACATCTTCCCTGACCCCAATAACGATAGCGCCGCCGCGGGTATTGGCAAAAGCCAGCGCATGCCGGACAAACTTGGCTTTCTGTACCTTGCTTAAAGTGTTCCAATTCACAGGCGCCTTGTAATCGAGCACGTCGGACTCCACGCCGCGGTAAACAAGTTCACGAAAGTCTGTCATAATCACCCCATGGCATTTTTATTTGCGGAGAGAATTGTTTTTGAGCTTTTTCACGCCGTTTGCGGTAGTAATGATACTCTTGCGCCAGACCAGCCACAGCGAAAAATAACCGAACGAATTCTCAAAATGCTCCACATTGGATAATTTTTCTGCTTTGTACTGTTTTTTCATGGCACTCAAAAGTATCGCCGAATTCACTTCCGGCCTGATATCATCGCAGAAAGTGTGATAATCTTTGCGGTTGGGGTGATCGGGGTGCCCGGTATACAAAGGGTACTTGTTAAAGAGATAATAACCGCTGTTCTGTACCGTCCCGTCGGCAACCACCTGATAACCGGAATCAGCAGCATTTCCGACAGCCGGTTCGGTAAAAATCTGCACATGACAGCATCCGGCAAGTGAGAATAAAACCAATACGACAAACAGAGAAACGACCTTGAATTGCATAAAAACCTCTTTTCAGATTTATTTTTTCTATTTACGGCAATAAAATAACACAAAAAGTAAGATTTTGCAATCATAAATACCTTTTATAATTTGTAAAAATCATATTTGGAGTTATTTTTCCTGCAGAGGAAAAGTTTTTTGAGCAATAAAACCACAAATAATCATAATAAAAAAAGGAGATGGGTTATGGCAAGAATAAAAACCGGTCAAACTCCGCCGCTTGTTGGCGTGATCGCCTTTGCGGTCATCGCGCTGGTATTTATAACAGCGCTTTTTATCTGGTACGGCTGCCGCATAGAACCTGGTAACGGTGAAATTGCAATATTGATCAAAAAAACCGGTAAAATGCTGCCGGAAAATGAGATCGTGGCCATCTCCAGCGAATACAAAGGTATTCAGCTTGAAGTTCTCGGCGAAGGCCGCTATTTCCGCAACCCCTACGTCTGGGATTGGCAAATCAAACCGGTCACCGAAATACCTGCCGGTAAATTCGGAGTGCTGGTGCGTAAATTCGGCAAAAACCTGCCCGCCGGGGAAATTCTGGCCATCGATAACAACAGCAAAGGCATCGTGCGCGAAGTGCTCGGTACCGGCCGTCACCGTATCAATCCATACGCTTACGAAGTAAAACTCTGCGATGATATCGTGATCATGCCCGGTAATATCGGGGTGGTGGCAAATCTTTGCGGCAAAGATATTTTTTCCGGTATCCCCAACGATCTGGCTAACAATAAAGGTTTTATCGTTTCAGCCGACCGCAAAGGCGTACAGAAAATCACCCTGAAAGAAGGGACTCACCGTATCAATCCCTACATCAGGAGTGTGGCTATTGTAAACATCCAGAGCCAGCGATATGAATTCAGCGGCAAAGATGCCATCGGTTTTATCACTCTCGATGGTTTTTATGTTACGCTGGAAGGTACAGTAGAATTCAATATTGTGCCGGAATCCGCCCCCATGCTGACCCACGAAGTCGGCAATATGGATGATATTATCAAAAAACTCATTCTGCCATCGGTATCCGGTTTTGCCCGTATCGAAGGCAGCAAAAAGAGCGCCACAGAATTCATCGTGGGCGAAAGCCGTCAGCTCTTCCAGAACAAACTGGAAGAATTTCTGCGCAAAAACTGCCGGGCCTGGGGTGTGTCGATCAACTCGGTGCTGATCCGCGACATAAATCCGCCGCAGGAGATAGCCGGAATCATCCGCAACCGCGAAATTGCCAAACAGGAAGCAAAAAAATTCTCCCAGCAGATCGAACAGGCAAAGAGTGCCACCGAACTTGAACGGCAGAAAATGCTGGCATTGCAGAGCCGCAGCAAGGTGGAAGCCGAAACCGGCAAGATCACCAGTGAAATTGCCGCCCGTCAGGCCAAACTGGAAAAAGTCATTGCCGCCCGGGCCGAACTGGAAGCCGCTGCATTGCAGCTTAAAACAGCTCAAGCCGATGCCCGTGCTGCGCTGGCGCTGGCCGAAAGTGAACGCGCGGTTATCGCCGCCGGCAACAAAGCGGAAGTCGAGATCCTCAAACGCAACATCACCGCTTTCGGCGGCGGCGAAGCATATCTGCGCGGAAAACTCTACGAAAAGCTCGCGCCAAATCTGCAAAGCATAATGACCAATTCAGTTGCCGGAGAATCCTTCGGCTTGCCGCTGCTCAAAAACAACACCGCTCCGGCGCGGAAATAATAAGGAGATATAAGTAACATGAAAAAGAGTATTATTTCTGCTGCTGCAGTGATTATCGCAGTAATATTGTTTGCATTGTTTGTCTACCTCTGGGGTTTCTGCCGCTTTTATGTTCCGCCGGAACACATGGCCGTTGTCACGGCAAAAACCGGTAAAATGCCTGTTCCCGGCACACTGCTGGTGGAACGCGGCGAAAAAGGTATCTGGCGCGAAGTACTGCCCGAAGGCCGTTATTTTCTTGACCCGGTGCTGTACGATGTCAAGATCGTGCGTGCAATAAATATTCCCATCGGCAAAGTTGGTGTAGTTACCAGCAAAGTCGGCAAGCCGCTGGCTCCCGGCGAAATCATTGCGCCGGATAAAGAGAGTCAGGGTATCTGGCGCGAAGTGCTCACCCCCGGGGTGCACCGGCTCAATCCGGAAGGGTATAAAGTTGACATTGTCGATGCTATAAACATCCCCTTCGGTTACGTTGGCGTAGTTACCGCCCAGACCGGGAAACCGGCGGCGCCCGGTGAATTTGCCCGTGAAGGGGAAAAAGGTGTGTTGCGTGATATACTCCAGCCGGGATTGTACTATATAAATCCCCGGGCCTATCAAGTCAATATCATTGAAATCGGCATGAATCAGGTGACTATGACCGGATCTTCCGGCGGGGTTATCGAAATGAAAAACCGTATCGAAGCGGCCAGCAGCACGCTCAATGAAATTTCCTCCAACACGCTCAACACCCAGTTGCAGAAGCGTGCAGAAATGCTTCAGAACGATACCGTGGCAGTACCGATGCAATCCAGCGGCAGCATATCGTCATTCAGCCGCATGAAACAGCTTCAGAGCGGCAGCCGGCGCAACGTGCGCGCCGCCAGGTTGCAGAAGTACAGCCCCATGGGTTCCGTACCCGGTGCAGCCGCAACTACCCGTCCGCAGACTCCGGATATGGTTTACAGTGTGGGCGGTTTTGTTGAATTCCCCAGCCGCGACGGCTTCAAGATCCTGATGGATATGACCGTGGAATTTGAACTCATGCCCGAACATATTGCCCGGATCTACATGCTTTACGGTGATTTACCGCAAGTGGTCAGCAAGATCATTCTGCCGCAGATCCTGAGCGTTACACGCATGAAGGGCTCCAGTTATAAAGCGCAGGATTTTATTGTGGGTGAAGGCAGAGAGATCTTCCAGAACAATCTGCGCAGCGAGCTGGAAAAAGTCCTGCGCGAAAAATCTATTGTAGTGCACAATGCCATTATCCGTAATGTAACGATTCCGGCCAACATCCTCAAACCAATTCAGGAAGCGAGTCTGGCCATTGAGCAGAATCTGACCAACTTTTCACTGCAGGAAACCGCCAAGATAGAAGCCGAACTTAATCTGCACACCGCCATGATCGATCAGAAACGGCGCGAAATTGAACAGGAAACCAAAAAGTTGGTTGCCGAAATTGCTGCCCAGCAGAAACAGTCGGTGCGCTTGATCGCTGCCGAAGCCGAGCTGGAAGTAGCTCAACTTCAGCTCAAGCGCTCCGAGCTGGAAGCCGCCCGCACCAAGCTCAAAGGCGAAACCGATGTTCAGGTGGCATTTATGCGCAACAACGAGCGTGCGCAAGGTGTGGAAATGAAAGCCAAAGCGCTGGGCGCCAGCGGTGTCATGGCTGATTTGACTTTGGTGGAAAAACTCAATCCCAATGTAAAGCTGCAAGTCATCTACGCCGGAGAAGGCACCTTGTGGACAGATTTGAAATCCGGCAGTATTACGGTGAAAAAGTGATAAATATCCGCGAAATAACTACCCCCGAAGCCGGGATTTTAAGTTCAATGGCCGATGCCGTGAACTGGAACGTGTCGCCCGCTGAATGTGCCTTTATGACCCGGGCGGGCAATACCAGAGCCTTTTTTCTGGAAGCAGATGGCGAAATCGCCGGTTCGGCCGGCATGGTTACCTATGAGCCGCAAAGTCTGGTCTTCATCAATCTGGTGATCGTAAAAGAAGAGTTCCGCCGCCGCGGATATGCCACCATGCTGATCGAGCATATCCTGGAGTTGACGCGCAGCTATAAAACCAAAAGATTGCACGCCACGCCCGATGGCTCCAAAGTTTATGCCCCGCTGGGCTTTACCCCCTGCCGGACCATCAGCTTTTTTGCTGCAGAAAAACCATGCCTGAATGCGCCGGAAAATATCGGTGTACATGCTATGAAAAAAGAAGAAACAGCAGCTGCAATCAACCGCGATGCAGAGTGTTTCGGCTTTTCGCGCCATGAGCTGTTGAATTTCAATTTTCAGGAGTTCGGTCAATACGCGCTGGTCAGCAATGACGGCAAATCCCATATCTGGGGGCGGTGCTGGAAAAAATACCGGCAGATGGCGGCGCTGGTCAGCGAAGATCTGCCGACGGCCATGGCGCTTGCCGCCCATGCGGCAAATCTTGATCTGGATCAACCGCAGAGTATCATCTGTTACGATGATCAGAAAGATTTTATGAAATTTCTCGAACAGGGCAATTTCGTAAAAGTCCGCGAAATGGTGGATATGTTCTACGGTGAAGCCGATGAAGCCCCCCCGATGAAATACCGCACGATCTACGGCGGAGATATGGGGTAAAATCGTTTTATGCTCTCACCGGAACGGATAATACTGATTATCTTCGGTATAACTTTTGCCATTGGTGCGGCAGATTATTTTTGCGGCAGCAAACTGGGGCTGGGTAAAAAATTTACTGAAGGGCTGCAGACTTTTGCGCCGCTCTTTCTGACCATGGCGGGATTTCTGGTCCTTACACCGGCTGCAGCCAAACTGCTTGCACCGAAGGCATCGGCATTTTTTGCCGGTATCGGCGCTGATCTGGGATTGTTTTCCGGCATAATTCTGGCCAATGACAACGGGGCGTATCCGCTGGCACAAAGCTTGTCGCAGGCGCCTGAAGGTGCCGGGTTCGGCGGCATGCTGCTGGGCAGTCTTGTGGGGGCAAATATAGTCTGCATGCCGCTGATTTTCCAGCTGATCGACCGGGAAGATCACGATTATTACTTCAAAGGTCTTATGTTCGGCATAATCACCATGCCGCTGGCGATGCTGGTGGGCGGGCTCTGCGCTGATTACCGCTGGAGTTTCATTCTGCGTCAGCTGCCGCCATTGCTGGTGCTGGCCGCAGCTGCCGGTGCAATGCTGTATATCATACCGCAGATCTTGACCGGATTTTTACGTATTTTTGCAAAAACCATGGAGCTTATTGCACTGGCCGGGATCTCGGCGGCAGTAGTTATGGATCTGGCGGGACACCCGATAAAAAATATTACTCCGGTAAGCGAAGCGGTCAAAATTATCGGATCAATAGCGGTTATGCTCGGTGGAGTCTATGTATTTACCACGCTCTTGAGTATGATGCTCAAAAGCTTTCTGCCGGCGATCACCGCTAAAGCCAATATCAATGATGTTGCGGTAGTCGGATTCATCACCACTCTTGCCAATGCCATACCCACGATGGCTGTGATCAAAGATATGAATGCACGCGGCAAAATGCTCAACTGTGCATTTTTGTCGTCGGGAGCGTTTATGCTGGGCGATCATCTGGCGTACTGCAGTGCAGCTGCGCCTGAACTGATTTTTCCGCTGCTGGCGACCAAACTCACCGGGGCAGTCAGCGCCACACTTCTGGCATATTTTTACTGCCACAGAATCAATCTGTAAATCTGTTGCCGTGGAGATAAAGTCAGGAAGTTTGCAGCAGTTTTATTCCGCTATTCTGCAGCTTGCTGCAGCACTCCGGAGCTAAATCTTTGTCGGTTACCAGCAGATCTATGTCACTCAACGCGGCAAATCTGGTAAGCGCACGGCGCAAAAATTTACTGCTGTCGGTAATGATCGCGGCATGATGCGCTATGGCAAGAGATTTCTGCTCCAAATGAGCCAAACTCACATCCGAAGTGTAAAATCCGTAATCAGCCAATGCCGCATCACACCCGGAAACCAGATAATCCACCTGATACCCCATTAAATTGCCTTCTGCCGCCGGCCCGATAAGATCCAGCGAATTGGTTCGCAGCTCCCCCCCCAGCAAAATAACTTTACTGCTGGACCGGAAAAGCGCCGATGCCACCGGCAGCGAATTGGTGATCACCGTTACCGGCAATTTATTTCGCCGTGCCAATATCTTGGCAAAAGCCAGAGTCGTGGTGCCGGTGCTGATAAAAAGGCTGTTTACAGGCATGATATTTTCATACAGCAAATTGGCAATGGCAAATTTGCGGGCCATTAGTTCATCATCCGCCGCCGGTTCCGGCTCATAACATGCCGGATGCGGTACGGCACCATTTTTCACTTGCAGCAAAAGTTTGCGTTCTTCCAATTCCTTGAGATCTCGCCGTATGGTCATTTCTGAAACGCCGAGTTCCATAGCGGCACGTTTGATCTGCAAACTTCCGCTCTGAAGCATATCAAGTAATTTTTTCTGACGCTGGTGCATAAAACCTCCATGTTATAAAATAACACGTTTTTGCCGTAATTCAATCCTTAAGAAGCAGAAAAAAACACCAGTTATGTGAAAAAATAACATTTTCTTTACATAAAATGCTTTTCAGGAGAACTTTACTGCTTGCGAATAAAAAAAAAGTGGTTATTTTTATTCCGGAGAGTAAATAACCCCGCAGTATTACTGCAAATAAGAGAAAGGATTTCAACATGGGTAAATACAATCCCGCTCCGTACCAGCTTGATCTCAACAAGTACCCCAACATCATTACCGACACTCTGCCGGGCCCGAAAAGCGTAGCTATGCACAGCCGCGCCTCCAAGTATTACCGCGGTCTTTCCGGACAGGTAAAACTTTTCCCGGTGGCGTTTGAAAGCGGCAACGGCTGTATGATGCGCGACGTGGATGGTAACGAATACATCGACTTTTCCAGCGGTATTTATGTAACTACCCTCGGCCATTGCCACCCGAAAATCTCCGAAGCCGTAGCCAAATACGCCAAGCAGATGATGAACTGCCACGACTTCACCACCGAAATCAAAGTGAAACTGCTCGAAAAAATGGCCGCCACACTTCCCGGCGACCTCAAAAGTTTCCAGCTTTATGACTGCGGTACCGCAGCAGTGGAAGCCGGTTTGCGTACCTGCCGTGCGGCTACCGGCAAACATGAGTTCATCAGCTGCTTTATGGACTTCCACGGCAAAAGCGGTCACTCAATCGGTCTGGCCCGTATGACCAAATTCAGCGGTCCGACCCGCGCATCCGGGTTCTACATGGTGCCGCGCCCCGATACTTACCGCCCGTGGTGGACAAGAGAAGACGGCACGCTGGATACCGAACGCTATCTGGAATTCTACGATACATTCATCAAAGAATCCACCACCGGTCAGATCGCAGCATTCGTGCTGGAACCGATCCAGGGCTGGGGCGGCTCGATCATGCCGCCAGATGACTTCTTCCCCAAACTGCGCAAGTTCCTCGATGAACGCGGCATATTGCTCTTTGCCGACGAAGTACTGACCAGCATGGGGCGCACCGGCAAGATCCTGTGCTGCGAACACTGGGATGTTCTGCCGGATGTGGTAACGCTGGGTAAAGGATTCGGCAACGGCTTCCCTGTAACCTGTATGGCAGTAAGAACTCCTTACGCCGATGCTGTGGACAAGATCTCGGCTTCCACCAGCTACGGCGGCAACCCGATGGCTTGCGCCGCAGCCCTGGCCTGCTTTGAAGTAATCGAAGAAGAAGGCTTGCTCGAACACGCCCAGGAATTGGAAGTGTTGTTCAAGAACCGCATGAAGGATTGGACTACCAAATACAAAATCGTCGGCGATACCCGCTGCAAAGGCTGTCTGTTGGGTATTGAGCTTGTCAAAGACAAAAAACTCAAGACTCCGTTCGATGAAGCCGGCAAGATGGTTTACCAGAAGGCGTTCAGCAAAGGTCTGGCCTGGGTTCCCGCCGGTCACATCTTGCGCATGAGCCCCCCGATCATCATGCCCAACGAAGTTGCCATGAAGGGTATGGATATTATTGAAGAAGCCATTGCAGAAACCGAAAAAGAGCTCCTTGGCTGAAAGTAAATAAAATCAATGTTTTCAATCCGGAATGATTGTTCCGGATTGAAAACATATTACAGTTTGCATATTTATGAATACTCCGGCAGTAAAATGGTATGGGATAAATGCTTTAAGTATCTCGCACAGCGGCGGGTCTTTTATGATCGACCCGTATGTAAGCAGAGATGAAAAAAAGCTTCACATTCCCGGCGAGGTCGATAAATATATAGCGGACCGGCCGGATTTTGTGCTTATGACTCATGCTCATTGGGATCATCTGCCGGATATGCCATATATATTAAGCAAGTTCGACACTGTTTTGTATGCTTCAAAAACAGCATGCAACATCATGCGGGCAATGAATGTGCCGGAGCATCAGCTCCATGAATTAGTTTACGGAGAAGAGCTGCTCTTGCCCGGTAATGTAAAAGTCACGGCATTGGAGAGCCGCCATATGGGTATAACCGGAGAGCCGGAGGGTTACTGCGATGTACCGGAGAACTTTGCTCCGGATGAAAAGGGATCGTGGCGTTGCGGCGAAACCTTTGCGTTTCTTATCGAAGTTGCCGGCAAAAGACTTTTGAATATCGGCAGTGCCAATCTGCATCCGGCCGTTATGCGCGGCATGGAGTGCGATTATCTGTTGTGCGGCATAAGCCGCTGGAAAGAGGGTTTTCCGGAGCTTTTACAGGAAAATATCAAATACAAAACACTCATTCCGACCCATCACGATGAATTCCGTTTAAAACTTGAAGAATTTTATCTGCGTGATGATATGGAGCGTTTGAAAAAGCATATTCCCGGTGTAAATTATATGGAACTGCCAATACTTGAGTGGACTTGTTTGATATAAAAATCAGGAAAAATTATGAAGACTATTAAATTCGGTATAATCGGAGCGGGACTTATGGGGCGTGAATTCGCCAGTGCCTGTGCCCGCTGGTGTCACCTTACAGAAATCAATGCCAAGCCGGAACTGGTGGCGGTTTGCGACAAGAATCCCGCTCTCTACGATTGGTATCAGGGGAATTTTCCCTCCATCAAACAGGTAACTGATGACTATCACGAACTGCTTGCCAATAAGGAAGTCGAAGCGGTCTATTGCGCTGTGCCGCACAACTTGCACGAACAAATTTACTGCGACATCATCAAATCCGGCAGACACCTGCTGGGCGAAAAACCGTTCGGTATTGACAAAAAAGCCAACGATGCAATTATGAAATGCATTGCCGAACACCCGGAAGTGATCGTGCGCTGCAGTTCAGAATTTCCGTTCTACCCGCCCATGCAGAAAATCGGTCAGCTGCTGGAAACTGACTTCTTCGGCGATATTATCGAAGTGAACTCCGGCTTTCTGCACAGCTCTGACCTCAACCCGATGAAGCCCATCAACTGGAAACGTATGATCGAATTCAATGGGGAATACGGCTGTATGGGTGACCTGGGTATGCACGCGTGCCATTTCCCGTTCCGGGCAGGATTTTTCCCGAAAAATGTGCGGGCCATTCTCTCCAAGCTCGTTAAAGAACGTCCCGGCAAAGATGGCAATATGGTTCCGTGCGTAACGTGGGACAATGCCACTTTGCTTTGCGAAGCTGCTGACCCGAAAAACGGCAACCCCTTCCCGCTGACCATCAAAACCCAGCGGATCGCCCCCGGCGAAACCGACACCTGGTATTTTGAAATCAAGGGCATGAAAGGCTGCGCCAAGTGGAGCAGCAAAAATCCCCGCCGTTTGGAAATGCTTGAATACACCGGCAAAGAACAGGCTGTCCAGCAGATCGACATGGGCTACGAAACAGCGTTCAAAACTATTACCGGCGGTATTTTTGAGTTTGGTTTTACCGACAGCATCCTGCAGATGTGGGCATCGTTTGTAACCGAAATAACCGAAGGCAAACCCAAAGGCAAATTCGTTTCATGCGTTACGCCAGAAGAAGCGGCACTTTCGCACAAACTCTTTACTGCAGCATTGGAAAGCTGGAAAAACAGCACCACCGTAGCATTGTAAAGAACGGAAAGATATGATGCTATGACTGCAAATGCTCCGGTTGTAAATTGGAAAAAGAACCTGATCTGTACCTGGATCGGTCAGCTTTTGTGCATGGCCGGTTATTCAGCGATCATGCCTTTCATACCGCTTTTTATCCGCGACCAGTACCACATTACCGACGATAAACAGTTGGGCATGTGGGTATCGGCAATGACCTTTTTCGGCTTTGCAAGTTTTTGCGTAGCCAATCCTTTCTGGGGGGTCATGGCGGACAGATTCGGACGTAAGCTGATGCTTTTGCGTTCATATTACATATCGACAATAGTTTTTCCTCTGATGTACTACGCGCCATCGGTGCTCTGGCTGGTTGTTATAAGATTTCTTATATCTTTCTTTTCCGGGTCGGTCACGGCGGCGCAAACTCTGATCGTAACCACTACCCCAAAAGAACATCAGGGTACCGCGCTGGGAATGTTGAGTTCAGCAGTGTGGTCGGGGCAGATGATCGGTTTCCTCTGCGGAGCGTTTTTTGTGGATACCTTCGGTTACAAGTGGGGATTTATCGGCTGCGGAGCACTCTATTTAGTCGGTGGAATCATTACCCACATCTATGTGGAAGAAAACTTTGTGCCGATCAAACGGAGCGGAGCAAAGAGTTCGCCATGGAAAGAACTCTTTGTGCTGCCGAAACCGATCTGGATCCTGCTGGCAGTATTTACCGCCGTGGGGCTGGCGCGTTCGCTGGATACGCCTTATGTGCCGATCCTTGTCAGCCAGATCACCAGTCCGGAAAAAGCAGTATTCTACACCGGCATAGTAAGTTTGCTGGCGGCATTGGGCGGTTTGATCTCCGGAATCGTTTTAGGCAAGCTCTGCGACAAATTTCCGCCGATGCTGGTAGCGATTCCGGCCATATTGCTTTCGTCGGTAACCATGCTCGTACAGAGTCTGACCGGCAACTTGTATATGTTTGGCGGAATGCGTTTCTTCCACTACATTGCCGCCGGCGGACTTGATCCGGCATTTCAGGCCATGCTGGCAAAAATAACGCCCGAAGAAAAACGCGGCAGTGTATTCGGTGTAGCTGCCAGCGTGCGTGTATTCGGCGTTATCCTTGCTTCGCTGGCGGGATTTGCCATTATTGGTATAACCGGCAACATCCGGGCGATATTCATCTGCTCGACAATACTTTTTGCATTGCTGCTGCCAGTACTTTATATGACGCAGAAAGTCATGAAAAATTACAAAACAAAGGAATAAAAAATATGGCTGAAGAACTTTTGATCGGCTGGAGTGAAAAAGATATTACTCCCGATTCACTTGGCAAAAAGATTCCGCTCTACGGTCAATATTATGCCCGTATAGCAAAAAGCATCCACTCGCGGATCAAATGCGTGGCTGCGGCATTTTCCAGCGGCAGCGGGCACTTTGTGAACTGCACTATTGATAACTGCGGCTGCCCCAAACAGTTTTTGGATCTGGTTCGCGAAGAAGCAAGCAGGAAAGCCCCCGGTCTGGATGGGAAAATGATCTTTATCAATGCCATCCACACCCACAGTGCTCCGTCGCTGGCTTTCAATGCCGCCCGCAAGGGAGTTGGAGCCATTGCCTGGGCCGATCAGGATAAAAATGCCGATGTGCTCACCCCCGATGAATACGCCGATTTTGCCGTACCGGTTGTGGTGGGGTGTATCGTTGAAGCGTGGAACAACCGCGTACCCGGCGGTATAGCCACAGCATTCGGCAATGCCAGAATCGGACACTGCCGTCGCGCAGTATACGCCGACGGTACCGCCGAAATGTACGGCGACACCACCAGAATGGACTTTATCGGGCTGGAAGCCGGTGAAGATACCGGTGTGGAAATGCTCTTTACGCTCGATAAATCCGGCAAAAAAACCGGTATGATGCTGAATGTGGCGTGCCCCTCGCAGAATATGGAATCGACTTATATGGTCTCGAGCGATTTTGCCGGGGCCACCCGCGAACTTTTGAAAACAGCTTACGGCGAAGACTTTAAAACTCTTTATCAGATCAGCCCGGCCGGTTGCCAGAGCCCGCGCGATCTGGTGCGCCACTACACCACCGAGCCGGATTTCTGGCATGCTGACGGCGTGGAAGTGCTTGCCAAACGGCTTTTCAATGCGGTTACCACCGCGGAGTTGAGCGAAGTTGACTATGCGCCTGAATTTGTCAGCAAAAATGTGGAAGTAGTTCTTCCGCGCCGCCGCGCAAGCTATATGGATTACAAGGCTGCTCAAGCTGAACTTGAACGCCTGACTGCCATCATGCCCATGAAAGAAGCGTTTGCCGCATTTGAAGCCGAAACCCACGCCAACGAAGCGATCGACGGCCCCGGCCCCTACGACAGCAAACTGCATCATTTTGTGCTGATCAAAAATGCCCAGGCAGTAATCGAGCGTTACGAAAATCAGGACAAAACCCCCAATTATATCTTTGATATGAACGTAGTTCGGTTGGGTAATATTGCCATAGCGAACAATCCGTTTGAGCTTTATCTCTACTACGGACAGAATATCAAGGCACGCAGTCATGCGTTCCAGACCTTTCTGGTTCAGCTCTCCGGCAATGGTAATTTCCACGCCGGTTATCTGCCCAGCCCGGATGCAGAAAAATTCGGCGGCTACGGCGGCTTGATCATCAATGGTCAGGTAGGTTCCGACGGCGGCTACAAACTTGCAGACCGCACAGTGGAAGAGATCAACAAACTTTTTGATTGATAAATATTTATGAATTATTATCTCGGACTTGATATAGGCACCACCGGTGTCAAAGCCGGTATCTTCGATGCCCGTGGCAACATGCAGAGCGTGGGTCTGCAGGAGTATACACTGGAGACCCCGGCACCTGATATTGTGGAGCTGGATGCTGAAATATACTGGCAATCGGCAAAATCAGCGATCAGCCAAGCCATTGAACAGGCTGCTGTTGCGCCGGAAAAAATCAAAGCGCTTTCGGTAACCGGTCAGGTTGAAACTCTTATCATGACCGATGATCATGGAGTTCCGGTACGCAAAGCGATCGTGTGGCTGGATAACCGGGCACACGATGAAGCTGCTTTTCTGAACGAAAGGTTCGGTACGGAAAATCTTTTCCGGCTCTCGGGGCAAACTGAAATGCTCCCCTGCTGGCCGGCAGCCAAGATACTCTGGTATCAGAAAAATGAACCGGAAAATTTTGCGCGTACCGCCAGATATCTGATGGTCGAAGATTATATAGTGTATAAATTAAGCGGCAAATTCGTCACCAGTGCCGGGTTACTGCCCTCGACGTTGTATTTTGATATCCGGAGCAATGAATACGAT
The DNA here is from genome assembly GCA_045635745.1 of Victivallaceae bacterium. Taxonomy (GTDB): domain Bacteria; phylum Verrucomicrobiota; class Lentisphaeria; order Victivallales; family Victivallaceae; genus SIG78. Next base: position 14,806 of record JAZTWG010000022.1, read on the forward strand.
TCAGCCATGCTGGAAGTTCTGAATATAACAACTGAACAACTTCCGGAGCTGAAAAATTGTACCGAAGCAATGACTTGTGCCATAGAAAATGATTCACTCATTGCCCCCGGTACTATTATTGCAGCGGCACCGCTGGATCATGTGTGCGGCAATCTGGGCAGCGGCTGTGCCGAAATGGGTGTGATATCCGAAACCACAGGCTGTACTCTGGCATTGTGCGCCAATTTTCCGGAGATCGTTTACGATGAAGCCCGCCAGTTGAGTACCTATCTGGGATTTGAGCCGGGTAATTTTGTACTGCTTCCGTGGGCTCCCACTGCCGGAATGCTATTGAAACATTTCCGCGATGAATTTGCCGGTAATATGGATTACAAAGAGTTCGACCGGGCCGCTGAAAAAGTTGCACCGGGCAGCGAAGGACTCATATTGTTGCCGCATTGCGCCGGAGCCATCTCGCCGGACTGCAATCCCCATGCCCGGGGCACAGCATGGGGCATAACCCTGGCGCACAAACGCGAACATTGGGCGCGTGCAATCATGGAATCTGTAGCGTATCTCCTGCGGAGCAACGTGGAAGCGCTGAAAGCTATGGGATGCAATATTACGGAACTGCGCTCCCTCGGCGGCGGTTCCCGCAGTAAACTCTGGCTGCAGATCAAAGCCGATGTATTGAATCTGCCGATAACGGTCGTGGAGTGTGCCGATGCCACCGCGCTGGGCGCCGCAATGCTGGCGGCGGTTGCGGCCGGCGAATACGCCAATTGTGCCGAAGCAGCAGCAAACATGGTCAAGCTGGCGTTCAAAGTGGAACCGGGAGCCAATGCAGAAGTTTACGAAAAATACTTCCGCAAATATGAAGAGATAAATAAACTGGTCATGCCGACCTATAAAGGAGAATTATGAGCAAAAAAGATTTTACCATCCGCGCCGGATTTGTCGGGTTCGGCGAAGTCAACACTCCCCGCGAATTTATAGACAACCGCTGCCGGGTTGCCGCCGATGAATTGAAAAAACGCAATATCACGCTGTTTGAAACCGCCCCTGTAAGCGATGACCCTGATGGGTTGCAGGCTCAACGCGCTATTGATGAACTTTCCAAATTTGACTTCGATGCGCTGGTTGTCTGTATTGCCGGCTGGATCCCCACCTGGGCGGTCATTAAGGTATTGGAGCCTTTCAAGCACAAGCCCATGGTTTTGTGGGGTTTAAGCGGCTGGCGTGAAAACGGCCACTTTGTTACCACCGCCGATCAGGCGGGAACCACGGCGCTGCGGGCCCCCATGAAAGAAATGGGATTCAACTTCAAATATATCGTCAACAAAAAAGATGCAGAACCGCGCTATGACGAAGTAGCCAAATACCTTACCGCAGCTTCGGCTTCGGCCCAGCTGCGTAAAGCCTTTATCGGCATGAATGGCTACCGGGATATGCGGCTTTTCGGTACGCTCTACGATGGAAATTTGCTCAAACGCAAGATCGGTGCGGAAATTGAACACTTTGACCTGTTGGAAATCCAGAATATTGCCGAAACCATCACCGCCGAAGAGATCGCTTCCGGAGCTGAACACATCCGGAAAAACTGGAAATTCATCCGCGCCCCCCAGCCGGGAACAGTGGAAAACTCGGTGCGGCTGGCACTGGCGTTCAAGAAAAAAATCGAAGAACGCAATTATGATGCGTTCAGCTTCTGCGATGTGAATGGAGTGAAAAAGCTTTTGAAATTTGCGCCCGCCGGGGCGTTGACTCTGCTGCACGACCTCATGGATATAGCAACAGTTCCGGAAAATGACTCATACGGCACGGTTACCGAGTTGATGATGAAATACCTCACCGGCGTAACTCCGGCCTACATGGAATTTTATGAATTCACCGAAAAGAGCGCCTTTATGGGGGTGCCGGACTATGTACCGGCATCGGTCACCGATGGCGGGATCACCGTCATGCCCAACGCGTTCGGCTCATTCGGCGAAGGGTTGCTCAATGTATCGAAGGTCAAGACCGGTAAAGTGACCATTGTCCGTTTGGCGCAAGTCGATGGCGAATTGGTTATCCACGCGGTTCGCGGTACGGCTCAAACACCGGAAACGTGGGAAGAAGCCGGCTGGGCGCCCCCTGCCCCGCAGTTGCCGAGTTTGGAAGTGGTTTTTGAAGGCGAATCCGAAGATTTCATCAAAAACGTGATGAGCCAGCACTATATCGTCACCTACGGCGACAATATGGAACTTATCGAAAACTTTGCTGCCATCAACGGTTTGAAAGTTATTTATTGATAAGTTATTGAGGTTAAAGCGCAAAGAGGCTGTTGCAAAACTCACTGTTTTGCAACAGCTTTTTTTATGTAACCATTACTCTTTTTTCGCCGCGGCGGTAGTCAGTCGGTCATGCCAGAAACACGGCACAAATACATCCTGAGTGATTTTTTCTTTGGCAATAAGTTTTTTGAGATTACTGACAGCTTTTTTCACCAATCCGTCATAATTCTGCTCGACCCCGGTAACAGTTGTTTCGACAGTTCTGCCCTCTTTATAAATCCATCCGCAAACCGAAATATCTTCCGGCACCCGGATACCGTAGGACCGAAGCGTGTTTATAAGCAAATCAACAAATGATTCTGATGCAACAACAACCGCAGTTACACCCGAATTGATTATTTTCTGCACTATTGTACCCGGTTCGTTCCAAATTATAATATTTATGGGGTTATATTCGATCTTCATTTCACTGGTTATACTTACAAAAGCCTCCCGCCGGGCGGCAGCACAATATTGATAAGAGCCATGCTCCGGAGCTGCCAGCAGCATAATCTTGCGGTGATTATTGTTATATAAATGTTCAAGCAAAATTTTCATTGCCCCATATTCTTCGGTAAGGACTGACCACACATTGTGCAAATGGCTGGAACTTGAATTGATACAAACCAGCGGCACCGAAAAATTTTTATCCCAATATTGCTCCAAACCATCGGTACTCATCAAGCCGATGGCTCCGGCAATAAGCTGTTCTTCGATAACATCAATCGAGTCGCTGGTCACCAGTTCACAGCGGAACCCGCTGGATATCAGCTGCTCCCATAAATTTTTCAGAAACTTTACCAGATACATGGATCCTAAAAGCTGAATCGAAGTAATCACCAATATAGTGTTGCGCTCGGTGCGTCTGCCCAGCCGGGTGGCTTCGGAAAAAATCTTTTTCCGCACCGCCTCTGAAACATACTTTTCGCCATTCAAAGCACGGGATACTGTGGCAATAGAATAACCGGTATTAGCTGCAATAGTCCGTAAATCTGATTTCATGATAATAACTCCTTTTGATACTTTACTGTACAGGCAAAATATTATTTTGCAATATTTTTCTGCAAACATGTTACAGATTTGTTACATATTTTTACATAAAAAATCTGTATTACGGGGTTGAAAGCGTTGAAAAAATCCCATATATTAGATTGAGCAACAAAAGTTTATGCCAAGAGTGATTTATTATGAACAACTTTAAGACCCCGGATTTCATCAAACGTTCCCCCCGGAATCCTATATTGGATGCAAACAAAGTACCTTACAACGCGGTACAGATCTTCAATGCCGGTTTTGCAAAATACAACGGCAAATATGTTTGTATTTTCCGCAACGATTACCGGGATGCCCCCCGGGAAACTTATTGTGACGCACCGGTAACGATCAGTCTGGGGCTGGCGTTCAGCGATGACGGCGTAAATTGGGAGGTTACCGGCAAACCCTGCTGGGAGATCCATACCAACGAGATCCGTCATGTTTACGATCCGCGCCTGACCGTTATCGACGGCAAATGCTATGTTTGCTTTGCCATGGATACCTGGCACGGAGTCCGGGGCGGAATTGCGGTAACCGAAGATTTTGACAAATTTGAAATTCTCAACCTTGCCGTACCCGAAAACCGCAACATGGTTCTGTTTCCCGAAAAAATCAACGGCTATTATATGCGTCTTGAGCGGCCCATGCCGGTTTACTCCCGCCGGGCCCAGTTCAAAGAATCCTTTGATATATGGTCATCCATCTCGCCTGATCTCAAATTCTGGGGCGGCAGCGAAATGGTGCTGGCAGCAGAAAACATGCCCTGCTGCAACTGCAAGATCGGTCCCGGAGCTCCGCCGGTAAAAACAAAGTACGGCTGGCTGGCATTGACTCATTTTGTCAACAAGGTGGAAGAGGAACTCCCCGCATGGCACGCCAACTGGCACAAAGCTTATTATGGCGGAGTAATGCTGCTTGATCTGGAAAACCCCAACAAAGTTATCGGTATCGGGAAAACTCCATTGCTGGTGCCGGAAACCGACTACGAGTGCAACGGTTACCGGGGGCATGTGATCTTCCCCGGCGGCATGATTGCCGAAGATAATGGCGAAGTAAAAATCTATTACGGAGCAGCGGACTATGTGGAATGTCTTGCCACTTGCCATGTAGATGATCTCCTCAAATTTGTAATGGAAAAGTAATTTTACATAAAACAAGGAATTTACTATGACAATAAAACGCTTATTTGCTGCTGCAATATTGTTTTTGATAACTTCAACATCTTACACAGCAGAAAATGTTACGGTTGTAAAACAGGTCAAACTTGACGGTGTACTTTCTGAAGAGTGCTGGACGAATCAGGAAAGCGCTGTATCATTCACCAACAACAAAGGCAAAAACCTGTATCTTGCCACCGAAGTAAAAGTTGCCCGCAGCAATAATGCGGTTTACTTTGCCGCCAAATGTGCAATCCCGGCCAATGAAAATTTCCGGGCGGCGGCATCCCCCGCCAATGGAGGCCGTGGTATGGGTAAAGATGACTGTGTGATTTTCACCCTGTTTCCCGGCAGCGAAAAAGATAATTATTATGCTTTTTATGTCAATGCTCAGGGGGCGGTATGGTGCGAATATATGTCTCAAGGCGGCTTTGTCAGCAATGCGGTAAGCCTGCCGCATGTAAAAGCCAAAAGTGTGCGGGATGCCAAAAACAAAGTTTGGAGCGTTGAGCTTTATGTGCCGTTTGCAAATTTGAAATTCAATACCCTGCCCGGCCAGGTCTGGGGCTGGAATGCCGGGCGTATACCGCGCTATGAACCGGGAGTTTACACGTTGCTTAAAGGCAAACTCTTTTTGCCCGATGCCCGGATCGATCTGGCAGGATTTGATATGCCGATCAATGATTTTATGCTGGATGTAACGCCGCCTGAAATCATTCATCAAGCCAATAAAAAGCATAAGTTCAGCTACAAGATCACCAACCGTACCGGCAAAACTGTTACCTTGCGGGTACAGTCGGAACTGCAGCGAGTGGCCAAAAGTTACATGTCAAACCGCGTAACCCTTAAACATGGCGAAAGCAAAACTGTTTTTCTTACTTCGCCAGTCGAAGTAAAAGATGGAGAAATCCGCATCCACCTGGTAATAAAGAATGCCCAGACCAAACAAACTGTTTTTCTGCAAAACTATCCGGCAACAATAAAGTTTGATCCGTGGCAGACGGTTTTGCAGTCGCCCTGCTACCGTAATATGATCTATGCCACCGAAAAAGATCAGAAAATCGTTATAGATATAAAATCTCTTATCGGGGGCAGAACCACCGCTGTACTTGCCGATGAAAAAGGCCGGAAAATTGCTGAACAGACGATTGAAAACAATGGTACAGTAACTTTTCCGGCAGAAAAACTTCCGGTGGGCCAATATACTGTATCTCTGACTGGCCCTGCAATCAACAATATTGCCATGCAGAAAGTTTATAATATAACCAAACTTGCGCCCCATGCCGGCGAAGTCCGGCGGGACAGCGAAGGCTTCTGGCTCAAAGACGGCAAACGCATTTTCCTGATTTCGGAGTGGAACGATGTACATTTGCCCGGCACCAACGCCATGCAGTTCTGGAAGGTGCCGCGCGCTCTGCCAACGACTCACGGCATAGCTTTTTCGCTCTCCGGCAGCGCTATGCGCAAAGCCCACTATCGCGGAAACCGCACCCAACTGGACGAAAAAGGCCGGGCAGCAGTCACCAATACGATCAATGCCCAAAAAGATTATGCCAAGCTCTTCTGCTGGCAGATATCCGACGAACCCGAAGGCAGAGTCAATGGCGTAAAACCCCAGCTCTATTACGATCTTTACAACCTTATCCGGAAGATTGATCCCTACCATCCGGTCAGCCTTGGTACATTCACCATCCACGGCATGCGCAATTACGCCGGATGTGCCGAAATAAACTTTCTGCACCCCTATCCCATACCGGTACTGAATCAGAATCGCAGCTGTTTCAGCAAGGTTGTGGATTTTATGGATGCGTTTGAAAATCTCCGGCAGACGCTGGGCAATCAGGCTCCAAGTATGATCTATTTACTGCAAGGGTTCAACTACGGAGATCTTATTGGCAGTCAGCGGGTTCCGACTTATGACGAATTGCGTACGCAGGCGATCATGTCGCTGATTGCCGGCGGCCAGGGCATTATGTTCTACAACCGCAATGCGGAATTTTATCCGGAACTTGCTCTCGGTACCCCAGCAATGGTCAAAGAGTTGAAAATCCTTGAACCGGTTATGCTGGAAAGCAACTGTCAGTTCCGGGATCTGAAAGCTCCTGCCCGGCCGTTCCGCTGGATGATCAAAGAACATCAAGGCGATTTCTGGATTTTTGCCGGGAGTTTCCAGCCGGATACACTTAAAGCAAATATGGAAATACCCGCATTGAAAGACCGCAAACTTTATGTTTTCGGAGAAAACCGCTCCGTGGAAGTCAAAGCCGGGAAATTCAGTGATACATTCAATAACTTTGATACCCACATCTACACCACCAACGAAAAACTGGCAAAAGCCATCGACTTTGCCGCCGTGGAAAAATCTATTCAGCAAGCCTACGCCAAACGCTGCAAAACCGGCAATCTGGCATTCCAGATGCATGAAGACTCCCTGCTTACAGTAACAGCTTCCAGCAATATATTTGCCACCAGCCGCCGCAGCAGCAATTCAGCTTTGTGGCATGTTACCGATGGAGCATTCAAAAAGGGCGACCGCATGTATTTTGAAGCCAAGGCTCCCGGTACCGGAGCGGAATGGCTGGAGCTGAAATTCCACCAGCCGATAAAATTCAGCAAGGTGGATATTTACCCATTGAACGACTCTTTGTGCGATTATGCAGTTGAAGCCAAACAGAATGATAAATATGTAACGCTCTCGGAAATGAAAAACGCTTCCGGCAAGGTGCAGAGCCATAAGTTTTCCACCGTCACCAGCGATACCCTCCGCATCAGAGCGGTCAAATCCCGTCAAGCAATGTCCATAATTGAAATAGAAATATATAAGTGAGGTAATCATGAAAAAGAAATTCACTCTGATCGAACTGTTGGTTGTAATTGCTATTATCGCCATTTTAGCGGCAATGCTTCTGCCCGCACTTTCGGCGGCACGGCTCCGGGCAAAAAGTGCCGGGTGTTTATCCAACTTGCGGCAGCTGGGGCTGGCCTCAACCTCTTACAGCGGGGTGAATGACGGCTGGATTGTTTCTTCTACCACCAACGGCAGTACCAGTTTTTATGCAACTTTATTTCCGTACCTGAACAATGACACAGCATCAACCTTATGGTCATACAATGACCCCAAAGCCTACGCTGCATACTCCTGCCCGGTGGAAGCAGTTCCTTTTTCCAATGATCACACCAAAGGCTTCAAGCACACACATTTTGCCCATAACGCCCGTGGATTCGGGTTCCAAAGCAATTATACTCCGGGGGCAAGCGGTACTGCCGGATATCAACCCCGCAATGAATCAGGTTTGTGTGAACCTACCCGGGCTTTGATTTTTGCCGACAATACCAACCACAATGTGCAGTACATTGACGAAGGCAACCCCAATTACATAGCCTTCCGCCATGGCGGAGATGTCTCTTATACTTTAGCCAACAGCAATAAGCGGCAAAAATACAATGGTGATGCCGCCAACGCTGTATATATAGATGGTCACGCCTCGGTGTTCTATAAAAAAGATGCTGAATATGAAGGTATGACCCACGACAACCTTTTGCGGGAAGGTATTGATCATATTGATCATAAAAAGGTCAACTGAGCGATCGCTCCGGTAAAAATCTGATCTTTTTTTCAAATAACACAATATTTGCTTGCGGATAAGTAAATATTGTGTTATATTTTTATGATGCAAATATAATAAAGGAGTTTTATCAATGGGTTTGGCTGGCGGTATATTCGGTGCAGTTATCGGTGGTTTGTTTGGAGGGCCGCTGGGCGCGGTCATCGGCGGCGGGTTGGGGGCTTTTCTGACCGGTTCAGGAAATTCTTCCAAACAGCTTGCTCAACAGCAAGCTGCTGTCAAAAATTGTTACGGACTCTTTTTTCAATGTCTCGGCAAACTCGCCAAGGCCGATGGCAGAGTCAGCGAAGACGAAGCCGAATTTGTCCGCAAACTGCTCCACAGCTGGCAGCTGGATACCGGAACCCGCCGCACTATGATAGCTGAATTCAATTCCGGACGGGATTCTGACGAAAGTTTTTCCACTCTGGTAACCCGGCTCAACGGGCAGATCGATGCGCTCTCGGCCCCGGAGTTGAAAAAGAATATGACCGAAATAATGTGCCTTCTGGTGGCAGTCGATCATACAGCAAGCGAAAGTGAGCTTGCTTTGCTCAAAACTGCCGGCAGAATACTCCATACCGAATATGTGATAGATGCGTTTTTTGCACAAAATACCAATCACGGTCAATATCAGCATCCGGCAGATACGGTCAACAATACTTCCTCGCTGGATGAGTGCTACAAGCTTCTGGGAATAACTCAGGATGCCAGCAATGCAGAAGTCAAAAAGGCATACCGCAAAAAAGCCGCCGAATTTCATCCCGACAAGGTACAGGGCTCCGGACTTTCTAACGCTTTTATTCAATTTGCCAAAGAGGAGTTCCAGAAGATCTCCAACGCCTACGAAACCATTTGCAAAGCAAGAAATATGTGATTTTTGCGAGGTAAAGTAATGCAGAAAAAATCCACCGCAGCCAATGTCTGGAAACGCAAATATCCCGAACAGGTAGTACTGGCAATAACCCGTTCTGAAGATGACAGAACAAACGTTATGGCGATCGGCTGGGTGGCCATAGTCTCCGACGATCCGGTAATGTACATTCTGGGTATTGACGATAACGCCTACACACTGGAACTTATCCGCAAAAATAAAGAGTTTGTCATAGCGTTTCCCGCTAAATCCATGGCGCAGGAAACACTCTATTTCGGCACCACCCACGGGCATGATATTGACAAGGGGAAAATCAGCAAATTGGAATTTATTCCGGGTGAAAAGGTATCCGTGCCCCTGCTTGCCGATGCCGTAGCCAATATTGAATGTAAATTGGTAACCGAGTACCGGCCCGGCAATTGCCCGCTGGTGATCGGCGAAGCGGTGGCATGGCATGAAAATACCAATGAAAATATCAAACGCCTTGTCAACGCCGGCAGTGGGTACGATCTGCAATGAAAATCACACTTCTGGTCGATCAGGGAGCTGCAGGAAAACTCCGGAGCGAATTCGGCTTGGCCTTTCTGCTGGAAAGTTCTGCCGGAGATTACCTTTTTGATACCGGATCAGAAAGTGCATTGCTCCATAATCTGAGAATTCTGAATATTCCGTTGGAAAAGGTCGGCAAAGTGATATTATCCCACGGACATTATGACCATACCGGCGGACTTGCGCGGCTTTCACCGCAAGCTATATACTGCTGCCGGGATATAACGCAAAAGCATTACAGTTATCACGGTCCCGGCGATGTACACCATATTTCCATGCCGGAAGCGTCACAACAGGTGCTGAAAGAATCCACCATACATTATATTGATGATTTTTCAGCGATCGCCCCCGGCTTGTACCTTACCGGCCCGATACCGCGGCAGAGTTTTGAAGATTGCGGCGGCAAATTTTATCACGATTGCGAATGTACTCTGCCTGATACAGTATCCGGTGAACAAGCGCTGCTTACTGCCGATGGAGTGCTGATTTCCGGCTGCTGCCACGCCGGAATCATCAATACGCTTGAGTATTGCAGAAAAATTCATCCTGAAATTGCAATTCACTCCATCGTTGGCGGCTTGCATTTGCGTAATGCATCGCCGGAACGGCTGCAGGCAACAGCAGAATACTTGCAAAATAGCGGCGTAAAAACGCTGTATCTTGTGCATTGTACCGGCCGGAACGCCATAGATTTTATGCAAAGCGCCCTGCCGGGATGCACCGTAAAATCCCCTCTCCCGGGCGAAAGCTGGACTTGCTGAAAAATAATAATCAATCTGATAGCCGGTAATTACCATTACGCTCCCTTGAATAGTGGTAATTACCGTTATTTTTTTCTTTTCCGGAACTAACGCTGCAGCAATTTTCTGTTAAAAAACCAAACAACAGCGGAGGGTGGAAGTTTGCTGCTTCCACCCTCCGCCGGGTTAATTTTTTACAATTTTACTTCAGGCAAGTTCAATATCAAATTTATAATCAATATTTTTCTGCCACGAAGCATAATTGTTTACGCTGAGATAGTAGTCAGTATCGGCCGACAGAACTCTGTCAGTTTCAAACACACCATCGCCAACATAATTCAGACCTACATACCAGCCATTGGCATCGACCAGCGAAAGGCCGAGTTCCCAATTATCCAAAGCAGCTTTGGTTTCATCGTCACTAGTTACGATCTTGACGCGGCTGTTACTGTTGACATCGGCATCAATATCACCCAGTCGGATCTTGAAGACGTCTACCGAATCACCAAAGCCGACCCAGTCGGATATTGTGTCATTCGCATCGAATGTAAGACTGTCGATATTGCCGGCAACTTTCTGCCAGGAGTCATCTTCATTGTTGAAGCCCTTGAGTGCATTATTGTGTGTCAGCGTAAGATCATACTGCGACGCAGTGTTCCAACCCACACTTTCAACCTTGATATAGTAAGTGCCTTTATCAAGATTGAACGACATGCTCAGGCTGTCAGCGCCATACCCGCCGGTAGCACCGTAAGATGCACCATACCAGCCATCGTAATCGCGGCCGATACTTACATTGATCGTGTTACCGTTGATATCGGCCAGATCGATCGTGTAGCTGCCGGATTCGGAAACCACCAGTTTGTAATAATCAGCATAGTCGGCATTGGCAGGATTACCATTGACATTCCAAACCATCTGATCTTCAACCGTCGCTTTGCCACCGGAGAGATTCAGCTCAGTGGCTTCGGGCATTGTGTCAGCATCTTTGTTGCGATCAAACATCCAGCCATCTACGGTCAACGTATAATCAACCGTACTGCCTTGCGGTATCCACGGCGCCGCGACTTCAACAACATATGTGGCTCCGGCTTCGAGGCAAAGCGCACCGGTTTGAGCCTTGGTGTTCCAGGCACCGGCCGACATTGCAGCAGTCCATGACCAGGAACCATCACTATTGACTTTATAGAGCGTGAAGTTGGTATTCTGCAGCTCATCAGTCAATTCCAAGGTAAAGTTACTGGCGCCGTCAACAGCGGTGAACTGATAGTAATCAGCCTTGTTGCCGCAGCCTACTGCATCGGAGTTCGTGCAGTTCAAAGCATTGATCTTGTTCATGCCGCTCAAAGACCAGCTGTACGAGGTATCGCCCCAGCCCCAGGCATTTGTTGCACCGATCTGGACATAATATTCCTTATTTGCATCCAGATAAAGGCTCATCACGCCGCTGTTGTCAGTTGCCTGCACATAAGCATATTTGGTGGTAATGTTGTAACCGCCATAGATGCTATCCGAAATTTCATATACCGTCAGATTGAGATCCTTGGATATATTGCTGACATTCAACTCATAGCAGCCGGTTTCATCGACCTTCAGTTTGTAATAATCGTTGCCGTCATTCAAACCGACCCAGCCGTCAGCTGCGTCAACATCTTTTTTACCGGAACGGGCTTCGCCCAAGGTATCGTAACTGTTGTCTTCATCCTTAACTTCAGTTACCTCCAGAGTATACTCGGAGAAGCTGCCCCAGTTGGCTGCAACCTCAATCGTATAATCCTTACCGGCTTCAAAGTTATAGGCAAACGAAGTCGCGCTGCTGTTGTAAGCCGGATAATAGCTCTTGACAACATAGCCATTTTCATCAAGGATGGAAACCGTGATCTTATTGCCGTCATAATTGCTCAAGTCTATTGTATACACACCTGCTTTTGCAGTATTGAATGTGTACTTATCAGACTTATCCCATTTATCTTCGGCACCAACCATACCGACCCAGCCATCCTTGGACGCACCAACTTTGATCACACCATCTGTATCGCTTGTCGGGAACTCGTAGCCGGAAACAGTGTATTCCACGTTGCCGCTGCACTGATCCCACGCACCCTTGATCTCGACCATATAGATACCGGTACCATTGCTGACAGCTTTATCTGCCATGTATATGTATCCGGTATCGGCGCTGCTGCCGGAAGCAACGGAGTAACCGCTGACCCAGCGCTTGCTGCCGTTATCCAGGAGTTCATATACCGTCAGAGTGGCATAACCGGTAAAGTCTTTGTCTGCCTTAAGCGCAAACTTATAGGCTCCACCATTTTCCGAAGCATCGTAGACATAGTAAACCGGAGTTCCAGTCCAATGCTTCTCAGGATTCAACGTTATAGTAACGTTATCTTTGCTGCCGGGTTCAGTAATATCTCTGGCAGCTTCCACGGTGCCGGCCGGATTGTTTACGCTCACAGTATAGTTACTGTTCTGACCGTAAGATGTTACTCCGACATAGTACTCGCCGTTGGCATCCAGCAGCATATTATCGAACACAGCAGTCTTGCTGGCGCCATCAATATATGCACCATTAAGCCATGCGTAGTACGAAATACGGTTTTCAGCATCGCGAACCGCCTGATACAGTGTTACATACATCGGACTTTCGACATTTTCGATCGTTATATCGTAAATACCGGAGTTGCTGTCCAACTGTATAAAGTCAGATGTATCACCCATACCGACCCATTCGTTCACAGTGCTGCCGGGAGCCAACTTCTTATATTCATAAGAATCTTGAGTATACTGTGCTTCCCAATAGTTCAGAATCCGGTCATCGGCATTGCTGCACAACGGATTTTCCGAATTATTGGTGTAGCTCAAGGTGTACTCCGAGTTGGCCTGATAACCATTGGCCGCAACCTGAATGAAGAATTCATTCTTGGCTCCGGATTTTTCGATATCAAGCACCCAATTCTGGAACTGATACGCCAAATTCAACGCATTGCTGCCGTAGGCACCATAGGCACTCTGCAGTATGCAGAAGTTACCCCACTGGTCTACATAACCAAGCGAAACACGAATTTCAGTGCCATTGGTATTTTCAAGATTGATTGAATATGCATCGGCAGAATCCACCGTAATTTTGTAGTAGTCAAACTCGTCGTTGAAACCAACCCAGTCTTTGACCTCTTTGCCCTTCTGCAGCACGGTGAGATTGCCCGTTGTATTGTCATCGGTACTCGGAAGCGGGAACGCATCTTCGCACTTGACATTCACAGTATAATCAGTACCATAAGCATAAATATTGGCAGCCTTTACTTCCAGATAATAGGTATTGCCATTATCGAGCAGCAAACTGTTGATAGAAGCACCATTGACATTCCAGCTGCCGCTGTATACACTGCCGACATACTGGAGATAATCATTGTTCTGCCAATCTCTAGCCACCTGATAAACTGTCATAACAACATCATTGGCTACATCGTTAAGAGTAAAGGTGTACTTACCGGATGCAGACACTTCAAGCTTGCGGTAGTCAACCGTATCGCCGGAACCGACCCAATCATGGAACGAGCTCACGGCATTATCTGTACCGGGCAGTGCGAATTCCTGATCAGTATTGCGCCAATTATCGTCATCCAAACTTACCGGCAGCGCGGTCTTGTCAATGACCAGCTTGTACTGCGATGCAGAAATTTGCGAACCATCGGTATTGGAGACGGCAAAGGTGTATTCGGTACCGGCTTTAAGCAGCAGATCGTTGAAGACCCTGCCGGATTCGCCAACCCAGTAACTTGCCCACGGCCACTGTTTGTTATCTCCTTCGTAGATATCAATACGGATAGCCTTGTTGTAACCGGAAACGGCATAGAGCTCATCAACCACCAGCTTCAGCGCCACACCGCTGGCAACATCCGCCGCCGGAGTTGTGATTTTGAAGCAGTCGAAGGTATCGCCCAAACCGATCAGGTCGGAAACTACGCCACGATCCTTTTCGAATTCAAGTTCAGGAGCATTGCTCAAGTTATTGGTATACTTGTCGCTTACCAACTTGACCGATTTGTAGTTATCCGGCGGACAATCACCGATATTACCCTGTTTGTCAATAGCCTGTACATAGAATTCGCATTCCTTGTCGGAGTTGTTGAGATCGATGTTGAAGTCGATCCACTGTTCCTTGGGCAGATCCCAGGTGGAAGTTATGTAACTGGGCACGATCAACGGTTTATGCCAATCGGTTTCGCCCTTGACACGGTAATAGATTTCGTAATGGTCAATACCGGAGGCATCGTCTATCGGCTTCCAGCGGATCATCAAGGCATTGGTATGGTTGTTTTCTCCCACGGAGCTGGGGATCATCAGGTAATCTGTGATTTCCACCATACCGGGACGATGAGTATCGATCACAAACTGTGAAGAATACGCTTCGTGGCTGCGGCTGCCCCAGGACCAGCTTTCCGTAGCGGGATCGACTTTGTTACCCAAAGCATCATATGCTGTAATGCGTACTGTATAAGAGCCATCAGTCAATTCAGTCATACCAAAGAACTTCTTGAGGTCATGGATAGTAACAGTAGTGCTGCTGCTTCCGGACTCAATACTGAATGCATTGCTCGGTTTGACATCATTGGTCAGCCTGTCAGAGAGATCCAATGTGGTCTGCGCTGCCACAGTCTGCCAGTTGGCATTGAGCAATTCAACCTTGTATGTGTAGATACCCAGCAAGGTGTTGTCAGTCGTCCACGAAACAGTGACCTGATCGTTATGGCAGCCATCCACATAAGATACGTTGACTTTGATATTTTCCGGTTGTGCAATCCAGGTATCAGACGACAACGTTATGGGATTACCATCAGCTTTGCTGTTATCGGTAAAGTAGAACGAGTTGGTACCGGAGCTGGCAGCTGCCGGATTGTAACTTGCATCGTAAGCAATTACGCGTACATATACCTGCGTGATACCTTCGAACACACCCACCGGACGGCCGGTCGAAGTATTGTCAAATACCATCTTGGTACTTTCAGCTTCCGAACTGGTCGTCCAGAATTCGTAATACTTGCTGCCATCGGTTTTGGCAAAGTTGGCGTTATCGGAAATGATGACCTTATAATGCGCGGCATCTGTAAATGTATCGGACCAATCCAAGGTCACCGATGCATCCTCCAGCACCTGATAAGTATAAGTTTCAACCGTTTCCTTACCGGTATTCTCATCCTTCACCGTCCGGGTTCCGGTTTTCGTGATGTAATTAGCTTTGACCGACGATGTAAACGCCGTAAAGTTACCCACCGGCGGTACATCATCCGGCATGCCGAAGCTGCCGCCGATCACCGCTTTGTTGCCAAAGTAGTCATTAGCAACGATCTGGAACTCATAATCACCGGGTTTGAGACCGCTTACCACAGCCTCATAGCTGCTCTGATTATCAGCACTGCCTATCACCTTCATGGTAGTCCAGTTGCTGTCGCCGGCAGCCTTGACCTGTACTTCGTAATAACGGATTCCGAGATCACCGGTATAGTCCGTTGCCGGTTTCCAGGTAAGCGTGGCGTTGATCGTGGTCTTGTCGGGGCTGTTGCCAACCACAACGTTGACATTTTCGTCCATAAAGACCGGCGCACCCTTATCAGCAACAAACTCTTTACCGTAGATCCAGTCGCTTACATTGCCGCTGTAATCAACTGCTGCAATACGGTAATTGTAAGAACCATTGCTCCAATCATCAAACTCAGCAGCGTACTGGTAGACGATGCAATTATCATCGCCCAGAGTTATGGTTGCCAATCTGGTACCATTTTCACAGATCACCGCAGTCTTGCCCATCCAGTTGCCGCTGCTGGCATTACCGCTGGCATCAACAGCGCTATCCCAAACCAGAATCTTCGACGAATCGTTTACCTTAACAGTGCCATTATAAATAACACCATCGATCTCGATCGTATAGCTCTTGGAGGAATCAAGCGCGTAATAAGTATAGCTTGCCTGACTCTGGGCTGTTACAACAGCTTCTGCGCCAACGGTCTTCCATTGATTATAGCTCTTGCCGCCATTGGTACTGATCTGGATCAGGTATTCTTTGATGCCGCTGTTGACATCAAACGCACCATCGTTCCACATGATCTTACCCTTGAGTGTGGTAGATTCGGCGGTATTTACACCATCAGCATCATTATCAACGGGCTTGTTGAAGACCACACCCAGAATGGAGTGCGAGAGCTTGGACATATCCGGCTTGACCGTATCAGCAGCTTCTCCGTAGTAGAACTGCGATCCGGCGACCCAATTACTGGTAGCGCCTTCAACCGCAGCAGTGTCAGGATCATCAAACGAACCGCGGATTCTCCAATAGACATATCCATAGGAGGGGAATTTATATGCCGCAGAATTGCCGGTTACATTGATCGTTGTAGTGTTGTAACTTGCAAACTCATTGCTGAGCACATATTCTTCAATGCTCAAATCTCCAAGCTGTTCGGTCGTCAACTGTTCGGACAGAACGATATACTCGATCTGGTAATATTTCGGTTCCGAACCGGTTTTGTCAGCTGTGCCGACACCACCGATCAAACCGCCCCACTTGAAGGTTGCACTGTCGGTGATAACACCGGCAACGGAGTCATTGTTGGTGTCAGATACACTCGCAGTAAAGTTTTCAATATTGAACCATGTTTCATCCACTTCCGAATCGCTGATCCGGTTGAGAGTCAGATCATATCTGGATGCAGATGCCTTATCAGGATCATTATTGACCACTTCGAATACATAAGTTGTACCCGCCTTGAGAGAATACTCGTCACTGCCGCTGACAAGACCATTTTCGCCATAGACCAGCGAACCGACCAGTATATAATCTTTACCTTCGTACACGTTGACCGTGATATAACGATTGGTTCCGGTCACCTGATCAAAGCCGGAGGCTTCGAGTTTGATTGTCTGCGCAACAGTCGTCACGATCTTGAACGTATCAGCCATATCGCCACGGCCGACAGCTTCGCCCTTGATCGCATAACTGCCGCCGGCAGTTTCAAATTCAGAAGTCTTATCAGCTGCCGTATTCAAGGTATCCCTGAAACCGTCAGAAACGATATCAATGGTCTTGAAGCTCGACCACGGAAGACCGGTGTTGCCGCTCTTATCGACCGCGGTGATCCGATATTCGATGCTCGAAGCATTCTGCAAATCGTTCACTCGAGTCGAGAATACCTGCGTTTCGCCAACAATATTATCTACTGTCTGCTTTGCCCAGGCGCTGGATCCGGCTGCACGGTATTCCACAATGTAATAGTCAATACCGGAAGCGTCCTTGACCTCGTTCCACTCGATCACCAGTTCATGCTGCTGAACAGTTTCGCTCATGTTTACAGCAATGGCTTTGGCGGTAATGACGGAAACGCTGCCCGGACGGACCGTATCAATGGTAACGCCGACTGTATCACTTGCCACGCCATCAGCGCCCTGTGCACCATATGCCGTAACGGTGACTTTATAATCACCTTCGGGGAAGCTGGTTACGCCGAAGAATTTGCACAGATCAGCAATCGTCAGCGTGCTGTAATTGCCGCTGGTCTTGACTGTTACAGCCTTGGGATCCATATCCGCTGCCAGGAAGTCTTTGTCTGTTACAAACAAAGTACTGCCGGTGTATTTATACGGACGGCCATACTCATCAACATCCAGCGTCATGGCTTCGCCGTTTTCATCAACACGCTGCAGTGTGATCTCGTAGTAGTAGACGCCAAGCTTTTCACTGCCGCTCACCCAGCTCACGCCAATGGTATCGGTATTGACCCCATTGACTTGTGCGCCTCTGATGAGCTTGACATTATAAGGCTTGGGAGTGCTTGTTGCCACGATCCTTTCAGTAATATCGCAAGTCTGCCAATCCTTCGAAGCAGTCAATGCAATATTATAATTTTCATCGGCAGCATCTACGACCCACTTGAACGATGTCTGGTCGGCAAAAATATCCACCGGACGGCCGGGCATGGTATTGTCGAATACCATCTTACCGCCATTGGCAGTTACTTCTGCCGCCGTGGTCCAGAATTCATAAGTCTTGCTGCCGATATTCACCAGCACGCGATAATATTTGGCATCGCCTGCTTCGGAGTAATTCCAGGTCAGTGTCACTTTCGCAGTATTCTGGTTATCCAGACCTTTGATGATCTCAACCTCCGCAGATTGACCGGAGAAATCTCCGTTGAGGTTCTGCAAATCGCTGCTGCCGAAGTTACCGGACAGCTTCGACACATTACCAACCTTGTCATAGGCACGGATCTCATACTCATAAGATTCTGCGTCCAACAGAGAGTGGGTATAGGTATATTCCTTATTACCGGCTGCATATTCTATTTCGGCCAACTCCTTGAACGTGTCGTCACTGCCTGCAACACGATAGAATATCTTGTACTGATACATACCGACTCCGCCACTACCATCTTCAGCAGCGCTCCAGGTAAAGGTAGGCACAATGGTTTTGCCGTCTTTACCGGCAATCCAACTGACTTTGTTGGTTGTGCCGATGAATTCCGGAGCGATATTGTCGTATACCAGCGTTCCGGTGACCGGTGTTGCCGATTCCTTACCGAAGTAATCTTCAGCATAGATCGCATAGCTGTATTCGCCCTGCGCCAAACCGGTAATACCAAAACTGTCGGTGTAGTTGGCATACTGATATTCAGTTCCGGTATGGGTCTTATCAGGCGTACCTTTTATTTCGGCAATTACCGTGTCGCCATACTTGATCGTTACCGGCCCGCCAGTAATGCCGATACCGCTCCACGAAATCGATCTAACACCCACGATTTCCTGTTCGCGGATACCATTCTGCAGCGTACCGTCTTCTTTATTGAAGTCAACAGTGGCTTTGCTTTCTGTGGCTTTGACTTGCTTATCGCTTCCATCGGCAAATACCACGGTGTAAATTTCGCCGGCAACGAGCTTTTCGCTGCTCCAGATGGCAAAACTGTCGTGATTTGTATCCTTGGTGGTATCTTCGCGCAAAACACGTTCTTCAATCGTCTTGCCGGCCTTATCGGTCAGCACGATCCGGTAAGCGTGGATACCAATATCATCGCTGGCATTGTTCCAACCCAATACTGCGGTATAGGTGTTATTTGCGGCATCAAACGTATAGCTCAACGCTTCGGTTACACTGCCGTTGTCAAATACAGGCGCTTCGTTATCCACGCTGAATTTGCCGGTGTATCCGAGCTTGTTGTCATTTGCGTCAACAGCTTCGAGCATTTCGCTGCGGTTGCCGAACATATCAACAGCATAGATCTTGTAGGTATAGCTGTAGTTGGTGAGCTTGTGATCCAGCTCGCCAAGATCCAGCGTATAGGTATTACCATCAAATGTCAGCACACCATCTACGCCGTCAGCATCCAGATAGAGTACTTCGTTGAACTCAACACTCTGGTTGCTGTAGCTCTTACTGGTATCCTTGAGCGTATAGGTGGCAGTACCTTTTTCATCAACGCTGAAGGTGTATTCATCAGAGTTCAGAACCTTGCCGCCAAGCACCAGCGAGTAATTGCGATCTGCATCGTAGTCGCTGATTATGATCTTGTTGGTATAAGTGGTCTTCTGATCATTACCGGTTCCGGTGGTTTCCGAAGTTGCAGTAACTTTGTACTCGCCGCCGGAGAGCAGCATTTCGTAGTAACGGATACCGATTTCCTGATCTGCCGCCTTGCTCCAGGTGATGTTGCCATCGAGGTAAGTTGCAGTATCAAGGTCGCCGCGGACAAACTTGACCGTGGTGATACCATCGGCAGTGGTAGCAGAATTCGTCTTCTGTGTTACATCATAGACCTTATCAGACGAAGTATTCTTATTGCCGTTATACTCGAACTCATTACTGCTGGCATCAGCATTGTCAAAGTACGGGCCGGTGTAACTGTCAGCCTTCAGTTTGTACTGGGTACTCGTTACCTCATGACCGTAGTAGTCATATGCGGTGATCTTGTACTGATAACGCTGACCGGTCAAGTTCCAGTCGGCAATATCCACAGTATAGTCGTAGTGACGGCTTGTGAATTCACCGGTAACCACATTACCGGCAGCATCGGTAATAACAACTTCGACATTGTTGTTCAGCGAAATATCATCGAACCAGGTCAGGTATTTTACCTCCTTATCCCGGATCACGCTGGAAAGTTCGTGCCCTTCTGACATCACGACTTGCTGCGCCATGACGTCTTTGGTCCATGTTTTATTGCTGCTGTTGTCAGTAATGGTAACCTTGTACATATCACCGACGACCAGATTTTCAGCAATAAAGCTGCTGAAGCTGTGCATCTTGGCAAGCGAGTCATCGAGAACAGTTACAACGCCATTTTCATCCGTTATGGTCGTAACGTTTGTAACAACGCCCTCTTCATCCGTTACGGTCGGACCGTTCTTGGAAAGATCAACCGTTTTGGTGTAACCATTCATAACATTGCCGTCTTCATCGAGCAGCTGCACAACGTACTTGAGAATGCCGCTTTCATTATCGACCGCCTTTTCCCAACCGATGAAACCGGTAATGGTCGGATCTGTCAGCTCAGGATCAGTATAAATTGCATCTTCATAAACCTTGGAGTCTATTGTGATATACTCGCTGGCCATGACGTTGGAAAGCGTCGGAGCTTGATCTTTTCCATCTTTATAGAGCCCCAACGCACTTTCAGCGATAGTAGTGGAGTTGCCGAAGTAATCATAGGCTGTGATCTGATAAGTGTACTCATTCTGACCAAGCTGCCAATCATCAATGCTGATCGCGTAATCGAATTTCTGGACGCGGATTGTATCCGAAGCCCCGAAGAAGAGCATGCCGACAACGTTATTTTCCACGTTGGCTGCCACCGGATTGATCATCAACATGCTCTTGTCGCTGACTTTATCAGCATCGAAGTTCCACTCAATATAAACTTTACCATCGCTACCAACTTTGGCAACACCGGTGGTATGCTTGCCGGAGTCTTCCGTAAGCACGCCATCTTCGTATACGATCTTTTCGCCGAAGGCATTATACATGTCACTACCGGAGTGATATGTAATAGTGTACACTTCGCCGGCAACCAGACGCGTATCATTGCAAGTGGCAATGCTCAACGGCTTGGCACCGCTGCCGGTTTTACTCAAGTCAACGACCTTGGTCAGAGCATTACCTTCTTCGTCCAGAACCGCGTTGCCATCTTTATCAAAGACCTGCACCACATAGTTGCGGATTTCAGCATCGTTATCCGTTGCTCTATTCCAGCAGATATTGCCGGTCAGGAGCGACGGAGTGGTGGTTATATCCATTGTGTCAGGAGTATTGCTGATAACCACATAATCCGTCTTCTGACCGCCGAAGTTCGGTGCTCCGTTATCGGTGGTGAAGTCAAGCACAGTATTGGTAGCCGACTTGTTGCCGAAGTAATCTTCCGCCTCGATCACCACATTATATCGGCTGCCGTGGAGATCGCCGAACTGGTCAATACCGATTGCATAATCAAAGTATTCGCAATTATCATCTGTTACAATGCAAGCAATACCAGTATCACCAATATTGCCGCCGCTGATGGTCAGTTCTTCACCGCGCAAATCGCTGGCGGCAGTAATGATGAGGGTATTTACGCCATTGATACTTCTGACTACACATTCAACATTGCTGATGCCGTCAATACTAACCGTGTACGGGGTTTCAAGTTTGGTGATTTTACCGGCATCCGCATCAAGAATCAGGTCAGTAGCAGCGTCAAGGCCGAGATCTTCAGCAGTCAGCCTGATAATACTGCGCGAGTTTACATTGTCGCCATCGATAATATCTCCGCTGTCTTCTTCTCTTTCGCTCGTCAAGTCGATCGTCTTGGTACCGACAAATGCGCCGGCTTCATCAGTCAGCGTTACAATGTAGTTGCGGATACCGGTATGGCTGTCCGCAGCCTTGTTCCAACCGATGTAACCGGTCAGAACGGTATTGGCAATAAGACTGGCGGGCTGTTTGGCATCGATATAGACTCCGGCTCTGTCGGTCGCTTCATAGAACGGCACCTGGAAATCATCCACGATCTCTCCGCCGGAAATCTTGCTTTCCTCACCGAAGTAATCTTCAGCAATGATGTCGTACTCATAGCGGCTGCCATCGAGTTTCAAACCATCGATCACCACAGAGTAATCGTAGTGGACTGCGCCGAATTCTACGTTACTTGCAAATGCCTCCGGCTTGCCCTTGGTATTCAGATAGCTGATCGTGGCGGTCAAGCCCGCGACCGACAAGTCTTCAGAACCTTTGCTGTACCATTCAAGATAAGCTTTGCCGGCAGTACCCTGCGCTACTACGGTGTATTCTTCTTTGCCTTCCTGGATCGCCCCATCGCCATTTACATCAATAACGATCGTGTAGGTTTCACCAACCACAAGGTCTTTGTGTTCATAACGGGCTACGCTCTTGCAAGCGGATTCCTGATAATTTACACCATCGACCGTCTTTTCCTGCGACAGGTCAACCACGATTTCCTTGACCGCAGTTTCGCTGCGGGTGTAGGTCACATTGCCCTTGTCGTCAGTGGTTGCAACCATTTCGTACACATTGACCGTGTAGCTCTTGATTTCGCTGTCGGCATCAAGCGCTCTATCCCACGCAATCACACCAGTGTGCTGCGGGTTGTCGCTCATGCTCGCAGGCATCTGAGCCTTGAATACTGCATCGCTGCCGTCGTTGACGAATTCAGGCGCGCTGCCATCGGTGGTCAGCAGCTCGAAGGACTGTTCTGTTTCAGCGGGATGACCAAAATGGTCGTAAGCTTCGATTGTCACATTATACTGACCGCCAGCCTGAACGTTAAAATCATCCAGATCCAGCGCGTAGTCGTAATACTCGCAATTATCTGTTACGCGGCAAGACGTACCAGTATCACCAATATTCCCGCCGCTGATGGTCAAATCCTTGCCGCGCAAATCGCTGTCGGCAGTGATTACGAGGTACTTGGTACCATTGATTTCTTTAACCGACCATTCGAGCTTAACCGCGCTGTCATTGTATGAGACATTGTACGGGGTTTCAAGTTTGGTGATTTTACCGGCATCCGCATCAAGAATCAGGTCAGTACCAGCGTCAAGGCCGAGATCTTCAGCAGTCAGCCTGATAATACTGCGCGAGCTTACATTGTCGCCATCGATAATATCTCCGCTGTCTTCTACTCTTTCGCTCGTCAAGTCGATCGTCTTGGTACCGACAACTACGCCGTCTTCATCAGTCAGCGTTATAACATACTTGCTGATATCGGTATGAGTATCAGCCGCACGCTGCCAGCAAACCCAACCGGTAAGTCCGGCAGCCGCCGTGATACTTGCCGGAACAGTAGCTTCCACATAAGCGCCGCCGGGTCCGGTAAAGGAGGGACCGGCACCATCTTCTACCAGCGAAGGAATATTATTTTCAGCAATGTTGGAAGTTTTGCCGAACAAATCAGTTGCCGTAATCTGATAAGAATACTCGGCCTCATCCAGTTCCCAATCGGACAAATCGATTGTATAATCGTAATGTTTGGCGGTAAAACCGTTTGCAATATCAACATAAGTTTGGCCACCGGCTGTATTCTCGAAGTAGACCGAATGTCCGCTGATATTGCTCCAGTCCTCACCAATATTACTGTAGAATTTAACATAAGGATCAGCATCAGCAGTACTGCCCACATGGGCGACGGCAGAATATGTGTTTCCATTCCACGAAAGAATGTACTTATAACCAGCCGTCAATTCAGAGCTGCTGAAAATTGCAATCGAACGATCGCAATCTGCTCCGGGCTTGATTTCTACAGTATTATGAACAAGTTCATCCGTTATGATTGTTTCGGTAACAGTTCCTCCCTGTTCACCGGGAGTTGTTTGCTCAGTGTATACTTTGTGGTAGACATTTATTGAGTACTTGAGTATCTCACTGTCATCATCGGTTGCTTTATCCCAGGCAATAATACCGCGGATAGCAACAGTAACCGGATCAGTTTCACTATCATTCAAGCGCAGAGCTTCTGTTGCAAATACAAAGTCGGTAACAACCTCATCATTATCCTGATCGTCAAACGAAGGTGCGGAATTGTCGATCCGGACAGTATGCGTATCCACTCTGCCGCCATTACCCAGCGAGTCAAAACCCTGAATTTCAACAATGTAATTATTTTCCGTCAAATCACTGCCGAATACAGCATCCAAATCGATTGAATAATCATAATATTTGAATACGGCATCCTCCGTCAGGTGATATTCATTGCCATCATTATCGATAATCGTCAAATCGCGGCCAATCCAATTACCTTCGCCGATGATGAAAAGCGTGGTGCCATTTACATTCTTGGCAACCGCCTCCAGCTCCTCCAGCGCGTCAAAGGTATACCTAGCATTGTCACTATTAATTACACCGGTCAGCTCATTATCGTCCAAATCAACGCTGAATTCTACACCATCCAAATTTCCTTCTGCAGAAAAACAGAGCGTGTCATTGATAATAGTGCCGACGACATTAGTGCCGTTGCTCAAAACAACAGTATATGAACAACCAACAGAAATATCATCACCACTCACATCCACAGATACAAAGGTTCTTGTGATGCCTGCGGTGTAAACTTTGTCAACTTCCAGCGACTCATCAGCCCAGGCAATCATGGTACGTCCAGAAAGAGTATTACCGGCGATGTGGTCTGCGGGAGCCTGATAATTGTCCTGACTCGGAGCTTGAGTAAAATCAATAACCTTACTGCCGACAACGACCGGTGCTCTATTTTCACCTTCGCCTTCGTACAACTTGTTGCCGTTTTCATCAGTTCTATACAAAGTTACTGTATAATGACTGACCGGCACATCTCTATCCTGCGCCTTGTCCCAAACAATATATCCGGAGATCGTTGTCTGGGCGGCATCCGGCTGGGCATCGCCCGTGAGCGTCGGATTGCTGTAATCGACAAACGAATCGATAACATCACCTTCAACATCCAGGTCAATATTCGGACCATCGCCCTGATCAACAGTCAAGCCCAGACTTTCCTCGGCAATTACCGTAGATTTACCAAAACGGTCAGTTGCCGTAACCTGATAGGTATAATTTTCGTCAATCAAGCCCCAGTCTGCGGTGAACTCCAAGGAGTAATCATACGCGGCAACAGTCTGCGTAATATCGTTGATACCCTCAACCACATAAGTGGTACCTTCGGTATAGTTATCAACAGTAAACCGCAGATAAGCACCGGAGGCATCCTGTTTAGCAAGGATACCGGATATATTACCGACAGCATAGCGTTCACCAACAACAAAGTTACCGCGCAGTTCCACAATGTACGTTGCAGAGGTTATTTCATAATATTTGAAAGAATAATCATCCGACTCTTCGAGACCGGCAACATTGAAACTTCCAGCGATGGATTCAACCTGTTCGGAATTCCACAAACGATTTGTTGTTATGCGGAGCACGCCATCTTGAGTTGCCTGCCCAGAAACATTGCCGTCAGCAAAGTTGATGGTATACATCTCACCCGCAACAATATCAGCAGATGTATACTCAACAAAATACTGTTGTGTGGTTTCATCCCGGCCGCAGACAACTTCAATACCGTTGCGCACCAACCGACCGGAAACACTGACCTGTGCAGATTCCATATCAATACTGCTGTCGAAACCAGTTGCATCCAGATATTTTCTGCCGTAATCATCGCAACGAACCGCCACATTACCTATGGTTGTACCGTTAACGGTAACACTATAAGTTACAGGATCAGCCGTATCGTATATCAAATCTTCACTGTACCAGGTGACTACGCTCTGGCTCTGGCTGCTGTAGTCAGTCGAAGTCCTGTCAACATAAACAGTACGGACTGTATTGCCGTCAGCATCCATGACCGCGACGGTGTAGTATGCAATTTCGCTGTCATTGTCGATGGCTTTTTTCCATGCGATCTCGCCGGAAACCGGCGGAGCTGATTCAAGCGAATCCGGCATCTGAACATCGACCACATAACCGCTATTCGGCTCATCTGCAACGGCAGTAAAGACAGGATTGTCGTGGTCAACAACAATTTCCAACTCCTGAGTATTTCCATCCGGCTGCAATGTAGTGACATTATTGTGGTAGTCCACTGCTTCGAGCTTGACATTGTAAGTATCGGTAATACTTCCGGGCGTGCTCGGCAACTGCCACTGACTTATATCAATAGAGAATTCATAATATTCGCAAGTGGTATTGCTGTCTTGAGCTCCGACAGTTACAGCAGTATTCTGGAAGACTCCACCGCTAATTGTCAAATTTTCGTCATTCAAATTGCCTCTGCCGGCAATGATAAGAGTAGCAACACCATCGACATTCTTGCAAACAGCATCCAAAGTAATGGTATTGCCGTTAGCATCCTCATAGGTCACAATATAATCCTGATCGACCTGCAAATCAGCGTGAGTCCAACTTACAATACTGCGATCGGTGATTCCCGGAGTGGTTTTATCCAGCGTTACATCCACATAATCGGTACAGGATACACCATTCATATCGGTAATTGTTCTGCCGAAACTATCCACCAGCGACACCACATACTTGCGAATACCGCTCTGTGCATCCTCTGCACCATGCCAACCGATATATCCAGTAAGGAACGACGGTGCTCCAACCGCTCGCGGGGTGGTAGTATCCACATAGAAACCGATATTTGCTGCAGGATTTTCTTCTATAAAATTACCTTCAGCATTATCAAACAACACACTGCCGCTATTTGTAGCCTGATTATCGTTAAAGTCTTTGGCGGTAATGTTGTAGTTATAGTTCTGCTCCGGATCAACAAAGAGATCCATATTGCTGAAATCTACATAATAGTCGTAATCAGTATAGTAAGCATTTGTCAAAAAATTGGCTTCAAATGTAATAACCGCTTCAGCATCCCAATCATCATACTCTTTAGTAGAGTTATTGAACGATCTGGAATAAATACTCAAACCTGCAGCAAAACCGTCTGCACCATTACCATTGATGTAGATAACATGGATAACAGTCTGACCATTTTCGCGTCTTACAGCAACCTTATAGTTTGCAGCCTGATCAACACCTCCTTGATCATTGACCGTACCGACACAGAATTCGTCATTAAGATCAAACGCTTCTGCTTGATCGTTAGTTGTTGTATATCTGAGAATACTGGCGGGGAAAATATTATCTGCATGCAGAACTTCCTGATAATCGTAGGAGTAGCAGGCAAACTCTTCTGCATTTACCGTAGCAACTACGGTAGAGCCATTCATGATCTGCACATATTTATCAGCAAGCTTAAGTTCGCCGCTTGCAGAGAAATAAAGTCTGCCGTCACTCACTGCCGACATCAGAATAATGTCTTCCATGGAAGTTATGTCATCAACACTCACTTCGCGCTGATCGGCAACAAATACACCATTTTCATTCAAAGTACCGATTCTGACAGTATAACCGTCACCGGTCAACGCTGTACCCCAGATACCGATATTTCTGCCGACTCCTTTTTCTGAAAAACGCAAAACTTCAGGTAAAGCTTCAATATCCAATCCGTCAGAGAATATCTCCACTTCATAACGGTTTACGCCGGATTCACTATTATCTGATGCAGCCTTCCATGCCAAATAACCCGTAAGGTCAGTATTGCCGGCAAAAGCTTCCGGACGGATACTGTCAACAAAACTGCCGACAGCACCAGTAGTAAACACAGGAGCTCCGGTATCATCACTTGTCTGAACACGGAAAGTATCGCCCATAAACCATTCGCTGACACCGGGATTGGGGGAAATACCTGCTGCTGGATTCTCCTCAGTATTCCAGGCAGTAGTTAATTCGTTACCGACAGTATTATCCACAAAAGTTTCGACCTGGCTCAAGGCTGCACTCAAGTTGGCAGTTTCATCCAGCGCGCGGATACGCCAGTAGCAATATCCGGAACTTTTTAAATTGGAAAGAGTTACAGCATTACCGGACACAACCTTGCTATAGGCAGTTACATTGTTACGCCTAAAAAAATCATCGCTGACGACATATTCTTCCACGCTGTTGAAGCCGGCAGCTTGGGCTTCGCTGAGAGTTACCTGATTGGCTTGAATAATATACTGCACTTCATAACAGCGGACAGCTTCGCTTGATTTAATACCATCCCACGAAAGTTCGGCAACAGCCTGACCGACGGCAAAACCTGCATCTGCATTGCGAATATCGCGTACATCGGTATAAAACCCGGTAAAATCAAAAGGCGCCACTTCATTAGCAGAAGCTTTCACCGTCTGCCAAGCAGACCATTGGCTGACCAGAGTACCGCTGGTATTACCGACAACACGCATTCTCCAGACTACGGACATGCCTTCGGCAACACCGTCAAAGGTATATGTGGTCTTACCATTACTATCTTCATAATTTCCGGAAACATAAGAAACAATAGTCGCAGTGCTGTTGAGAACATTAGTATTCAAAGTACCGTTGTTAATAATTTTACCTTCGGTATTGCTGTAATTCAACGCGTTGCCATTGCTGTCAACAAGTATATACTCTATTTCATACTTATTGGCAAAACTGTTGGCAAAACCGTACTCCTCGTGATCACCTTCTGCCAGTTCTCTGCGGAGTTCAGTCAAATCAAGGGTAAGCTGCCCAGCTTCAGCATCGTAGTTGCTGTACAGATAGTTTTTAAAGTTGCCGGCATCATCGGTACTGGATACAACGAGAGAATTATTTGCAGAGTCCACCGCATCCGTAATTGTATGCAGTTTCAAACTCCACTCAACGCGGTAATCGGCAGAGTCTGAAATTTCATATTCGGTTGTCCCGTTCGGATCGTTTTCAAAAAATATACTGCCGCTGCGAACAACACTGCCGTCACCGGCATACAAAGTATAAGTTACTTCGTAGTGACTGAATGTTGCACCGCTTTTAATATCATCATTATCTGCAATGTCTCCATGCAAATCAGTCCAATCCAACACCAGATTACCGGTAACATCATCACGGTCGGTAAGCATCTGATCCCTGATTGCGGAAATAAGCGACAAATCTTCCACCGAATCCTGTTTGGGCGTAAGGCTCCAAACAACATCAACCGCATTGTCAGGAACCTCACTGAATCTAACCCCTACCGGGATATTGCTTTCCGCAATATAAATGGGAGTTGCTCCGGTAATCGAGCCATTCTGCAGTTGATCAAAGGTAACAACAATATCTTCCTCCGAAATATCATCCCCGTTTTCATCGACAAAACGGTAGGTCAACTCGTAGGCATTGAGCATTTCAATACCATAATCATAGACCGAAGACAGATCATTGTTTACATGATTTTCCAGATACTCATGCAGTTCCGACCAATCCAGACCGGTAATTACACCATTGGCATTTTTGGTTACCGTAACATAATCGCTGCCATCAGCAGAGAGATTAAGTTGCGCGGGAGCAGTAATATTTCCCCCTATCGTCACCTGCAACTCATATCCACCATTATGTTCTATAAATTCGCTGCTAACGGTAATACCATCTATTACACCATTCTCCCCTATCTTAAGTTCAAGTTGCTTTCCCAGGTAGTCAAACTTGATGGTATCCTGTCCATTAATGTAGTCAGAAACGACACCTCCCTTATCCCCACGACATTCTTGATATCCATAACGTACAAGAGTATAAGCACCGGCTTGAGCATAAGACAAATTAACAGCTAAAGTATTCGAGTCCTTAAGCAAGGCATCTTCTTCGTCGTAGGCGCTTATAGTATAAGTGGGAGTCGTTGCAGCCGGACCATCCAA
Source organism: Victivallaceae bacterium (assembly GCA_045635745.1). GTDB lineage: Bacteria > Verrucomicrobiota > Lentisphaeria > Victivallales > Victivallaceae > SIG78. Next base: position 44,788 of record JAZTWG010000022.1, read on the forward strand.
CTCAAAATTGAGATTGAGACTACCACCCAGTGTTCTAATAACACCGTTAACTCGTGCGTTACTGTTGATAGTAACAGTATTGAGCAACAGACCCAACTCAATATCACCGTTTATTATCGCTGTACGAGCTATGCTGACAATATCATCATGTTTTGCCCCGACAATACCAGTTGTATAATCTACATAACGTTCGCCCTTTATCGCGGTAGCAGCAGTTATGTTCCCAGAAACACGCACATTAAGAGCGCCCAAAGTGGTGATGCCGTAATCGTCGGCAGTAATACTACCTGCCATGTCAAAAGCATCTCCAGTCACACCGGAAGACAAGTTATTCCGGATATCCAACCCCACACTCGGGGTTTTGCTTATATCCATTACTGCCGCTACCAACTCCACGGACTCATCCATTTCACTTGCACTTATGCTGCCGGTAAAACCATCAGCAATGAGCGTTCCAGCATAAATACCAAACTGTCCACGTGTAGCTTTGATATCTGTATCAATAACCCCGTTTATAGTAATACTGGCAACATCAATCCCACTCCCCAACGCGCCTCTGCTGGGATTTAAGCTGTAGGTACCATCATCATTCCATATTACCAACTCACCCAAAGTTGCAGTATTTTGAAGAATAATTTCGCCACCAAAATTGTGAGAACCGGTTAAACTTTGAGCGCGTAACCCAAAAACCATTGTACCGGCAGAAGATTCCCCCGCTTTTACGCCTTCCAAAGCAGTATCTCTATCAAAACCGTCAGTTGAAACTGTAATAGAACCGTTGAATTTTCCAATATTGATATTGTTTGCTGAAATTCCTACACCAACATACCCCAGCGAATAAGCATAAGTATTGTGATTCGTTGAGCTGTCAACATCCAAATTGAGAACCAATTCATTATCATCCAACTCCGCAAACATCTTGAAATCTTCAGAAATCTCCCCGATATTTACATTTCCAGTCGAATAGATTGCAGCACTGATAATTTGATTACCAGTGGCATTAATATGCCCCGGAGTAAATTTATCCTGCTCCAATTTTCCTGCAGTAGCTACATTGATGTAAGTATTGCTGACGGAAGTCTTGATGTTATAGTCATCATCGGCATACTTCTGGGCTTGATTAACCCCATCGTAATCTTCTGACAGCGATCCCAGTTTAGCGATGGTTATATTATCCGCATAAATACCGTAAGCACTTATTTCATTATTACAGGCAGACGCAGTAACCCCATTTTCACTTTCAGCACGTGTCCAACTGCTATTGGCAATTATTGCAACATCACTGGTATCTACTGTAATTTGACCTGACCAAACCCCACTTGTCAACTCAATTTCGCCAGCATGCACACCGTAATTGCTGACCACGTTATCATTTGCTGTTGGCGAAGCAAAACCTGCAATAACAGTTCCGTAATCAGAAATATCAAAACAATTTACAGCAAAGTTCTCTCCATTATCATCGGGCTCACTCGCTATCTTGTAATATGGCTCTCCTTGTTGAGGTTTAACATATACCCAGTCATAAAGGTAAACCTTATGTCCTGTATTGGTATTGTCAGAGCTGGCATCAAAAGTCTCATTATTATTACTGACCTCTATAACAGCCCGCTGATTCCCTTTCAGGATCAATGTGCCATCTACTTTTACAGCAGCACCTTCCACATTGATATTACTGGAGTTATTTTGGGATACATTTTCTTTGTCGCCTTTAGATACATAGCCGGTATGAATTGCCCCAATATTTGTTTCAATTTGACCAACCAGATCGCTGACAACAGTCAGAGTATCTCCGGTAGAGTGAATAGTATAGTTCAGGGTCTGTGTTGTGGGAGTAATTTCCCCGCCCTGCCCATAGACCAAATGAGCATCATCCTCACGGTTAGTTTCTTCAGCTCCATCATTTGTAAAAGTTCCGTTCGTTTCTGTATTATCAAACTTCCAAGGAGTGAAAAACGAAAAATTATCAGAACGCAACTTGATATTATCATCAGTCTTCCATCCAGTACGCTCCGTCAAACCTGTCCAGTTATATTTGGTCAATTCAGCACCAGCTTGAGCAGTCAAAACAAGCTTATTATTTCCGACAAAACGAACAGCCCCGACTGGATCACTCTCGCCCCCCCCATCCCATGCATTAAAAGCGTAAAAATAAGCATTGTAATTAGTGTCTAAACTGATAATCGTATCAGATACATCCGCTTCGGAATACCAGTTACTTCCTGCCGAATGATAACGCACCAGATGCAGCAATTCATCTTCATACCCAGAATAATTACCACTGATCGTAATCTGATTGCTATCACCCGTGGCAGCAAAGGCATAATTAGAGAGAACAGCATTGTATCCGCTAAGGCCGCCGCTATTTTGAACCGTAATAACACGCCCATACGAATTAACTGCGGCATCTCCTCCCTGATACGAAAGCTCATATATATCAAAACCGGAGTAACTCAAACTATCGCGATCACTCGTCAACAACTGATCGACCAATACGAATCTTCTCTCTCCTGCCATAATTTACCTCCTTGGTAATTTTCGGGACATGCGCTTTTCTGTGTTTAATGCGCCTGAAGCCCCATGTATATATATTTATTTTTTTATTTTTATATAATTATTCACCGTGGAATTTAGCACGCTTTTTGTCAAAAGTCAAACCATCAGGAGGGGTAAAACGCTGTTTTTTCATAAAAAAAACGCTGTTTTTTCGCTTTTTCCATCATTTTCATCGAACAATCCGGCTCTTTTCTTTATATATATAGCGTTCGGCTGGCAAGATAAAAACATTTTCCGGCCCACTTTTTCATGCAATTTCTCCATGTGGTTAAATGCATTTTTTAATCTTTATTTTTTTTTGCAATTTGCAAAAATGATATTTAGTGTTATATTATTTATAAACACTTTTCAATATTAAACCAAAGAGGTTAAATCATGATTTTTGTTGTTGCCACCAGCGTTCTCAAGTCCGGATTCCGCAATGCTTTTATCGAAGCGGTAAAAGATAATCTCGCTAAAGTACGCGCCGAAGACGGATGCATCAGCTACAACCTTACCGGCGATTTCAATTCCGGCTTCGCCGCCCAGGAGCTCTGCGGCGAAAACACCCTGACTTTCGTGGAGTGCTGGCAGAGCATCGACCACCTGAAAGCACATCTGGCGGCGCCGCACATGGCGGAGTTCCGCGAAAAAGTCAAAGATATGCGCGTATCGTCTTCTCTCAAAGTTCTTTCAGAGTGCTGCTGAAACATTTTCCGCCGCCTCGCGGTCTATATGCCGTTGAGGTGGCAAATGTTGAATTATTTGGGAAAACTCCCCCCGGAAGATCCGCTTTATAATTATCTGAAAAATAAAATTTTTCCGCAGCTGGGCTGCTGCTGCAGCAAAGGCATCCGCGTTTTCGGAACCAATGGCTCCAACGCGGTTTACATCTACGAAGACCGCGCAACTTGCACACGCGCAGTCGGCAAATTCTTCTACTCACCGCGCCAGCCGGATTGGTCCGCAGCATGGCGCCGGCTCGACCGCGAATACCGTAACGCCATTGAAATCCGCAAATATCTTGGCGAAACGCACTATGCCGCCAGAGTCCTCGGCCGCAACGACGGCTTGAACCGGCTGCTGGTAGTGGAGTATTGTTACGGTACTCCGCTTGACGACATTATTTCAACGGCCATAAAAGAAAACCTGCCGCAGCTTTTATACGATAAACTCCGGGCACTGGCTTGTTTTCTTGCCACCCTGCACAACCGTTCGGCTCGGCTGGGATCGGTAAAATTCGATGCCGTGTGTCACTATTTCCATTTAGTACTCAACAGTCTGAAGCCATTTATATCCGATCACGACGAATGGCGCATGCGAAACTTTTGCGAAGATTATCGCCGAAACCCGGCCATGTGGCAGGATTGCGAGGTTTTGGTGCATGGCGACGCCACTCCTTCAAACTTCTTTTTCGGCGACGGCATGCATGTCATAACCTTTGATCTCGAGCGGGTCCAGCGTACCGACCGGCTCTTTGATGTTGGCAGATTGTGCGCCGAACTCCAGCACTTTTTTCTGCGGATAACCGGCAATAAATTTGCCGCCGAACCATTTATCGGACACTTTCTCTGGGAGTATTGCTGCCACTTTCCCGACCGAGAAAAAACCTTTGAAAGTATTTCACGCAAGATCCCGTTTTACATGGGCGCAAATCTGCTGCGTATTGCCCGCAACAATTATCTGGATAACGCTTACCGCCGCCGGCTCATACATGAAGCCGGCGAATGTTTAAGGAGAAAATAATGTCGGTAAAAGGTTTGATTTTTGATTTGAACGGCACGCTGATCGATATCCTCACCAATGAAAACGATGACCGGGTATACCGCGTAACAGCTAATTTTCTGGATTATTACGGCGTGCAGATCACCCCGGAACAATTAAAGAAAAATTTCTTCGATCTGAACCGCCGGCAACGGCACGAAAGCAAAGAAAGATTTCCGGAGTTTGATTCGGCAAAAATATTTTACAATATTATAGAAAACTTCAAGCAGAAACATATAGAAAATATTAAAGAATTATCAGAAACAACTTCAAAAGTATTTCGTGCTGCAAGCAGATATAAATTAGAGTGTTATGATGGAGTATACGAGTCTCTTCACGAACTTGAAAATATATATTTAATGGCAGCGTTATCTGATGGTCAGACTTTATGGGCAAAACCGGAACTTTTTTCAGTAAAATTGCACGATTTTTTTCCAATAGTGCTGATTTCAGGCGATTTCGGCTATCGGAAACCCGACCCGAGACTGTTTGAAGCGGCACTGAAAGCTATGCAGCTGCCAGCCAATGAAGTAATTTTTATCGGCAACGATATGTACCGCGATATATACGGGGCCAAATCTGCGGGCATAAAAACGGTCTTTTTCAAATCCAATCAGGGCGATCAGGAGTATCGCGGAGCCGAAGCCGACTACATTATATACAACATCCGAGAACTGCCCCAAGCAATAGAATTCATCCAGAATAAGCATAATATGCAGTTCTACCGGGAATACCCCGCCCTGAAAAACAACGTTTAACCCAACTGAAAGCGCGAGAAAAGTCGTATTTGGCAAGCAACCATGCGGGCTGGCTCCACTACCAGCCTGAAGCTGCAGCAAAGAAAATATACAACACCACCCGATCCGCTTCACACCTTTACAGAGCTGCGCCCAGTTTGGCTGTCAGCACAGTAAAGGTGCAATATTTACCGCAATTTTGCTCCGTCAATCCTGGAGAAGATTGCGGCCGGTAAACCGCGGATCGCTGGTTACATGTATCGACAGCTTCCGCAATGCATTCTCATCCCCCGCCGGCGGAATATGGCTCAAATGCATTTCACAATCCTTGAGTTTAGTCAATTCATCCAGCGCCAGCTTGGCCGCCGGATTGCTGGGAGAACTCACCGAAAGTGCGGTCAGAGTTTCAGAAAGGTCAAGGCTTATACCTTTATTGTGATAAACTTCCTGCTTCAAACTGGCAACCGCCTTGATAACCTCGGGTGAAAGCAATGTAAGGTTATCCGGTAAATTCGCCAACAGCTTGATAGCGTTGAGTATACAGCTCGATGCCGCATGGAGTAATGTGGAGTTTCTGCCGGTAACGATCCTGCCATCGGCCAGCTCCAGCGCGGCTCCGCAAAAGATATTGTCAAAGCCCTTGCCGGGAGTTTTTTCAGCACTGGCCATAGCTTCGCGGGCGGGCGAAACGACTTTGCGGTCATTTTCGGTAATCCCCAGATCATCCATCAAAAGCTTGATCCGCTCAATGGGGGATTTGTCGGCGGATCCCATGGCATAGTCGCACATACTGCGGAAATAGCGCCGTATGACTTCCTGGGCCGAAGCCTGCTGGCAGACTTCATCGTCGGCAATAGCAAATCCCACCCGGTTTACGCCCATATCTGTCGGCGAGTGATAGAGTTGTTCCGGCGCCATAATGCGCGAACAAATACGGTGCACCACCGGAAAAACTTCCAGATCGCGGTTGTAATTAATCGCCGGCGTATGGTAATGCTCGAGGTGAAAACTGTCGACCATATTCACATCGCCGATATCGGCGGTGGCGGCTTCGTAAGCAATATTCACAGGGTGCTTCAAAGGCAGATTCCAGACCGGAAATGTTTCAAACTTGGCATATCCGGCACGGATACCGTTCTGAAAATCGTGATAGACCTGCGAAAGGCAGGTTGCCATCTTGCCCGAACTGGCACCGGGACCGGTTACCACCACAATAGGCTTATCAGTTTCAATATAACTGTTGGAACCGTATCCTCTGCTGGAAACGATAGTATCGAGTTCCGTGGGATACCCGGCAATGGGTTTATGCAAATATACCTTTATACCGCGGCGGGAAAGGCGGTTGATAAAGCCGCGGACCGCCGGCTGGTTCTGATAGCGGGTAACGACCACCGCCTTGACCGTAAGATCCCAATCGCCGAGTACATCGATCGTCCGCATGACATCGGCATCGTAGGATATGCCGTAATCGGCACGCATCTTGCGTTGTTCAATATCGCCGGAATAAATGCAAATGACAATATCGATCTTGTCCTTCATTCGCTGGAGGAGCTTGATCTTGGTATCGGGGTCAAAACCGGGCAGAACACGGGCGGCGTGATGGTCGCCCATAAGTTTTCCGCCGAATTCCAGATAGAGTTTGTCGTCGAATTTTTCGGCGCGCTCAAGGATGGCGGCCGCCTGTTCTTCCAGATATTTTTCGCTGTCAAATCCGCATTTCATCGTTACTTCCCAAACATTTTAACATTGAATAATACTGGGGTATAAATATAACTGCAAATCCAGTTTTTTGCAAATGCTGTTTTGCATTTTCTGAAACATATTTTGCAAGACACAAAAAAAATCACCGGCAGTTGAGCCGGTGATTTTGCCTGACAAAAAAGTTTATTCAATCAGTCAAGTTTGCAGTCCTTGAGACTCATGAATTTCTTGCTCAAAAGTTCGCAGCCGTCTTTGGTGATGATGCAGCCGCGTTCCCAGCGCAGGCCGTAGCCGTTGCCAGTGAAGAAGGTGTCGATCTGATAGGTCATATTTTCCTGCAATTTGTAATTGCTGGTGGTTTCGATCCAGGGACTTTCGGTTTCCATGATGCCCAGACCGTGAACCGGACCGTAGAGCATATAATCTTTCCAGCCTTCGCCGCAGCCCCAGTCATAGTACTTCTGAGCGATGCTGGAGGCTTCCACGCCCGCTTTCATCAGTTCAAAGGTGTACTTGTGGGCGCGCAGACCGAATTCCACCAGAGCCATCTGTTCCTTGGGCAGCTTGCCGAAGTAGACCGGAATACCGATGGAGCTGGAGTAACCGCCGACGCGGGCACCGATGTTGAGCTGGATAATTTCGTTCTTTTTGAGCTTGGCACCGGTGGGACGGCTGATACCGTTGCTGGTGCGGTCGCCGCCGAAGCAGTAGAGGCTGTGGCCTTCATATTCACCGCCGTTGGCGTAGATTTCACGCTGAGCGATACCGATCGCCTGAAATTCGGTCATGCCCGGTTTGATTTCGTTGAGCATGGCGGCGACAGCCTTTTCCGCGACCTTGAAGGCTTTGCGGTGGCAGTTGAGTTCGTTTTCGCTCTTGACCCAGCGCAAGGGACGGAACACTTCGTCAGCGACAACGACCTTGACTCCGGGAAGCTGAGCGGCAACCGCATCGAGGGTCGGTTTGGTCATGACGGCAGTACCGACCAGACCGAGGGTCTTGAGCGGACGGTTGCCCATCGCCATTTTGGCGACCTGGTCATAGGTGGCAAGGGGGATGC
>JAZTWG010000023.1:0-4197 GCA_045635745.1 Victivallaceae bacterium
TGGAGATAATAAACTCCATTTTGCTTGTAAACTCTCCCGGTTCCGTTGGCTCGTCGTTTAGTACCTTTGGTTCTTGGCATAGGCAGAAATCCTCTCTTGGTTCGTTGAAAATGAAAAGGTTTTTCGGGAACATACGCCATCCATCCCGAAAAACCAAGAGAGAACTTTTTTTGAAAGAGAACGATAACTCAACTCGTTACATCATGCAAAAAACTCTGATTTTACGCTCAAAAACTCATTTGCCATTATTTGCCAATTTTGTTGAATAACCATGCAAAACCAAGCAAATCCCCCTCAAAACAATATTTTTTCAATCACAATAAAAAACAATAATCAAGCCACTTGCAACTTGTTTGTAATCAACACATTTACTGTTGAACCTGAAGTAGAAAGGCAAAAATTTAATGCCCGAATAGGGCAAAAAAAATGGGGTGGCTCGTAGCGTTCCTGCCCCTTGCCCTCATTGTAGAGAGTTCAAATCACTTTTATGCAAATACAATTAACTGCGTAAAAGTCACTTTAACGACCTTTCCCCTCAAAATATGGTGCAGTTAATTGTATCTGTACCCAGCGTGAGAATAACTGCGGTATAATGCCCTTTGCTTTTATTGTTGCCTAAAATCTACGATATGACGTGTGAGTAAATTTGTAAAATCATCTCCGAAAATATATCCCGGCTCAACTTTTCGTAATTCTCCGGCAAGGTCATCCGGCAGAGAAAAATCCACCCTGCACGGAGACTTTAATGCCCCAAGAGCCGTGATGACACATTTTTCTGCGATTTGCCCAGCGGTGGCATTGGGGTTTACCCGTAACGGAAGCTCTTTTGTGTGAACGCCATATTCCAACAGGATATTAAATAAAACCTTTTTGCCTTCCACGCGGGAAACAGTAATTTTTACTGCTTTGTGCCGTTTATCAGCGGCAAGGAGCGATTGCACCTGTTGACGCTTTTCTGCTACCAACTGCTTTATCCCCAGATGTTCATTTTCAGAACGCTTCCGCAAAAGTTCTTTTGCCAGCTCTTTCTTTGAGTCTGGCCATTTGCGAAATTCCCACGCAATAGAACGTTTTGCCCGTTTGAGTGCGGCACGGACAGGCTTAAATTCCTGTTCCACGGCTTGTGACCGCGATTTCAAGATCTCACTGGTCGGGTTCCCGGTTTGCCTTCCGGTATTCGGCCGGGGTCATATTGTATCTGGCCTTGAATTTCCGGTGAAAGTTGTCGGTACTGCAGAACCCAACTTTGTCGGCGATGCGGCTGACGGGAAAAGGGGTCTCCCGCAACAGCGCAGCCGCCGCCTGCAGCCGCCTATCCAACACATATTGGATGGGACTGACGTCGAAGTTTTTTTTCCAGAGCATATAAAAATTCGACCGTGACATCCCGCAGCGTCGGGCCAGATCATCCACGGTAAACTTTTCGTTGAAATGCATTTGCAGCCAGACGGAGGAATTTTTGATGATGGTATCTTCATTTTCACCCCGGGGCAACTGATTGTGGGAGAGTTCCCGCAGAAGTTTGAAACATATCCAGTCCAGCTTGTCCGGTACTTCGTCGGCGTAAAATGTGTACAGACAGTGCTGAAATTCCGCCAACAGACCTTCGATTTCCGGGGTAAGCCGGATCTCCCACATATCCATATCCGGCAGCATATCCAACCTGCGCAGTTCGTCAACCATACTGACCGGGTACTGGAATGAAATGGTATCCCGGGGGGCAAGCTGGGATGGTTTGATCAGGTTGCCGGGACGTTTGACTAAAACGTGGGGGAAAGGTATATTGCAAGGTTCACCATTGTATTCATCCATACAGCGGGTGCCGGAAGCGGAGCGCAAACGAAATGATATTTCCACGAGTCCCTCCTTGATGGGCATACCATATCCCACCACCGGCGTCCAATTATAGCAGTAATACACTCCCAGCACCGGAAAGGGGAATTTGAATTCCCGCTGACGGTTGCGCATATCATAATATTGTTCCGGCATAAAACATCCTTTCGTTAGTTCGGTATAAAGTATACCGTTTGAAAAGCAAAGTCAAGTCAAAAACAGTGTTTTTTGCAAATTCAAGACGATTCTGTCTATTTCAATCTGCCACTCTTCCGGCATTTTGCCCTGAAAAAATGACAAAAACTCCGGCATAAACGAGCTGATTTAAAGTATATTACACATAGACAACTCAATTTCATACACTATTCAGGCAAAAAATACACCAATATACATTCTGGACGATTTTACACTGTTTTTTAAGACGATATTACCTTGACGTATGAATTGTTTTATTATATACTATACACGAGAGGCTTTTTTTAAAAAATTTTGCAGTCGAAAATCAGATGGCTCAAATGAAGATTGATTCCCCCACGGGCATCATCAATGGTTGAACGTATTATGAGAGAACTCGGCAGGCGATTGAAGCAAACCGCCTGCACCTGGAGCGATAAAGAAGCGAAAAAAATCGCAAGAATAATATAAAAACGGTTTGCAAATGCCCAAGCGTGGGAGGACGTTCGGCAGAACCAAATGAGTTGGGCAGGCAATGTTGTCGTCAACATTGGCAATTATAAATGTTTTTTACAAAATTCAGGACAATAACTGACAATAAATATTTAAAGGAGAAAAATAAATGAAGTTATCTGAAATCAAATGGTGTTTGGCATTGGCCGTGATGTGCTTGTCTGCGTTGGCGGCAGTTGCGAACATCATCCCTAATGGGGATTTGAGCTACAAGATCAATGGCCAACCGGCCTTTTGGGTGTTGAGTAAAACCGGTGTGACTTATTCACCCGATGCCTGTAACGGCGCTCCGGCGCTGGTGATCACCAATGACGGTATGGCGTGGCAGTTTGCCTCCTTTCGCATCGTACCTCAAGCCAAATACCGTTTGTCGGCCAAAGTGCGGTTGAGCCAGGCCAATGCTGCCGGTCAGGCGAATATTACAATCATCAATCAGAAATGGAAGAGTTCAGCCGGGATAATAAAGATAAAACCAACTGCCGGATGGCAGACCGTGAGCAAAGAACTTTACGGTTTTGATTCGCCGAACAATACTTACGGTATTGTGGTGCGCGGCCGCAAACTGGACGGCAAGTTTGAAGTGGCGGAGGTCAAGTTGGCGGCGCTGGACGAAAAAGGCAAAGCCGACAGTCGTCCACTCTTTTCTCTGCCCGGTGCCCGTGAGAGCCTCAATACCAATGGAACTCTGGACGCAGACCAGAGCGATTTTCCCTCATCCTGGGCCAGTGACGGCGGAGCGATATTTCTCCGGGGCGGCGGGCCCAATGGCAAAAATGCACTGCGTTTTGATGCCAGTAAGGTAAAACGTGCGGCCGTGCGTCAGGATCGGGCGATGGTCCTCAATCCCGGCAAGCGTTACCGGGTGAGTATGATGGTCAAGGCGGTCAATTTCAAGGCTCAACGGATGAGCTACTCTATTTTCCCCGAAATTTGGCGCAATGAAGCCGGGGTGTCAAAAGTGCCCCGCAACTGTGACTGGACACTGGTGGAAGCGATCGTTTCGGCACCCAAGAGCAAATCCACTTACGGCAGTGGTCTGGCGATGCGAGCCGGTAATGATAGTTCCGGATATATCGACATTGCGGATCTGCGGATCGAACCGCTGGATGAAGCGGCGGCCCAAGGGGCATATTCGGTGTTGCGCGGCCTGGAAAAAGACCGTCTGGTAGTGGTGACAAAACTTGCAGAGATCCCGGTCAATAAACCGCAAATTTCGGCATTGTGGTTTGGCAACGCCCCCAAAGCCAAGTTGGAATACCGGGTGGATAACGGCCCGTGGCAGAATCTGGATGTGGTGTCCTCCGGCAAATATACGATCAAATTTCCCGGCGCAAAACTGGGTAAACACACCTTTGAATTCCGGTGCGGTGAATTCAGCCGCAAGTGGGATTTTACAGTAGTGGAAGTTCTGCCGCCGGTGAAGAGCAAGCGGCTTAATAATATGGTGCGGGAACTGGAACCTTTGAATTTGGCTGACGGCGGCAAAGGTGAATTTATCAATCCCCGTACCGGCTGGGTCTATTTTATCCTGCCCCAAGCTGATGCGGTGCTGGAATTCAGTGCCGCCGGCAAGGCCAAACCCATCCGGGGCGCCGGACACGCTTATTTGCGCCGGGGGCGGAATCAAATCACCCTCAAAGGGGCGGCGGGCAAGGTGACGATCCGGACCATTCCGGA
>JAZTWG010000024.1:0-59148 GCA_045635745.1 Victivallaceae bacterium
CGAACTCATAGTTGCAAACAACATTGTTTTATGTCATCAAATGCATCCGCATTTGATTGATGACTTCGTCATCTTGAAGCTAAAGCTATTTCGGCAACATACCGGCTCAGCCGGTAGTTTTTTTACACTAAAGCAATATAACAAAAAAATCCCCCGGTCTTGCGACGGAGGATTTTTTCAATCAAAAGCTTGCAAACTGAATTATTCAGCCATCTTGCCTTCGATGTATTCAATAGCCTTGCCAACGGTGGTCAGCTTTTCGGCATCTTCGTCCGGAATATCGGAGCTGAAACCTTCTTCGAAGGCCATCACGAGTTCCACGAGGTCGAGGCTGTCGGCACCGAGGTCTTCGATGAATTTGGCTTCCGGCACAACCTGATCTTCGGTGACGCCGAGCTGGGCAACAACGATGCTCTTCACTTTTTCTGCTACTTCAGACATTTTACTTCTCCACTTTGAGGTTTAACTTATATCTGACTAAAGGGTTTTCCTTTTTATCGTTATTCAAATAAATAACAACTTATTGTATAATATAGCACCAAAAGGCGAAAAATCAAATCCAAATCCGAATTTTATTTTCCGCCCCGGTAAAATATATTACATGAGCATACCGCCGTCAATATTGATAACCTGACCGGTCACATAATCTGAATCGGGACTGGCCAGGAAGTAAACCACATTGGCCACGTCTTCCGGAGTACCGCCGCGCTTCATGGGGATGACCTGCATAAAGGCTTCGCGGGCTTCTTCAGAGAGCTTGCCGGTCATATCGGTAACGATGTAACCGGGGGCAACCGCGTTGGCCTGAATGTTGCGGCTGGCAAATTCTTTGGCCACAGTTTTGGTCAAACCGATAACACCGGCCTTGCTGGCAGCATAGTTGGCCTGACCGACATTACCCATTCTGCCGACCACAGAAGCAATGTTGATGATCTTGCCGGCGCGGGCCTTCATCATCGGACGGATGGCAGCCTTGGTGAAGTTGAAGGTACCTTTGAGATTGACAGCGATGACCTTGTCGAAATCTTCTTCGGTCATACGCAGCATCAATGTATCGCGGGTGATACCGGCATTGTTGACCAGAATATCCAGCGAACCGAAATCAGCAACAACCTGGGCAATGGTGGCTTCGGCATCAGCAAAGCTGGCCACGTTGGCCGCATACGCCTTGGCTTCCACACCCCGGGCAGTAAATTCATCAGCCGTAGCCTGCGCCACATCGAGCATAATATCGACGATCGCAAGTTTGGCACCTTCCGCAGCCAGACGTGCGGAGATCGCTTTACCGATGCCGCGGGCACCGCCGGTCACCAGAGCGACCTTGCCTTCAAGACGTTTTTCGAGACTCATAATCTTTTCCTTTCGTTAGAGCGAAAATGCTTCAAGTGTTTCTACACTGTTGATATTGTAATATTTCACATCCGGCAGCGTGCGGCGCAGCAGGCCGGTAAGCACCGAACCGGGGCCGAATTCGATCATGGTATCCGCACCGGCGGCAACCATGGCTCTGACCGATTCTTCCCAGCGGACCGAACCGGCAACCTGACCGGCAAGGTTGGTCTTGAGTTCCGGCAGAGTAGCGGCCGGAGCTGCAGTAAGGTTGTGATAAACCGGCACTGCGGGCATTTTGAGTCCGGCAGCGTTCAGCACGGGCTTAAGGCCAACACCGGCACTCTTCATAAGGCGGGAGTGGAATGCACCGGCCACGTTGAGCGGAATGATCTTTTTCAGACCTTTTTCCTGCAGCAGTTTGATCGCGCGGATGACCTGCGCCTTGTCGCCGGAGATCACCACCTGCGCGGGGCTGTTGTAGTTGGCAATATCAACTTCGCAACCGCCGCAGATCTCTTTGATGACCGAACGTTCAGCACTCAAAACCGATGCCATGGCACCGCGGGTTTCATTACAGGCCTTGTCCATAAGTTCAGCACGGCGGGCGAGGATCTTCAAACCTTCAGCAAAGCCGAAAGTGCCGGCGGCGTACAAAGCACCGTATTCACCGAGGCTCAACCCGGCGCAGGCAAAAGGAGTCACAGCTTCGCCGAAACGGCTGCGGAAAGCTTCCAGACACGCCACACTCATGGTGTAGATCGCCGGCTGGCAATAGATGGTTTCGGTAAGTTTTTCAGCAGGACCTTCGAAACAGAGTTCCGACACCGAATAACCGAGAGCGGCATCAGCTTCATCGAAAATCGCTTTGGCAGCCGGATACTTGTCATACAGATCCTTGCCCATACCTACGGCCTGGGCGCCCTGCCCGGCGAATGCAAAAAATGGTTTCATACTTTTCTTTCCTGAAAATACAACTTCCCCGCCTGCACTGTTTTTTTATAAAAATTTGCCGGCAAGTCCGCCGTGGGTTAAAAATTTTTCTGCCACAGATCAAACAGATCAGAATAAAAAGAAAGCCGGAAATGCGGCTGCGATTTATCCGTATATAATAATATAAGCGTTTTCGTCATAAATGCAAGTGCCGCACATTTGCAATCATACAAAATGTATGGTAAATTATATAAAAAGATACAATTTTTTAAATTTTGGAGAAAATATATGCGTATTCTTTCTGGTTTTCAACCTTCCGGCACCCTGCATCTGGGTAACTATTTCGGCGCCATGCTGCCCAATCTGGATTTTCAGAAAATGGGTGAAAGCTTTCTTTTTATCGCCGACTATCACGCGCTGACCACCAGTCCGGACCCGGAAGCTCTGCGCCAGCGGGTCTTTGATGTGGCGCTGGATTTTCTGGCCTGCGGTCTGGATCCTGAACACACCGTATTTTTCCGCCAGAGCGATGTACCGCAGGTAACCGAACTCATGTGGATACTCAACACCATCACCACCGTGGGCTTTCTGGAACGCGCCCACAGCTACAAAGACAAGATCGCCAAAGGCTTTATGCCCAATGCAGGACTCTTTACCTATCCGGTGCTGATGGCTGCGGATATTCTGCTGTATCAGAGCGATCTGGTACCGGTGGGCAAGGACCAGAAACAGCATCTGGAAATCACCCGCGATCTGGCTATCCGCTTCAACGAACGCTACGGCGAGATCTTTACCGTACCCGAAGGGCACATAGCTGAAAACGTGGCAGTCATTCCCGGCCTTGACGGCCAGAAAATGAGCAAAAGCTACAACAATACAATTCCGCTTTTCGGCGCGCCCAAAGCGATCCGCAAACTGGTCATGAGCATTGTTACCGACTCCAAAGGTCTGGAGGATGTGAAAGATCCCGACACCTGCAACGTGGCAAAACTCTATAAACTCATTGCCAGCGAAGAACAATACGCCGCATTGTGTGCCAATTACCGTGCCGGCAACTACGGCTACGGACACGCCAAACAGGCGTTGTTTGAAGCCATCGATGCCTATTTCGGCCCCATGCGCGCAAAACGCGAAGAGTTCGCCAAAGACCCCGGCGAAGTGTGGAACATTCTCAACAAAGGTGCAGTCAAAGCCCGTTCCGTGGCCGATGAAACCATGGAAAAAGTGCGCAAAGCTGTCGGCTTGCGCTGAAAATATACCGTTAATTTTGCCGGAGGATTATTATGGCAGGATTTATTGCCCGACTCCTTGAGCGCCGCCGCATGGAGCGCGAAGGACAGTTGGGGACCCGCAAACGCCGCACCGACTCGATCTGGGGTGAAGCCGCTGACCGTTCACCGGTGCTGACACTGATTCTGATAGTCATACTGTTGGGTGTCTGCGTAACAGTTCTGACCTTGCCGGAACTCCGGCAATATCCGGAACTGGTTCCCAATCAGCTGGCACCGGCCACGATTTTCGCCCGGGAAAGTTTTTCTTTTGAAGACAAGGCTGCCACCGCAAAAAAACTGGCGGAAGCCACCACCATGCAGCCGCGCTATTTCCGGCTTTCAGAAGCCTACAACGACCAGATCATCAAAAGTCTTGACCTGCTCTTCAACAGCATAAAGCAGCGTTCATTGCTGGAAGCGGAACAGAAAGTATATGTTGCGCCGGAACAACCGCTGGCCCAGGAAACAGCAGCACTCAGTCCGGCAGCATTTCTGATCCTCTCGCAGTTGGAAAAAGATCAGCTTCTGCGCGATCAGTTCTGCGATGAAGTCAACCGATTGCTCAACGATGGCATCATTGCGCTGGGCAAACTGACCGATCCGGCCCCGGATTCTCCGGTAAGACTGGTGGATAAAGCCGGCCGCGACCGCAAAGTACGCACCCTGCGCAGCGTAATGACTCTGGAACAGGCCGCAGAACAGCTTTCGCTGCTGCTTTTGAGTTACAGTCCGGAAAAAAAGACCGCCAAGCTTGATGAACAGGCACTCAAACGCCTGATGCTCACCATGCTGGGTGATACCGGCAATCTGGAATTGGACAGCAAACGCACTATCGCCCGGCGGGAAGCCGCGATAAAAGCGATCCAACCGGTAATGGAAGAAGTCAATAAAAATGATATAATCATCAAGCGCAACGGTCTGGTAACCGCCAAAGTTATCGATGCCCTCGCCGCCCAGCGGCAGGTGCTGGAAATGCGCCATCAGGAGGATAACCGCTGGCAGAACTTCTGGCACAATGTGTTCTGGAGCCTGACTCTGATTCTCTTTGCGGGTTTCTATCTGGCACATATCCACCCCGAAATAGCCCACAGTTCGCGCCGAATTGCCATGATCGTGACCGTGGCGGCGCTGTCGCTGGGGATCAATTATCTGGCAATGGAAACTTTTTACTTTTTCAGCGGTATGCTGGCGATCCCGCCGGAACTGATCGGCAATGCCCTGCCGCTGGCATTGCCGGCTGTGCTACTGACGGTCATGGCGGGATACCGGGTGGCGCTCTACATAGGATTTTTCACCGCCATGATATCGGCCCTGATGCTCAACGGATCATTCAATGTGGCGCTCGAAGGATTTGTTTTGAGTGCATTGTGCGGTCTGCTGGTGCGGCCATCCGGCAATTACCGCAGTTTCTTTCTGCGGACATTTATCTGCGTGGCAATAACCGGCTGGCTGCTGGATTTCAACATGCTGTGGCATTTGACCAGCGCCCCGGCGGTTTTACTCTTTTCGCTGGCGCTGGCAATAGCCAACGCGCTGTTCACGGCCATAACAGCCATGCTGCTGACATTTCTCTTTGAGCTGCTGTTCAATGTCAGTACCAACATGTCCTTGATGGTGCTGTGCGACTACAACCACCCGCTGCTCAAAGAACTGCACCTCAAGGCCCCCGGCACTTCGCTGCACAGTCAGAATGTGGCTGTTCTGGCAGAAAATGCGGCCGTGGATATCGAAGCCAATGCGGTTCTGGCGCGCGCCGGAGCGCTTTTTCATGACATCGGCAAGATCAAAAATCCGGAATATTTTATCGAAAACAATCAGAGCGGCAGCAATCCTCACGACAAGCTTTCGCCGCGCATGAGCAGTCTGATCATCAGTAATCACGTAAAAGATGGTCTGGATATGGCCGTGCAGTACAAGCTCTGCCGTAAAGTGCGCCAGTTCATCCAGCAGCATCAGGGGACTGACCTCATCCAATACTTCTACCATCAGGCAATCAACAGCGGCGAGCAGGTCCTGGAAAGCGACTATCGCTATCCGGGCCCCCTGCCCCACGAAAAAGAGGTAGTCATAGTAAGCCTGGCCGATGCCTGCGAAGCGGCATGCCGTTCATTGGAAAAACCCACCGCCAGCAAAATCGAAGCATTGGTCAACGAAATATTCCGCAAACGCTGGCGCGAAGGGCAGCTCGACGACGCTGATCTGACGATCGAAGAACTCTCGCGAATCAACGAAAGCTTTGCCCGCACCCTCACGACCATGTATCACAGCCGAATAGCATACCCCAAGGATGAAAACAGCGATGAAGACAACTTACTCTTTCCAGAGCGCCAGACGACCGGTGCCGAACCGAAAACTTCTGACCCGGGCAATGAATGATGCCGCGCGTCTGGCAGGCTTGCCGACAGAGGGCGACTGGGAATTCCGGATATGGTTTCTGGATGACGACGATATGGCACAGGCGCATGTGGATATAATGGATGTACCCGGCACCACCGATGTCATAACTATGGCATATCTGGAAGAGCCTGAAGCGCTTTTTCCGGGCGACATGGGTTTGGAATTGCTGCTCTGCGTGCCATTTGCCGAACGCGAAGGTGCCGAACGCGAAGACTCCAGTTTTGCCGAAGAACTGATGCTCTACATCGTCCACGGGTGTCTGCACGCCGCCGGAGAAGACGATTTGGCAGAAGATACACGCCGCTCCATGCGCCGGCGCGAAGCCGAAGTAATGGCCGCCTTGCGTAACACTTACGATTTTGCAAAGATTTTTCCCGACAAATAAACTTGCAAACTTGCCCGATACAGATTATATTACAGCGGTTTTATTTTAAAGTAATAAAACAACGATTTAAATTCACAAAAAAAATAAAAACAAAGGCAAGTTGAAAATGGATGTAAAATCCTGGCAGGATAAACTTAAAAATGCAGCGGCACAGCCGGAAAAAGTTTTTGCACTGGCGCTCGTGTTTGCTGCATTTTGCGTACTTTCGCATCTGTTTTTCCTTACCGATATCCACCGCGACACAGCCCATGTTTACGCCGTATTTACCCGGGCAATAGGTGAAGGAAATTTTTCCGGAGGCATTGCCACCCAGGTACCGATGCTGAGCATCACTCTGGCAGGATTTCTGGCATATTGCGGAGTTGAAGCAGTAAAAGCTCTAACCCTGGCGGCAGGGGTATTTTATCTGGCAACTTGTTTTCCGCTGCGCCGGCTTCTGGAGCGGTACGTATCTCCATTGGCAGCGGCGTGGGGATGCGTATTATACGTCTGCGCGCCCAAGCTGATACGATTTTACTGTGCGCCGCTGCTTGACTCTGCAAAAACATTTTTTCTGATTGCGGCGGTATTGTACTTTCTGCGCAGTGCGGAAGAACCCAAAGCCAAAAATGCAATATTGCTCGGTGTATCCGCCGGATTGCTGGCCGCCGCGCGAGGCGAAGGCATCCTGTTGACCGCAGCACTGCTGGCGGGGTACTTATTCTTCGTACTGATTTTCCGGCGCAATGCCGCGTGGAAAAAACATGTTGCAGCATTGCTGACGGCAGTTATTTGCGCGATGGCGGTACTCACACCATTCTGTGCCATGAATTACAGTAAAAGCGGTTATTTTATTACCGATGCCCGGATAGCCTATGCTATCAAAAGCAAACTTGCCCCAGCCGCGCCGCAACCGGCGGAAACAGCAGAAAAGAAAGCAAGTTTTGTAACTTACAGCAATGACCTTACAGAAAAAAGCACATTGCTCCATGATATATCCAGCTTCGTCCGCGGCAGTTACGAGTTATACCTGATTCTGGCCTTACTTGGCATGCTGCTGATTATCAAAAAGAGAGAATGGAGGAGCGATTACTGGCTGCTGATCGGGCTTACTGCAATGCAATGTGCTATATACATGGCCACAGTATCTTCGCAGAGATACTATCTCTTTTTGATACCGTTATTTATGATGTTCACGCTCACCGGAGTGGATTTTGTGCGGAATCTGATTATGAAATATCTCCCGGTGAAATTGCATATACTCTGCGCTATCGGCTGTGCAGCATTGCTGCTCGGTCAGATCGCCAACGGAGTGAAGCGGGCATATTCAAGCAAAGGAAAAGATTTTCAGGCCGCAGGCAAATGGATCGCAGAGTACGGTAAAAAACATTTTCCTGACCGCAAGTTGATAATATTTGCGCCGCAAATGACTGAAACCGCTTACTGGAGCGGAGCGATACATACCGATGGCTACGAAAAGCCGCAGCACGACCCGGCAACCTTCAAAGATTTTGATCTGGCAGTGGTGCACCGCAAAAAATCATTCGGCATGGAAAAACGCACTGATCTGGAGCGTTTGCCCGACACGCCGCACAGCAAAAACATCTGGATATTCAAATTAAAAAAGCAGGAGAACAAGTAAAAAATGAGCAACCATCTGACAATAGTGATCCCCTGCTATAATGAGGAAGAAAATATTCCGGTATTTTTTCCGGAATTGATGCGTTTTGTCAGCAAACATGATTTCCGGGTAATCGCCGTAAATGACGGCAGCAAAGACAATACGTTGCAGGAACTGCAGAAATTTGCAAACGATGATCACATCAGTATCATCAGCCACAAGTGCAACAAAGGTTACGGTGGTGCAATCAAAACCGGGTTGCGGGCAGTAAAAACCGAGTTTGCCATAACTATAGATTCAGATGGGCAACACCGACTTGAAGATGTACTGAAATGTTTTGAGCAAATTCAACAAACCAATGCAGATATGGTAGTTGGTGCGCGTCAGAACAATGAGTCCGGCGGATACCGGACATTGGGCAAATGGGTGATACGGAAATTTGCAAGTTCGCTTCTGGAATTACCGGTAAAAGATTTGAATTCCGGAATGAAATGCTACCGCATGGAGGAAACGCTGGCATATTTGGATCTGTGTCCTGATACGATGGCATACAGCGATTGCATACTGCTGCTGATGGTCAACGACCGAAAACTGGTAACCGAAACTCCGATAGAGATTGCCCCGCGGACTGCGGGAAAAAGTACAATCGGCACAAAAACGGCCATAATAACATTGGCCGAAATCTTAAATCTGGCGGTATTGCTGCGGCCGATGACAACTTTTTGCCGCCTGGCGGTATGCTTTCTGGTGCTGGGGATGGGCTGGGGTATTTTTACCTACACGCGAAACAACACAATAACTTCAGCCTCGGTAATGCTGATAATGCTGGGTGTTTTAAGTCTGATGCTGGGTTTATTGTGCGAACAGTTGTCGCAAATCCGCCGTAGGCTGGCAAAGGAGAAAAAATGAATAATTGTAATTTGACTATGGTTTTGTGTGCTTACGGCGATAATCCATTTTTGCAGGAAGCGGCACAGTCATTGGCTCAGCAAAGTATCCCGGTTAAAGTGATAATGGTCACATCAACTCCTTCTGCTTATATTGAAGGTATTGCCAGAAAATATCAATTTGACTATTTTGTAAATCCGGACAAAGGTAAGGGCATTGGTGCAGATTGGGAATTTGCAGCATCTTGTGCCCAAACTCAATATGTTACGATTGCTCACCAGGATGATGTTTATTTCCCAGATTACGCTAAAAATGTACTGGATTCGTTTGCTCGTTATCCTGATTCGCTGATTGTTTTTACCAACAGCTGCGATAAAATTAACGGAGAATTGAAGTTCAACAGAAGTTATCTGCAAATCAAGAGATTGTTACTTTGGGCATATTATATTAAGAGAAGCTGGAAACTGAAAATTTTCAAAGCTATGACTTATGCATTTGGCAATGCGATTTGCTGCCCGTCTGCAACCTACAATGTGGCTGTGGGCGGAGAGATAAAATTTGATCAGAACTATGCCAGTAATCTTGATTGGCAAAAATGGATCGAGTTAGCTCAAAAGCAAGGTCGCTTCACTTATGTGAAAAAAATCATGATGGCGCACCGGATTGATGAGACTACAGCAACCAGTTCGCTTATAAAAGATAATCGCCGTTATAATGAAGATTTGCGTATTCTATCCTCGATATGGGGAAAAACTATTGCAAAGTTTTTAATGATTTTTTATTCCAAATCGTACAAAATGGCAACAGCAGAAAAAAAAGCATGAACAGTAATAACATCAATCCTGTTTTATCCGTTATCATACCGGTTTACAATACAGAAGAGTATTTGGAAAAATGCTTGTCTTCTCTGGTTGCCAGTACATTCAAGAATTTGGAATTTATTATAATTGATGACGGCAGTACTGACAACTCGCCTGCGATCTGTGATGAATTTCACAAAAACAACCCTGATCGGAATATAACGGTAATCCACAAAGCCAATGAAGGGTTATCTGCCGTTCGTAATTTGGGACTAACTATAGCTCGTGGGAAATATATTACATATTGTGATAGTGATGATTGGGTCGAGCCTGAATTATTTGAAGCGCTGGTGAGTGCAGCTGAAAAAAATGATGTCCAAGCCGCCATTTGCGGAATAAAATATTATGACAACTCGGCAAAAATATTTAAGTATTATACCGATTCATTATTTCCTGAATATTTAACAGGGAAAACATTTAACTATCAAACCTGCGGAGCTATAGTACAAGGATTATTGGACTGTTCGACATGTAATAAAATATTCTTGCGATCATTTATATACCAGAATAAATTTAATTTTGATGAAAAATATCATTTTGCAGAAGACAGTCTTTATTGGACTGAATATTTTCTTGCAGCAGAGCGATTGACTTTAATAAAAGGTAGGTTCTACAATTATCGGATCAATCAAGTTCGACAGACTAATTGCGTAAAAAATCGAAAAAGTTATGATTCTCTTGCAAACATCCTGTCAAATATTAAAGAAATCTTTGAGCGCTATAAGGCTTACGATAAATTTTCAGGAGAGTTTCTTGCCTATCTTGCGCTACAAGTAACTACAGCCTATTGTAACATATCGTCCACAAGAAAAAGAGCGTTTTATGCGGAGTGCCGAAATCTATATAAAACATGTAAAAAATTCAAATTTTCTCTGGAGAGTTCATTTGCAATTCGGCTGTTATCTTTGTATGTCTATGTAACTTTCAAATTTTTGCCATTTGTGCTAGGAAATTGTGTAATATTTCCTTTGTTAATCATGAAAAGTAATTTTCTAAAAAAATTCTTTAGACGATTTGTTGGATAAGTCAACAAAATATTGTCAAATAACGAAAAAATATTGAATAACCCAGCAAATACCTCCGTCTTTATTGAAAAAACGTTAACAGTACATTTCTTTTTATTGTAATATGACCATTTGCTTCATAAACAAAATTAACAAAATTTGTAAAGACTTGTTTAGTTTTGTTGAATTTGGCTTGGGTTATCTGACAGTACTTATCGCCGGACTTTTTCTTGCCACGTCATAAAACCTGAATCTCAATGGACAGTATATTCACTACAAACAGCATCAAGTCATTATAAAACTTCAAACTGCTACATGTAGTAACAAAAAATGGTACAAAAAACCATTATTGCAATTTAATTTTGCAAAGTAACAGACATATGTGATATTGAGTTGCAAGTTATGAACACAAACAGAAGAATTAGAGCTAAATAAGAACTTTTTGAAATATCGCCAACTACAATTCTGTACTGTGGTCAATACAGCAACAATAGTTCGCAAGATATACTCCCATGTTTTAACGCTTCAAAACATGTAAATAAAACCCAATTAATATTTTTTACGCTTGATTTTATATTCTTGCAATGATATATTATGTGTGATTATACAATACAGTAATTATGCAATGTTTATAAGGGTGAAACTCCATGGAGAATGAAAAAGATAAGATTGGAGTCGACTTTTCCAATGAAACGATAAATAAAGCATCTATTTTACTGGAACTTTATTTAGAGTTTTTTGCTATTTTTATTCCTGGTTTTTTGTTGGTTGTTGGATTAGTTGCTTTATTATCTTTTGTACCTGATTTTTTCAATTATGTAAAAAAAATAGAATCAGTAGGAATACATCACGGATATAAATTCTTTTTTTTACTGCTCACTTCCTATGCGGTAGGGGCTATTTTGCATAGGCAAAGTCCTGAACGTCCCGATGAAATATCGACTATATTAATTTGGAAAAAAGAAAAGAAAGAAAAAAATGTTACCGGAGCGGTAAGCACAAAGCGCTACTGGTATTGGTGTCATCGACCTATCTTTTTTATTTTTCCAGAACTATGCTTGGGTTTTGTCAAGCATATTGATTACAAATTGCGGCGCTGGTATGGTAAATCAAATTCTGGAGATTATTTCATAAAATATCCATATGGTTGTTTACGCAACTATCTGACTACGCACGGACTACAGCACTTATTAAAATATGTTCCTTGGTGTACATATGTTCAATCCTCGTACATTTATCGCAATCGAGCCATTATAAACGAATATAAAACAATTATAAAGTTCTGTGGACCAAAAACATTTATTCATGAATTAATTCGACATGAGAGCAGCATTCGGATGAATACATCCTTATGGCATGCGCTCAAACATCTCACACGGTTGTGGTGGATAATTTCAGTGTTTGTTTCCGGCAAATTCATAGTAAAAAATTCTCTTCACAGTATTTCAAATCTCTTGGAAAATCCTGAGTTCTATAAGTTAATTATTTGGATTTTTATACTCTATGTTATGTTAAGAGTAAAAAACTGTATCGAACGATCTCTGCACTATTTGCGACTCAAAGAAATTGTTACAATTTTACAACAAATATATTTATTAGAATCTGAATATCCGAAAAAAAGTCTTTGGAATAACATAAATGAACGATATAAGAACTTCCCTAAAACTCTTTATAAAAAGTGTAATCTTTTTCCTAAGAACCAGTGTTTTAACGAAAGAAATCATTTCACAGAAGCCAATAATAAAGAGCTATAAGAAGACAACAAAAAAGAGGCTAAAGACCATTGAAGTATTATGTCCAGAATTACAATCCACAATATTTCCACAAAATTTCAAAGGGGCAAATTATCATAGTATATTATATTCCATTGTAAAAAGGCAAATATTTTTATAGCATCAAGTGGTAAGTTTATACAAAATAAACTCTTAGGTTTTCTTTGTAAGGAACAATAACAACTGCAGGAACATCTTAACCATATGTTTATATCTGTAAATAATCTGTTACATCAGTATAATAATATCATAAAAAACAGCTTTTACTTAAGTATTGTTTATGGAATAAGACTGTTGCTGCCTTTTATTGCTATGCCGTACATCATCCGGGTTTGCGGCGCTGAAAATTATGGGAAAATAATTTTAGCACAAACTGTTGCTGTTTACTTTGCAGCGTTTGTCAATCTGGGGTTGCCGACTGCAATGCCTAAAGAGATTGTAAGTAATATGCATTCTTTGGTGCAGTTATCTGATCTTACCAGTGCCTTTATCGCAATAAGAATTGCATTAGCTGGTTTGGGGGCATGTATATTAGTTGTGATGATTAATTTTTCTACTTTGCTGCAAAATATTTCAATCTTGCTTGCTTACGCCTATATAATGGTGATCGCAGAAGCATTATCCCTCCTTTCAATTTATCAAGGTTTAGAAAAAATGCAGAATATTACCATAATAAATATAGTAGCTGTAATATTCTATGCAGCAACACTGTTTACTTTGGTAAAAAATGAATCCGATTATAAATTGATTCCTTTACTGCAATCTCTTGGGATGCTGCTCTCTGCCTTTATTGGCTTGGTTATTTTACACTTCAAATATAATATTAAAATCAAAATTCCTTCATATTTAACTATCTCGCACTTAGTCAAGAAAAGTATTATATTTGCGCTGGCGAATATTTCCTCGACTGTTAACAGCAATATCTCACGCCTTTTTACGGGAATTTCATTAGGCAGTTATGATTTAGCCCTTTTGGATGTTGCTCAAAAAATTTATGAAGCTGCAGCTGTGCCTGTTACTATAGTAGAGCAAGCTATATTTCCGCATAATGCTAGAAAAAAAGATCATGCGATAGCACGACAATTATTTTGGATAATGTTTGTTTTTTCCTGTATTTGTGCAGTACTGCTGCTTATCGGCACTCCTGTTGCGGTAAATTTTTTCGGTGCAGGAAAACTCAATGCAGCAATACCTTTATGCTATTGGTTGAGTATTAAAGTTGTATTGACCGGCTTGAATTATTATACAGGCGCGCCACTGCTCGTTGCCTTTGGGCATCCCAAACCATATAATACCTCTATCATATTCTCGACGGTTGTAATACTTATTTTAAGTATTGTATTCTATTTCATGGATATATTTTCTCTGCCAGTATTCATCGTTCTGCTGATACTCGGTGACTTAATAACATTTTTCATCCGTTTTTACTATTGTAAGAAATTGATAAATATTCCGTGAGGATTCTTGCTGTTTGCCAATAATACTCTTGCAGCAGCAAAAGAAGAAAGGGCCCGCATATGAAAATAGCGTTTGTCATGACAGATATAAATCAACTTGGAGGCGTGGAACGTGTAGTTGCGCTTTTAAGTGAAATTTTTGTTGAAAAATTAGGGCACCAAGTTACAATATTGAGTTGCGAATCCCGTTATACGAATACCGAAACGCCCATTACTTATCCTTTTGATAAAATAAAAGTTGTTCATTTAAGCCAGCAATGGGATTCTGATTCTTTTGTGATAAATAACTCATTATCGCAAAAGACATTATTCAAATACTGTTTATTGCGCAATATAAAGCAATACCTGCGGAAAAATCCGCAAGATATTATACTTGGTACTGTATGCTGGCAGAACTGTTTTCTGCCGTTTTTCAGCAATGGAGCAAAAGTAGCAGCTTGTGACCATGGTGCATTTAATTTTATTCCATGGATATATAGAATGATTGCCAGAATTTGTTATCCATTTTGCGATGCTTTGATCTCCTTGACAAACGGCAATTTATCCCATTATTCATTTATGCCGGATAATAAAAAATTTGTGATTCCCAACCCGGTATCATTCTGTACTGATAAACGATCCAGTTGTGAGAATAAATCTTTTCTTACATTAGCGAGATTTACTGAAGAAAAAGGATTGGATATACAGTTGCAAATAGCAGCAAAGATAAAAGACCATTTGCCGGATTGGAGAATGGATATCTATGGAGAAGGAGAAGATGAAGAAAAGCTGAAGTGTTTATCCAAACAATTAGGGCTTGAAAATTTTGTCTGTTTTCACCCTGCGACACATCAGGTGGAAGAAAAATTGTTGCAATCGTCCATTTATGTAATGTCCTCACTACATGAAGGTTTTGGTATGGTTTTACTGGAAAGTCAAATTTGCGGGGTTCCTCCTGTATCCTTTGATTGCACCTATGGTCCATCAGACATAATTACAGATGGCAAAGATGGTTTTTTAATACCAATGGGGGATACAGACTTATTTGCTCAAAAACTTATTTTATTGGCAAGAGATGAGAAATTAAGAAAAGAAATGGGCAAAAACGCTCAAATATCCAGCTTAAGATTCTCGGAAGATAAAATAGCAAAACTGTGGCAGAATTTATTCGAAAAACTGAGCAATAAATAAATAAATAAATAAAAATCAAAGGAGATGATTTATGACGCCAACAAAAGTTACAGTTGTTACAGTTACTTATAATGCAGCGAAGTTACTGGAAGAAACTATTCTTAATGTATTGCAACAAAATTATTCTAATGTTGAATACATTATTATTGATGGAGGATCAACCGATGGTTCTGTTGAAATAATAAAAAAATATTCTGATAAAATCGCCTACTGGGTATCTGAACCAGACCGAGGTATTTATGATGCAATGAATAAAGGGATCCGGAAAGCAACTGGAGAGTGGATTAACTTTATGAATGCTGGAGATCTGTTTTTTCATGAATCAACATTATCTTCTGTTTTTTCAAAGCAAAACCACTCTTTGTATGATATTCTGTATAGTGATGCTATATATGCGTACCCTGGTGGATTATATAGGATCCAAAAAACAGAGAATATCAGCACGTTAAATAAACAAATGCCGTTTTGTCATCAAACAGCATTTGTAAGAGCAAACTTGTTGAAAGAAAATCCCTTTGATACTACATTTAAGATAGCTGCAGATTATAAATTCTTTTATCATGCATTACAAACAGGGAAAAAGTTTTATAAGCTGCCTTGTTTTCACGCTATCTATTCAATGGGTGGAATCAGTAGTTTTAAATTTTTTGAGGATGAAAATAAAAGAATCAATGGATTAAAACTTAATATTTTTCAAAAAATCAGATTGTATGTCAATCTGAAAATGCCAATGTTTATGAAAAAAATTGTAGTCTTACTGAAAATGCGAGATTCAATAACAACTTTAGATAAAGAATATAAAAGATTTGAGCAATATTTATCATCTTATAAATGATCTATATTTTATATGTTAGGATAATCTGCCATGGCTAAAAAAGTTTTTGTATCCGGTTGTTACGACATGCTTCATAGTGGACATGTTGCATTTTTTTCAGAAGCCGCTTCGTATGGAGATCTTTATGTGGGGTTAGGATCTGACAAAACTATTTTTGCGTTAAAAGGTCGTAAAACTATCAATAATAATGCCGAAAGACTCTATATGGTCAAAGCAATACGTTATGTAAAAGATGCTTGGATCAATTCGGGAAACGGAATTATGGATTTTGAAAAAGAAGTCTTGCAGCTGAAGCCGGATATCTTTTTTGTTAACACCGATGGTTTTACCCCTGCAAAAGAAGAATTTTGCAAAAAACATGGCATTGAGTTGATCGTGAGCAAACGAATTCCGGAAGCCGGATTGCCAGAACGCTCCACTACTGCTATTCGTAAAGAGTGCCGTATCCCATTTAGAGTAGAGCTTTGCGGTGGCTGGATGGATCAGCCGTTTATCAACAGCCTCGTTTCCGGGCCTGTAATAACGATTTCTATCAATCCGGATTACGACTTTAATGATCGAAGCGGTATGGCTACCAGCTCCAGAAAAAAAGCTATTGAACTCTGGCAAACAGAAATACCTGTAGGCGATCCGGAAAAACTTGCTCAAACGTTATTCTGCGTAGAAAATCCTCCGGGCTCAACAAGTATCAGCGGTTCTCAAGATCAACTTGGTATTTTAATGCCGGGACTCAACAAGTTTCATTATGATAATGGTTTTTGGCCAACAGAAATAGAAACGATAAAAGATGACTCTGTATTAAATTTTGTAGAGGAAAAACTTTATCTTCTTCAGTTGCCTCCCCGTGCAGAAGGATATGATGTTTTTGAGGGTAAAAATATTACAGAAAAAAGTGTTCGCAAACTTTCAGAAGCGGCAAGTAAAACGTGGGAAGCAATAAAAATTAAAGATGCTGCCCAATGGGGAAAATTCACAACTGAATGCTTTGAGGCTCAAAGTGAAATGTTTCCCAATATTATTACGCCAGATATTTTGAATGCAATCAACAGATACAAAGATATTGCCTATGGCTGGAAATTAACCGGAGCCGGTGGTGGCGGATACTTGTTATTGATTTCGGATATTCCTATTGATAACGCGCTGAAAATAACTATTAGGAGATAGCTGCCTGAAAATAAGACTAATTAAGGCTGCCAATAATAATATTTTAAGAAAAAAAACATAATGAATAATAGATTTTTATCAACAGAAGAAGTATCGTTCCGGTTAGCTGTAATGAAGTTTATGGCTATTGCCGCAGTAGTTTATATACATGCGGGGCATCCAACTGTGACAAAACTCCATGATGCATTGCCAATCTTTCATTATGTTCCGATAGTTTTTTCCGATTATATATGCAGGTTTGCAGTGCCACTTTTTTTCTGCATAAGCGGTTTTATCTATTTCGCCAAACAATATTCTCATTCTACAGCAAATTTTACTCTGAAAAAAACTAAAGATATTATTTTTCCGTATATTCTTTGGAATTCGATCGCCATATTGTATATGTTTGCGGCTCAAGTTCCTTCATGTACACATCAATACTTTTCGGCAGAAAAATTTATTCCCAACTTCAGTGCAGCACAATGGATTTCTGCTTATATTGGCGTTTCTGCTGATTGGCGTCCGTTTTTATATCCATTGTGGTTTATGCCGTATTTATTTGCGGCATTTATTATTGTGCACCCGTTACGAAAAGTCATCAATCAATATCCAGGTGTCACCTGGATATCTTTAGCCGCGGCCAATATAATATGCCACTCTGTCACGCCTGTATATGATGTATTACTCAACTGCGGTCCGCTGCTGCGTTTGCTCAATGCCCTGTCGTTTTTTACCTTTGGCATTTTTTGTATAAAAAATATGAATTTATTTGACAGTAAAATTACTTTTTTCTGCAGCGGGCTGGCGTTTATAAGTGCTGCATTTATTGATATACCCAAAGTTTTTATTCCCATTAAAATTTTCCCGATATTGTTATACGCCGGGGTGATATTCATATTTTCCCTTTCAAGCCGAATAGCCCAATGCAGTTCAAAAATAAAAAAACAGCTTGCATATATTTCCAGTTTTTCATTTCTGATCTATGTAATGCATGAGTTCACGCTGTACGCATTATTAAAAATTATTTTCTCACGCTTTGCGGCTGAAGCCACTCCAGTATTGCTGGTTTACTTTACACTGCCAATAATATTGATGAGTATACTTATTATCTGCGGAGCATTGTTGAGAAAACTATTCCCCAAAGCATATAAATTTCTTTTCAGGTCAAATTGAAAATCAGTAAAGCTATTCCCAATAAAAAGATGAAATGAGAGTAAAAAATGTTGTTTTCTGTAATCATACCGGTTTATAAAGTTGAAAAATATATTTTTCAAGCTTTGGAAAGCTTGCGTACTCAATCCTTTACTGATTGGGAAGCGATCATTGTTGATGACGGTTCTCCTGATTCAAGTGCAGAAATTTGCAGAGAATTTTGCAATAAAGATTCTCGTTTTAAGCTTGTTCATCAGGAAAATGCTGGATTGAGCGCCGCGCGCAATACCGGCATGAAATATGCCCAAGGAGAGTATATATACTTTTTTGACAGCGATGATTATCTTAAACCTGAATTTTTAGCAGAATATGCAAAACAAATAAAAATATCTGCGCCTGACATTGTTTCATCCGGAAGTTATATTCAAGCATTGGAAGAAGATAATGGCAATATTATAGAAAAGATCTTCTCTTACAATGATGTACCGGCTTCTACATTGACCGGAGCTCAAGCATACTCATATATTATTGATCGCGATCGGCTTGTTTTTGCCGAGCCAGTATGGTTACGCTGCTATAAGCGCAGCTTTCTGGAAAAATATCAACTCTTTTTTGCTCATGGACGTTTGCACGAAGATTCGCAATGGACTCCTCGGGTATTCTATTTTGCAAATTCAGTAGCGTTTATTTCATATGCCGGATATTGTTACCGACAACGGCAAACTTCAATTATGACTTCATTGGGAACCAAAAATGCAGAACATATGATTCAAAACATTATTGATCTTTGCGATTTTTTCTCTTATCATACTAATAATGCTCTTATAGGTAAAAAACCTTTTTTGTATCATTTGATTGCCAAATTCAATATGTGGATATTTTTTGATAAGTATAATTCTGCAATGCGGAAAACTGCTCGTAAGCTGATCATTCAAAACAAACTGGCAAAGCGTATCCGCGCGCTTCCGATGTATAAATATGCCACATGGAGCATGAAAATACGGTTATTCGTTGGCGAAATGGTTTGTTATCTGCCTTTTTTGCGATGGCCGATAAAGTTTGCAGCCTCTATTGCAATAAATTGCGCAAAAAAATAATCATCCCCAACATGGGATATGGTTATTTCTCACCTCAAATTAAGCATTTTATTAATTTTATTCAATAACTCCCCCGCTTAACTTAGGGTAATATTGGAATTAATTAATAATTTTATTAATTTTTTTATTTATCTTTAAACACCAAATATCTCTGTCATTGCGTCGATGATCCTGATTTTTCTACACAATTTGCCCTGCAAGAGTTAAGCAAACGCTACCTTGTGATTGAGGTGTCCTGGTGCGTGCAAATCCCTATAAATCGGTACAGGCAGGTTATAACTCATTTCCCGCATAGCATATATTCCAGACCAATGGAAATAATCGGCAAGGAACTGATATAATCGACGGAATTTTTACAAAATAACAAAAAAATCCTTATAATAACAAAAAAATCAGTTTAAATAGTTTTATGATTTGCGCTTTCAGTGCTAAATTATACAGTAAAAAAATTAAAGGAACTCTTTTAAAGGAAGGTTATTTTTTATGCAGATGTTTTTGGATGGCAGTGACTGGAAAGTACAGTATTTTGTATCACAGCACGAAGTAAATACCCGCAATACCCCCCATATAAAAAATATGTTCATGGATACAGCGCGCTCTTCGCGTTTTATTCTTGAAAGCGAAGATCCGCAAGGTTATCTCTCCGCCACCATTCCCGGCTGCGACCGATCCATTCTGTTGGAAAATGGCGAAATCAACGACCCCTATTATGGCAGAAATGCGGACCGCAGCCGCTGGCCCGAGCAATACGAATGGGCGTACCGCAAAGAGTTTACGCTGCCCGAAGAGTGGAAAAAGTGCCGGACCATCACGCTGAAACTCCACAGCGCCGGCTACAAGGCCGTGGCTTTTCTCAACAATGAATATCTGGGCGAAAGAACCGGTATGTTTGCGGCGTGGGAATACGATGTATCGCGGGAAATCAAGCGGGATGGCAAAAATGTTTTGAGTTTGATTTTTGAACCTGCACCGCAAGCTTCCCCCAACCACAAACATTATGCTCCGGCAGAGTTTGCAAGTTATCACTTCTGCCAGATGAGTTTCGGCTGGGACTGGGCGCGAACCTTGGTCCCCACCGGGATTTTTGACCATGTGGAGCTGCGGGGTGCCGAACTTGCCCGGGTGCGGGATTGCGGATTTTTCACCCAAGGCAAATCGGTCAAACTGGCTTTGGAACTGGGTACTCTCGAAGATTGCACCCAGGAGTTGACCTGCTCACTGGAACCTTTGAACTTTTCCGGTAAATCCCTGACCGTTAAACGCTCCGTGGCACTGACTGCGGGTAAAGTCAACACTCTGGATTGGGAATTTGATTTTCCCGAAGCCGAACTCTGGTATCCCAACGGCTGCGGCGAGCAGAAACTTTATACGCTTACATTGACCATGCCGGGAGATAAATTCACCAAACAGGTGGGGTTCCGTGATCTTGAAATGCTCCGCAATCCGGATTCCTGCGAGGACACCTACCCGCTCACATTCTCCATCAATGGCAAAAAAATCTTTGCCCGGGGGATTAACTGGGTTCCGGCAGATATGATCTTTTCCCGTTTGGATGCGGCGCTTTATGAGCGTGAAGTACGCCTTGCCAAAGAAGCCGGCTTCAATCTGTTCCGTATCTGGGGCGGCGGTCTGATCGAAAAAGATGAGTTTTACGCCGCTTGCGACCGCCACGGTATGCTGGTGTGGCAGGAATTCCCCCATGCCTGCAGTCAGTACCCGGATAATCCGCGTTATATTGCCGAAAAGGCAGTCGAGGGCGAAGCAGTGGTTCGCAAACTCCGCAACCATGTATCAATGGCAATGTACTGCGGCGGCAACGAAGTGCTGTATTACGGCGAAATACCGTTTCACCCCCTCTACAAAAATTATGAGGCACTGGTCAACAAGCTGGCTCCCGGTATGCCTTTCCACATTTCGTCGCCGGATCAGTCCCGCCCCGGCGAGCGTGATCACGGTCCATGGCAATATATGGGGCACAAATTCTGGAACACCCACAAGCGTTTGCTGGCAAGCGAACTGGGTTGTCCGGGTTGGGCGGAGCTGGAGTCCATTGAAAAGTTCATTCCAGCTAATGACCCGTGTCCCAACGGTCAGAGCTGGCAATTTCACTTTTCCAACTGCAAACCCATGGATAAAATCCTGGCATCTTTCAAGCCGGAACGCTCCAGCCGACGTCGGATGTGCGATCTGAATATGTATGTGCAAGCCGACCAGCTGGAGTATGCCATGAGCCACTACCGCTCGCTTTATCCGACTTCATCCGGCTGTTACATTTGGCAGTACAATGAGTCGTGGCCCACAAATTCTTACAGCATAATCGACTTTTACAGCCGTCCGAAAATGGCTTATTACCACTTGAGCCACAGCAACTCTCCTGTAATGGCGTTTTTGGAAGATGACGGCTGGAACGTGGAAAACAATAAATACTCCGGCAAACTTTTTGTGGTCAGCGACAACGCTGCCATAGAAAACGCCAAACTGGTTTTCCAGGCTTTGGATATAAAAGGCAAAGTTATTTATCAGCAGGAATTTGCCCAAACTTACAAACAGGGTGTAACCCCTGCTGGCAGCGTTGAATTTAATATTGAAGGTGCGTTGGAAAACAACATCATTATCCTGAAATACTGTATTGCCAATGAAGAAAACAATATCATCTGGGAACATGAACGCATTTACGGCACCCCTGATTTCGATCAAATCTGGAATGCGCCCCAAACCAGCTTGCAGTATACAAGCGAAGTTTGCGATTGCCCCAACGGCGAAAAACTTTTGACTGTAACGGTGGAAAACAAGGGCGTCAATGCGGCTTTGTTCGTCCGCGCCGATTTGCCGGAAAACGAGCTTTACAGCGTCTATTGGCAGGATAACTACCGCCTGATCGAACCGGGCAAAAAGCGTATATTCCAAGCAAAACTCACCGCAGGTACAGTTCCCGGCAAGATAACACTGCGGGGTTGGAACACGCTGTAAAAAGCATCGGCCACTGGGCAGCTGGCGGCAGTCGGACTGTAAAAGTCCGGCAGTTGCCGCCAGACTTCCGGCAACAGCCGGAGAACGTTCGTTAACGTTTTCCGGCTTACTCTTTAATCGGCTTTTTGCTGTTTTTTAATATGGGTAATCCATTATTACGTTGTCGGCAAGCAGTTTTTGCTGAAGTTCTTTTATATCTGCCTTTGCCAGCGGTGTACTCATGGCTGCAGCGGTGCCTGCGGCTTGCCCCATTGCCAGCACAGCCGGCATTACCCGCAATGATCCCAGCATAGCTTGTTCAGCAGATACACACCTGCCGGCTACGGCCAGATTGTCGATATCTTGCGGCAGCATGATCGAGAATGGTATACCGTAACACTTTTCCATCGAGTTTTTTACCAATCGCTCATAAAGATCATCTGCCAGCGAAGCTGCCTGTTCAGAAGCATCCAAAGCGTGCACATCTACCATGTAATCGTAAATGGCTATATCGTCAGCGTGACGTTTGCCTTGCCAGTAGGCTTGCTCCGGCAAAGTTGTTCTGCCGATAATGCGGCGGCTTTCCCGGATATCCGGCAAAGCGGGAGTGCAGACCAATACAGCATTTTCCATACCCGGCAGATTATTTTTCAAACATTCCACAAATTTACGGGTGTATTTTCTGCCGTCACTCAGAAGTTTGCTCAACTTGCCGGTGTCGCAGCAGCCGAGATTATAAAAATGGCCGAAATTGATCCGCAATATTCCGCTGTCGATATCCAGATTGGCACCTGCGATATGGTATTCAAAATCATCCTGATTTTCCAACAAACCTTGAGCGATATATTCCGCCACACATTTCCGCAGAAAAAGGGTCATGCTGAAATTGCCGTCAACAATTTTGCCTGCTACCGGTATTTTTTTGGCATCAACCCCGGCAATCACCATACAGCTGGAGCCCGGCTGAGTGCGTTTTTTGGAGTCGCCGCTCAAAATTGGCACGCCGGCTTTGTAAGCAATAAAGGCATCGCCGGTGGCATCAATAAAATTATCGGCCGAGAGTTCGTGTATACCGCAGCGGTCCAGTACAGTTATACTTTGCAGAAGGTGGTTTTCTGCTTTCACATCAACAACATTGGTTAAATAGGCAACTTCAACTCCGGCAGATTCCAGCATTTCGTCGCAGACAAATTTTACTGCCTCGGCATCCAGAAATGGCCATCCGGCACGGTTACTGCCTTTGATTGCCTGTAAACGCCGGAGCATTTCAGCAGCAATGCCGCCCACCACCGGCTTATCGAGTCCTTTGTAGGAAAAAGGTGTAAAACTTGGAACCAAACCATTACTGCCCAATCCGCCGCAAGCGGCACTGCTTTCGATCAATAAAGTTTTTGCCCCATGTCTTCCGGCAGCAACTGCAGCGGCAACGCCCGCCATACCGCCGCCGGCAACTATAAGCTGATAATGTTCTGACATACCTTGCTCCTGTATTTTATTTTTGTTGTTGTTTGATCTCCCCGGGAACTAATATACCACAACAGCAAATCAGCTTCAATATCTCTTATCTGCACTTTTTTGCTATTTTAAGAAAAAACTTGTTATTTCTTACGCCGTACATCGGCAAAAGTCTTTTCACGGCAATCCGATGGCGGGAAACCGTGCCGCTTCTGGAACAAACGGGCAAAATAATTGGGATTTTCATAACCTACGCTGCGTGCAACTTCCGACACATTCATTGTGGTATCGCGCAACAGCCGCTCGGCTTCCCGGAGACGTAAATCGGTCAGATATCCGATAAAAGATTCGCCATTTTCGCGCCGGAAAAGATGAGAAAAATAGCAGCTGCTGACATTGAAATGCCGCGCCGCCGCTGCCAGCGTTATGGGTTTGCTGTAGTTGCATTCCACATAGTGTTTAGCCGCCGCGCCCAGCTTGGCGGGATTGCGGACCAATTCGGCCGGATGCACCATTGTTTTCGGCATGGGAATACAGCTCGTCCCAGCATTGGCCAACTCCCGGCAGATCAGCTGCAATATGGTATTGAGCCGGGACTCATTGAGCAGCATATCAGGCCCTGCAGCACTCAAATCATTGCGGATACGGCTCAGGAGATAGCGGATCTCCGAACAGGCTTCGGCTGAAAGATTTTTGAATTTTTCCGGCTTGGCAATGGCAATGAATTCAGAATCATTTTCCAATGTAAAATGTATCAGCTGCAGTTTGAGTTCGCTGCCGGCTTTGAAGACATCGCGGTGTTCCCAGCCGGATTGCAGTAAAATCACATCGCCGCTGTTCAGCGGAAATATCCGCCCGTCAGCGCCTTCAACAGTCATGCTCCCATTGAGTACATATAAAAGTTCATGAGGAGAAGAGGCATGGAAATTTTCGCTCCAGAATACTCCGGAGAGCAATACAACCATATTTTCGATTTTACTTTTACATTCAATCACAATTTTCCCCATCCTTCTGTTATCCGGCACTTAAAATACCACCGTTAAATATATTTGTCAAGCCCGAAAATACGATAAATCAGCACCTTATATAAAAAAAATCTTCATATTAGCAAAAAAGTGCGGCAATTTGCTATTGACAAGAGGTTTTAATATTATTACATTTTCTTCAGAAGTTGTTTTTGAAACATGAATAAATGCAATTTTTTCCCATGTAATTTAACAGGAAATACAACAAGTATTCCCATATATCAGGATAAGCTAATGCAGTATTTTGATTTGAATTATATTCTGGGCAGAGGGTCTTCCGGCGAATTCGGTTATGATTCCGTAGAAGATATTCTGCAGCACATGGATTATCTTAA
Organism: Victivallaceae bacterium; assembly: GCA_045635745.1. Classification (GTDB taxonomy): domain Bacteria; phylum Verrucomicrobiota; class Lentisphaeria; order Victivallales; family Victivallaceae; genus SIG78. The sequence continues at coordinate 25,058 of JAZTWG010000024.1, forward strand.
CATCGACCGTGCGCTGGTGTTTTCTGCCGAAGCCCGGGATTGGTCGGGTATCAACGGCAACCGCAATTTGCTGAAAAGTCTGGAACCATTTGCTGACCGGCTGTTGCCGAGTTTTGTTATCACTCCGCGCGATTATTACGAAAAAGGCACGCTCGAATATTATAATAAACTTGCCGCCGCGGGCACAGTCAAAGCGTTCCGAATCATCCCCGGCAAAGCGGTATCGAATTTGTATGAGTGTGAATTTGTGCTGGAGGCGCTTGCCGGATCTTCCATTACAGTGCAGATCGACTCCCGGGAACTTAAAGTGGAGGATTACAGAACGCTTGCTCAATTGGCAAACAAGTTCCCAACGATCAACTTTGTGCTGGGGCAGAAGATCTGGTGCAATATGGATTCGGCACTTAATCTGATGAAACGGTGCAAAAATGTTTTGCTGGATACTTCATGGCTGCATGTACGCAATACCATTGAGCTGGTTATAGAGCATTTCGGGTTTGAGCGGCTGCTCTTTGCCACCGGGCACAAAAATCAGTATGGAGCGTCCATTGCGGCATTGAATCATGCTGAAATTTCGCCGGAGATCCGCGAAGCGATTGCCCACGGCAATGCCGAGCGTCTGCTGGGGTTGAAGGCGTTGGATAAAAAATTGAGCAATCCGCCTGAAATATTGAAAAGCAAGCCTTTGTGGCAGAAATTTGCCAATGGCGAAAAATTGGCTGAATTGAGCATTGTGGATGCCCATGTGCACCAGGCGCCGCCGGCGGCTCTGGGCTACTTGCTGGCGGAAAATGATGTGGAAAAATCCATTCCGGAAATGGTCAGAACTATGGATAAATTTGCCATATCTCACAGCATGGTAATGGGTTCCCATGCCTTGGGCAGTAAAAATCTGGTTGGCAGCATGGAGCTTGCCGAACAAGCAGGACAATACCGCGACAGAATCCATGGCTATATGGTATTCAATCCGCATCAGCATAATGATTTCAGTGAAGAAATATTGGAAAAATGTTTTGCAGACGGATTTTTTGTTGGATTCAAAACGCTTTCCGGCTACTGGCGGGTGGCACACAGCGATCCGCGTTATAAAGTGATGTTGGAGTTTGCCGACAAACACAGTCTGCCGATATTGCTCCATACCTGGAACGATCTGGCAACATTGTGGGATGTTGTGCCGCATTACAAGAATATAAAATTCATTGTTGCTCATTGCGGCGGCGGCGACAGCGGACGCATTGATGCAGTAAAACTGGCACAGGAATTCAGCAATGTATATCTGGAAACCTGCGGAACATTTACGGCAAGTCTGCCGCTGGCGGATGCAATTGGCACACTTGGCAGTCACCGGTTTATTTTCGGCACCGATGCGGCTTTGCACGATATAGCCTATGAAATGGGAGCTTTTTTGAGCATTCCGCTGCCGGATGAAGTGCTGAAGCCGATTTTAACCGACTCTTTCCGTAATATTTGCAACATAACACTCTCAATATAAAGGATCAAAAATGGATAAATTGGCAATCAATGGCGGTACTATGGCATTTGACCGTACTGTGCACACTGTCCCGGGATGGCCGCCGGTATATGCCGGAACAGAAGAGCTGCTGTTGGAAATCTACCGCAGCCGGGCGTGGTCGTTCAATGGGAAATATGAGCGTGAATTCGATAAGCTTTTTGCAGAATATCACGATGCAGCTCATTGTGTATTTATGGTCAACGGCACCGTGACCCTGCAGGCGGCATTGGAAGCAGTCGGCGTGGGCCCCGGCGATGAAGTGATCGTGCCGGCACATACCTGGATAGCTACGGGGCTGGCGCCGGTCTATGTGGGGGCAACGCCGGTAATAGTGGATATTCAGCCGGATACGCTCTGCATGGATCCGAAAGCCTTTGAAGCCGCGATAACCCCCCGCACCAAGGCGGTGATCCCGGTGCACCTTTATGGATCTATGGCTGATATGGATGAAATTTGTGCCATTGCTGCCAGACACAATATTGCGGTTATCGAAGATTGTGCTCACGCACATGGTGCAAAATGGGATGGCAAAGGTTCCGGCAGTATCGGCGATATCGGGAGTTTCAGTTTTCAGCAAAGCAAGCTGATGACTTCCGGTGAAGGCGGATGCTGTTTGACCAATAATGAAGTGCTGGCAGACAAACTGAATCGGATCAAACATATCGGTTATCCCCGGGATGTCAAACAAGGCTGCAAGGCAGAACCGCCTGAAACGGGGCTGCTTTGCTTCAACTACCGAGCCACCGAATTTCAGGCGGCGATCCTGCTGGGGCAGCTGGAACACCTTCAGGCCGATACCGCTTACCGCGAAGCCAACGCCGAATATCTGCGTAAAAGGATCGATGCGCTGCCGGGGATCCGTATGCAAGCGAGAGGGCGCAAGGCAACCAGCCAGAGTTTCTACATGTTGGCATTTGCGTTGAATTTGGATGAACTGCACACCGGAATCGACCGGAACCAGATTGTGGAAGCACTCAAAGCCGAAGGCGTAAAACCCGGAGTCGGCTGGAGTGGCGGCGTCCCCGTATTCAAACAGGATCTATGGAATGTACCCGCTGATAAAATCCGCATTGCCAGTGCCGATGTGGCATGGAAACATTGCTCCAGTCAGGAACTGGTATATCCGCTGCACTGGCTGTTGGCAGATCGTGCAGCAGTAAGTGCATTTGCCGATGCCTTTGAAAAAGTCATGCCGGTCTATGCCGGATAATGGAAGAATAAACAGTTTGAACAACTATAAAAAATAAAAGCTGAAAGGAAAAATTTTTATGAAAAAGCGTTTTACCTTGATCGAGCTGTTGGGATTCACTTCACATCTCTTCTGTAATTGGATGAGTGCACTCCTGAAAAGAAACAGAGTTACGAATGTTGGGCATTCACCTGCCTTCCGGCAGGTGAAGCTGTACAGCTTCACCTTGATAGAGCTTCTCGTGGTAATTGCCATCATCGCGATTCTGGCGGCAATGCTCCTGCCGGCACTTTCTTCAGCCCGGGCTTCGGCAAAAGCCTCCACCTGTCTGGCAAATCTCAAGCAGGCCGGTGTTGCATTTCTGATGTATTGCGATGACAATGACGGCATTACTCCGATCGGATATACAGACAGTGCCAATAACAGTCAGAAATGGGTTTACAAGCTGCCGCTTTACACCGAACAGGAGTCGATGTGGGATCTCTCAAAGCCCAGCCCCCGGCAGCCGGTCGGAGTGTGGAGTTGTCCGGATGGCCCTATTACATCGGATCGCGGAAATCATTATGCTTACAATCAGAGCTTGAGCAATATAACTCTGGGCAAACGTGCCGAAGATGTTTGCGATAAAGCTTCGGGCGGCAGCGTTGATAATTTGCTGATCATTTCCGAATGTAACAATAATACTGTGCTTTTTTACTACAAAAACAGTCCTACAAGCAACAAAGTGCATTATCGGCACTATGCGGAAAAGGGCTTGAATATCCTTTTTGGCGACGGACATGCCGCAGCACGGCTTAAGCAGTGGAAAGATGCCGCATATTCTATGAAAGAGATGGTCGGTCTTAATGCTGAATAATAAAGAAGTTTGAATATATTATATCTTAAAAATAAAGGATTTGCTTTGTATGAAGAATTTTCTTCTGTGGGGTGTTATTGCCGCGACTTCGACGGCAATAGCAGGAAACAGTTTGCTGCTGGATATGGAATCAGTGGCGTCGATAACCAGCAAAAATGCCAAATTTCATGGTGGGGCATTCGCAGACGGTGCCCCTATCGGTAATTCGGTGACCAACGGCAACCGCGGATTTGTCGGCGGTGGAGCCAAAGAGGGTATTGAACTGCCGATTTCAGCACTGCCTTTAAAAGAAGGCAGTATTTCGCTTTACTTCAAGATCAATAAACAGGCCGCACCCGGCAAAGCGTTTACTCTGGTCAATGCAGTAGGTACCCCGCCTTATCACAATAACTTCGGCATCAGTGTAACGCCCGGCGGCAGCAAGATGAGTACGATCCAGTTTACCCTGATCGGACCCAAAGTAAAAGGCAGTGCCCGCTCTGTTTCGGCGCAGGTTTTTCTCGACAGCGAAGTCTTTTATCACTTGGCTGTAAACTGGAAAAATATCAACTCCGGCAAAGCTGACGGTGTTGCCGAAATTTATCTTAACGGCAAACTTATTGCAGCCAAGCGTAATACAGTGATAAATCTGCCCGATCCCGGCAAAAAACTTTTCATCGGCAGTTGCGATATTGAGCACGCTCAAAATAAATGCGGCAAAGGGGCTTTTGTACTTGATGAAGTAAATATTTTTGATAAAGTAAGCACCCGGGCTGCTATCAAAGCCAGTGCCGGACTGCTGCCTTTAAACGACATGGCTGACGGCAGAATCCTGCCCGGTATGCCCGTTAAAGGCGGCGGCAAAAATCAGTTTACAGCATACACTATTGACAATTTCCCAGTTCAGCATGGAGCGATTTTCTGCCGTTTCCGGCTTGATGAGATCATCCCCAAAAAGAGCATAATACTTTTTGACAATACCGCAACGCCTTCGTGGAACAACCGTTTTGCGTTAATGCTCAAGATGTTTGATAATAATGTCGTGGAGTTTTATTTTTCGATCAATGGTGCACGCACCAAAGTATATTCCAGTAAAACTGCCAGAAAAACTATGCCGCTTGACCCGACATCCAGTCATACCGTAATGGTGTTGTGGAAAAATATCAACAACGACAGCAGCAACGGCAGCATGGATATCTATGTTGATGGAGTGAATGTTGCTGCAACCAAAAACTTTTTGACCCGTTTTGATAAAACTTCTGATGTATTGCGTGTGGGCGGCGGCGTGCCCCCCTCGGGTGTATTTGCCCGTAAAGACCTGCTTACCATTGAAGAATTCCGCATTTGGCGCGGCAATGTACCTGCTGATGTTATGGGCGACCTTTTTAATCAGAAATCTGTCGCTGATGTTGCAGCCGATGCCGCCATCAATCTGCCGATTTGGGACAAGCCATTCAAGAACGACGGAAAAATCGATCGCAATTTCTGGCTCCGGGCCGCTGACTTCGGCAATTTCCACAGTTTGCGTTACAAGGGCGTAACCGAAAATATTACGCAGGTAAAAGCCGCCACTGACGATAATAACCTTTATCTGGCTTGGAAGGCCAAACATTCCGAACCCCGTCCTACTGGGAAAAGACACGATTTGCGTGATATGGCTCTCTGGCGACAGGATTCGCTGGAATTTCATTTTGATACCCCCAAAGGCCAAGCGGCAATATTGGTTTCGGCATATAACGAGATTTATGACAGTCTGGCAAGGCGGGAGTCGTGGACTTCGGCAATCAAAAGTGCCACAGCACTCAACAGCAAAGATCGTATCTGGACTGGTACCGCGGTAATTCCCCTGGCAGAAATAACTGCGGATAAAAAACAGATAAAAGGTGCAGTTTGCCGCAATGTATCTGGTATGCAAACAGCATCGAGTTCCTGGAAACGCGCCTTTGGGGCCCGTGGCGTCTGGAATCTTGCCAGTCCGCTGGTAGTCAGCAATATTGCCATGCCAGATATGATCAGTGCCGGCTCCAACGATATACTTTTTACAATGTCAGCCGATGGTATAAAAAAGAATTTTGTCCGCATCGACTTGAGTGTAATTTCCCAAGGCAAGCGTTACAACGCCTGTACCCGGCGGGAAGTTGAGCGAGATGTTTTTGAAGTTCCTTTATCTTTCGATGTACCAACAGAAGGCAATGCCAATTATTCGCTGACAGTTAAAAATGATAAAAACGAAATCATCTGGAGCAATTCAGGAGTTTTCGATGTCAAACCCAAACTTTCGCTTACACTCAAAAACAAATTTTATGACAACAAACTGTTGGTCAATGTCAACGGTCAGAACATCAACCCGCAGCCGGTCAAGGGTGAAGCCCGCATTCTCAAAAATGGTGTGGCGGTCAGCGATGTAACAACTTTTACCCTTAAAAATGGCATGGCTGATATTGCGGTGGATACCTCAAAAATGAATCAGCACGCTGAATACATTGTTGAAGTGACCGTTACTGACGAAAAAAACAAGAAAAGTACCCGTATAGAAAATTTTGAATTTTCCCCCAAACCCTCCGGTTATCCGCTGAATGCCGGCAAAAAGCCCTATTTCGGCCAATTCTGGACATCTCCGGTATATAAGGATGGTGTAGTTTCGTGCTGGAACCGGGTCTATTCGTGGAAAAATACCATTTTCCCGGCAAGTATAACATCCGGCAAAGTGGAAATGCTTGCCGAAACACCTTATTTTGAATACCGCGTAAATGGCAAACTCAAGCGTTTGAGTTCGGCCAAAGTAACCCCGAAAGGCGGTGATAAAGAACAGGTCTGTTTCCAGGTCAATGCCAAAGATGAATTCCTGCAAGTAGATGCTCAAGTGCGCGTGGAATACGATGGCTTTATCGGTTATGAGCTGAATGCCAAGCCGCTTAATAATGCCAATATCGACAAACTCGCCATGGTTTTTCCGATGAAAAAAGAGTCCGCGCAAATCAAATTGCAGGGCTTGGAAACCACTTATTCGCCCCAGCGTAATCTGGTGAAAAATTATCCGGCTGAAGGCAAAAAGTTTGCGTTTGCCAGCAAAGCCGGTCTGGGATGCTTTGAACGCGGTCTGTTTTACTGCAACGAATCCGACGAAGGTTGGCTGCCTTATGACCGCAAAAATGTGGAAGAAATCATTCCCGCCGGCGATAAAGTGCTGTGGAAGTGGAATATTGTTGATGGTGCAAAATTTGCTGCACTGCCCACCCAGCGGATGGGATTTCAGGTTACTCCTTACAAGCCGCTGGTCAAAGATCAGCTGCAGAACAAGCGGTTCTATATAGTCTATCCCGGCGGTATTTTGCGCCCCGGCGATGTACCGTACAAACTCGAAACTCTGCCCAAAATCAAAGCTTTGGGTGTCACTCATATGGTGATGGGGCTGAACTGGGCAAAGTATTGCGGCGGATATGAACCCGATGACCGTGAACGCTTCCGGAAATTTGTTCAGGAAGCTCATAAACTGGGCATGAAAGTACTGGTTTACCGGGCAAGTATCACCAATCCGTACGAACCGAGCTTCCTTTATTACAACGACCTGTGGCTCATACGTCCGACTGGCGGCTTTTTCGGCAATCCGGTAAACAATAAGTATAAATTAAGCAGCTTCGGACGCTGTACCAATGCACCGGGATATATCGACTGGTATGTAGGCATGGCTGCCCAACTGATCAAAGATTACGATGTGGATGGTTTTTACTATGACTTCGGAGTAGGCGGCTGCAACAATGTTTTGCATGGCTGCGGCTATGTGGGCAGAAATACTACCAGTGCTGTCGGCGAAGCTACCGGCACTATCGGGGTAAACATCAGCGAAGTTACCGAAGAAGACCGGGGGCGTCGCCTGACCACTCCGGTGTTGAGACAGCGTGAGCTCTGGAAACGCATGTATAATATGGTTAAAGAACTCAAGGGCGAAGATGGCGTGATCGATGCCCATACCAGTGCTCCCGACCGCGTATTCTCTTATCCCTTTGTGGACAGCATGTATCACAGCGAAAGTGCTGCGACCCATGCGGATCTGGAAATCGACCCGGATATGTACCGCTGCTATTTGACCAAACAATTTCTCGGCACCCGCGGTGAACTTATCATGTACATTCGCAGAGCCAAAGGCGACAATGATCCGGCGAAAAAATGCCGTGCTACTTTGGCGTTGACTCTGCTGCACCGTGAAATTTACCGTCCGGCAACCGGTAAGTATGAGTTTCCCGCTCGGGATGCAAAAACCATAATTGCAGTAAAAATCTGGGAGATACTGCAGCGCAACAAGGTTGACGAAGCCCAGTGGCTGCCGTACTGGGAAAATAAGGATTATATAACTATCGAAAACGGCACCAGGGATACTCTGACCAGTTTGTGGCGGCACGATGACCGGCTGCTGGTGGTGGTTTCCAACCTTTCCAAAGAGCCCAAAGAACTTGTGGTTACTTTGAAAGGTAAATGCGCCGGCTTCAAAAATGCTTTTGATGCAGAGCTGTATAAAACTAAAAAGAACAAGTTCAGCCGTTTGCCGCTGGTGAAAAACAAGATCAAAGTCAAGCTCAATGCCAAAGACTACAAGCTTATAGAAATCACTAAATGAGGTGTTAAATGTTGAAAAACAAATTTGCCGCATACGTAATGAGTGCGGCAATGATTGCCAGCAGCTGTATCGCATCCGAATCAACGGATCTGCCTCAGGCTGAATCCAACCGTGTAAAAATCGGGTGGGCCAAACGCTCCATTGATCCCGGCAAAGTTGTGCCTATCACGGGGCAGCTGCATTTGCGTATTTCCCACGGCACTCATACGCCAGTGCTGGCAAGTGCCTTGGCAATGGAAAATAACGGTGATGCCGTTATCTTTGTATCCGTAGATATGGTCTCATTGCGACCATTGACAATCAATACGGTCAGAAATATTCTGAAATCCGAAGTTCCGGAAATCCCGGCAGAAAAAATCATTGCCAGTGCCACGCACACTCATGCCGGTCCCGGCCATACTGATGTATCGCAGGAGAGCTTCCCGAATCAGCTCAAATTCATGCCGGGCAAAGACGTAAACAAATTCATTGCCCGGCAGATCGCCGATGCGGTAAAAGAGGCGTGGGCAAAACGTGCTCCCGGCAGCATTGCCTACGGTTACGGTCTGGCAGTTACCGGGCACAGCCGCCGGGTGGCTTATCTGGATGATATCGGCAAACGGCTGGCAAAAACTCCAGGGGCTGCTATAAATGGTCATGTAAAAAAATATGGCAGAACTGATGATGATATGTTTGCCGGTTACGAAGCGGGTTTTGATGCGTTTATCAACATTGTTTACACATTTGATGAAAAAGGCAAACTCAACGGTGCTGTTGTAAATGTGCCATGTCCGGCACAAACCAGCGAAAATGCCTGGACATTGTATGCGAGTTTCTGGCACAATGTCCGGGAAAAACTTGAAGCTCAATATGGAGAGATCGGTTTGATCTGTCAATCCGCCGGAGCTGGTGATCTTGCTCCTCGTCAGCAGCATTATAAAAAAGCCGAACTGCGCCGCTATCGTCTCAAATACCCCAAAGAGATGGCGGCATATATGGCAAAACCTTTTGCTTACCCCCCTACTTGGATACCCAATGAGGAAATCGCCCGCAAACAGTATGAAAGCGATCTGGTGGAACTTATGCGGGCCGAAGATATCTCCCGCCGAATAGTCGGAGCATTCAATGAAGTTTTGAGCTGGGCAAAAGAGGAAAAATTTGCCGATCCACTGATCCGGCACGAAGTTAAAACACTGCAGCTTTCGCGGATGATGTTTCCCGAAGAGTTGGTACGGGAAGAAGAGGCAAATCATAAACTTTTTATGCAGGAAAAGTTTATAACTTCCGGCGAACCTTATGCCATGATGCGGCACAACTCAATGCTGGCAAGCAAACGCTCCCGCTGCGGCGGCATTGTCAAGCGTTTTGCCATACAGAATAAACAACCCAAGCTGCCCATGGAGCTCCATGTTGTAAAAATCGGCAACATAGCATTTGCCACCAATCCATTTGAGCTTTTTATGGATTACATGCACCGCATACAGGGTAGAAGCCCCTTTGAACAGACTTTTGTCGTTCAGTTGACCGGCGACCCCAACATCAGCGGCAGTTATCTTGCCACCGAACGTGCAGTAGCCAACAAAGGTTACAGTGCCTCGCCATACAGTATGCAAGTCTCACCCCGTGGAGGTCAGGAACTGGTGGATGAAACGGTAAAAATCTTGAAAGATCTGGCCAAATAATACATTTAAAGTTTTTTGATCTGTAAAACAGCATATACAGCATCCCCATGCGGTCAGTCGTGTGGGGATGTCATTATTCCTGAATCAAAATATAAGGTTGAAAAAATATATAATTATAAAAGATTTTTTGCCGCATTAGCTCTGGCTGCAATAACTTGCGGATGTATTGCCCCCGGAACAGCGAAAACATCTCAATTTGCCCCCAACTGCATAAAAATCGGGAGGGCAAAACGCGCCATTGATCCCGGCAAAGTTGCTCCCGAGCTTAAAAGTCTGATTACATCATCAAGCAAAGAGATATCTGCTCCTTGCTTCATCAAAAGTTTATAATCCTTTTTGAATCGGCTGGTCAAAATGACAGCGTAATTCATTTTTTAAGCTCCGCAAGGGCATCTTCAACACTTGCATAGGTTTTAGCGTTGGGATCGCTCGTATCTTGCCCGGACACTGCAACTGGCGAACCTTGCCCCGGATATAGTAAAGTTGATATGGGAAAACCGTCATCCGTCAACTCTGACCTTGGATAAACTTCGCAAGGGCATTCCGGAGAGTTGGAAAGAGCAGCGGAGATTGTTCTTCATGTAGTAAGGATATAAGCAATTATGTCCAAAAACATGTGCAATTTTCGAATATTATCCCAAGCTCCTGCCGTCGAAAAGATAATTTCTGGGTATAAAAATTTTTGATGTTAATTGATATTGAATAACAAAAAGGAATTTTTTACAATCCCCAATACAATTATTTGCAATTTGAAATATTAAACTGCCAAAGAAAGCGAAAATTGCAATATCACTTATCACCAATACATGCTTTTGTAATTTTTTCATTACCTTTAATTTTATGGAGTTTCCATGTAATACCGCTTTTGGGGAGCATCCAAGATTCGTATTCATAATTAAAATACCCGGAATCTGAAGTTTCTCTTCCCAGTTCAGGACGAAGAACAAACGGTGTAAATTGCAACTTATATTCACATGGGAATTTGGCGATAAAAGTGAAATTCCTTGTTACATGAGCCATTTCCCATGTTTGAAACTCCCAAATATTCATTTCATGAACAGATTCTTTTATTACAATCAATCCGTCCTGCATTTTATTTTTTAAATCATAATTTTTGAAATTAATTTTCGTTTGGGGATCAACATTATCTATTGAAGAAATTTCTTCAATAGTTCCTGCATATTGACTTCCTAAAGGATATTTTATGGAAACAGAATGACTTTTTATTTCTGCATTTTCCTTGGCAGAGTAGGCAAATTGGACAGATGGCATTGGTGTACTCCCGTTAGATCTGCATACATATGATACTTTGTCAATTACTTTAATTGTGTCTTGATCAACTATTGAAATTATTAATTCTTGCTTCACATTATCCCGAAAAGGCTCGTTTATTAATGATTCTATAGATTTTTGATAATAACCATAAAACGAATTGTTCAAATCAAGATTTGCTCCTTTGAATCTGGCTTGATATACCTTGGTTTGAAGCTCTCTTAAGCGATGTTCATCAAGACAATCAAGATATGAATATTCCAAAACAATATCTTTAACTCGATCCGCAAAATAATTCTTCCAATCCTTTAGATCTATTAAACATGTAATTATTCCTAAACAAAAAAGAGAACATCCCAAAGAGGATAGTATTTGCTCTACTAAATTTGCGGGACAATATTCCGCGATACACAATGATAAAGAAATTAATGCAATCCCCAAAAACGCGATTCCATATCCCCATACTTTAGGTAATATTTTTTGAAATTTTTTCATATTCCACCTGCCATTTATGCACATTTTTATAATGACTACACAACCTTTTTCGGAAAAATCAATATTGTGGTAGTCATGTTAAAGTTTTTTCATCGAATGATAAAGTAATACTTATTTTGTTTTTTTCAAACCATTTCATCAGAAAAAGGCTATCGTTTTTACATAATTTAATACATTTATCTTCTATAAAGTATTTAGAAAACTTAGAAAAACAAAAGGATGAGATAGAAAAAATAATGCAAGTTCGCAGAATTAAAAAATGGTATGTATAGAGTTAAGCAAACTCAACTTTGGGTTTGAGGGGGATTTGAGAGCGAACTCTCGTCCCCCTCTGAATCTGTAAAAGTTATAGAAAATGGCAATTTTATAGGTTTCGACTTATTTCAAGCGGGTCGGGTGTGCGATAAGAAATGCGTTTTTTTAGAAGTGACGCTTGGCGAAGGAGTGACCGGAACCGGTTTTGAGATAAGTTTCAAATGCGACAGCTTTTTCTTTGGTCTCAAATGCAAAATAGGCTTCTACTTTCCACGGACGGAACTTTGCTGTATGTGGTACTTCTCCGGCGTTATGTTTGGCAAGGCGGGATTTTAAATCACTTGTACTGCCGATACAACGCTGCTCTGGATGGGAAAGACTGCGTAAAATGTAAGTGTAAAACATCGGTTTATCCTTATGCAATGCCGTTCAGCCCTCCGTCGCTCTGCGAGCTATGGAGGGCATCCTTCGCACGCTTCGTTGCACTTCGCTTGTTTTTGCAAGCAAAAAAAATCTACGGATAGCAAGACTGGCTTGCCCTCCGGCGCTAAAGCTATGGAGGGCATGATTTTCCCTGCGAAGCAGTTTTTGTGCCTTTTCAAGGCACGAAAAAAGCCGCTTGAAAAGCGGCTTGGAAAATCATGGTGGAGAAAAAGGGACTCGAACCCTCGACCCTCACACTGCCAGTGTGATGCTCTAGCCAACTGAGCTACTTCCCCAGCTTTCGTTGTGCTATTAAGTTACACCTTTTCAGACAAAATGCAAATTTTTTTTGCTCATTTTTTTGATTTTTTTTGTTTTTTTGCCATAAACCCCGTATTTTTACGCAAATAATGTGTTTTTCTATCCGTTTGTTATTAAAATCCCCATTCGCACGGCAACTTTTGTTTGGTACACATTCAGCTACCGCATCATCTTTTTTTCCGGAAACTAAAATACATCATTCAGCATTTGCCTGATCTCGATGCAGATAATTATGCAGAATATGTTTTATCAGCGCTTTACAGATCCATGTGATGAATAATGTCTCATTCTTGTATTCATGCAATTTTTCCACCGACTGCTGCCAGATTTGTTTTACCGCCTTTTCCGCATTATCCGGAGAACCCAGCATTATCAGCGCTGTCTGATAAAGCCGATGCTGATAACGGTCTCGTATCTCCTGCAGCGCATACTCGTCTCCATTACGGACCATCTCTACCAATTCGATGTCGCTGCATGTAAAATAATTTTCATCAGATACACAATCCATTTTACACTCCTTTCAATTGCTGTATCCAGTTTCCGACCTTTAAAAAAAATAGTATCCATAATATTAAGACAATTTTTGTAAGTTTTTTGTTCCCTGAAAAAGGCTTGTCGGACAAAAAAAATTCCATTTTTTTAATTTCGCCCGCTTTTTGCCGCATTTTATCGACAATATGCAGAGCATCAAGTTTTCGGCATGTGTAAATTCTGACAGTAATCTTTTCCGGAAAACAAGTGATTTTTTCTGCCGGCAGCGGTCAGCGGTATCGCATAGAGAGCATTACTGAAAGGCGATCTATGACATCAGAGAATTTCCCAATAAGAAATTTTACTTTATCAACAATATTAAATTTGTATTCAACTGGCGGGTATATTATATTTATAAGCAGAAAATATTACTTGCAATTATATTTCTTAATAAGAAACATGAAAGTTCTGCCGAAAATTGTTCAGATTCTGGAGCTTTTTTCCAACGGTGACACGCTGCCTTTTGCCGAAATCGTGGAGCGTACCGGTCTGACCCGCAGCAATGCGGCACATATATTGAGCGCATTATGCGAAAATCAACTGCTGGCGAAAAGTTCTTTCGGACACTACTGCATAGGCAAAAAACTCTATGAGCTCGCCGGCGGCACATACCGGCAGAATATACTCAGCATGCTTGTCCAGCGCTGTGCCGACCGGATCGCCTCGGAACTGGGCGAACTGGGTGTAGTGGCAGCCTGTTGGAAAAACCGGCGGATGACTCTGGCTAAGGTCCAGCCGAAAAGTATGGTGCAGTTGAGCATTGCCGATCACTGGTTTGAAAAATCCGGCTGGTACCGCTTGAGTTCCGGCCGTCTGCTGCTTGCACTGCAGAGCGATCATGTGATCCATGCGGTTATTGATAGTGTGGGCCTGCCTTCGCCGGCGGAATGGCCGGAAGCATTTACCAAAGATAAATTGCTGGATCAGCTTGCCATTATCCGCAAAAAGCGTTTTGTGGCGGTCATGCGCGAAAACAACCACCTGACCAGTCTGGCCGTACCGGTAAAAGATGCGGCGGGGCACGACACGCTGTGTTTGGGAACTGTTTATATGACCGGCAGACATGCGGAGGATAAAATAAGGCAGGATATAAGCAAAATAGCTGATGAGTTACACGAACAACTTTGTCTTCATAACATATCCATACAGGATATAAGCAAATTATAACAACGGAGGTTTATTATGACCAAGATGATGGAAGAATACAATGCCATCGTAACTGCCGCCATGAGCGACATCATGCGCGACGAAGAAGAAGCCATTCTCAAGGCAGCCGATCTGCTTTCGGACAAAGTTATCGAAGGCCGTCTGGTCAACATCTACGGTGCCGGCGGACACTCCGCCATTGCCGCTATGGAAATTTTCTGGCGTGCCGGTGGTATCGCCCAGGTAAATGCCATGTTCCCGACCGGAACAAATATCGTTTCGGCCAACCCCACCACCGCCAAACTTGAAGGTTATGCTCCGTACATTCTGAACTTCTATGATGTTTATAAAGACGACGTTCTTATTCTGGTGAATTTCTACGGTTTGAATATCACCGCAGTCGATGTGGCGATCGAAGCCCAGAAGCGCGGCGTAAAACTTATCACCGTCAATGCCCACAAATTCGCCCAGAAAGTACCCAAGAACTTCATCTGGCGCCACTCCAGCAAGCAGAATATCAATGACTTTGCCGATATTGCCATTGATAACCATGTGCCCTACCCCGATGCAGTGCTTGACTGCGAAGGCATTGAAGAAAAAATCACCCCCACCGCCACGATCCTGACCTGCTACACGCTGAATCTGATCATGAGCGAAACCATACGTCTGATCAAAGCCAAAGGCGGCACTCCGGAGATCTGGGTCAGCAACAACATCCCCGGCTGCGACGAGCATAACAAGCCGATCCACGATAAATACCGCAAACGCATCCACCACCTCTATCCGGTGTGGTAAGTTTTACGATATTATTTGCTTCAAGCCGTTTGCATTGCGCAAACGGCTTTTTTTATTATCTGAACGCTTTGCGGTACTGCAGCATGGATAAATTCGGCTATTTTACGCTTAAAATATTGGTCTTCATCATATTGTGTGATATATTATAAAACAGTTTCAATATTTTTGAAGCATTTTCATAAGCATTTATTCAAATATTATCTGCGGGATAGATAATGGATTATCTGAAAAAAATACTCTGCCGGATTTTTAATACCGGAATGAACGGGCGCATCTGGGGGGTTGCGGTTGCGGCAATATCGCTGACGATCGTGCTGGGTGCCGCCTTGCTGGCTTTTACTGTTGACCCACACTACCGTTATCGTATGCCGTTTTTTTACGATACGGTTTATTACGAGATCTACGCTACGGCGCCGCAACTGTTGAAGTCGGAAGATTACGACCTTTTTATGCTGGGAACCTCCATGACCCGCAACTTTTTTATTGAAGACATCGATAAAGAATTCAACTGCCGCGCAATCAAATTCGCCGCTTCCGGCGGCACGATGATCGATTTGAAAAAATTCTTTGATACCGCGCTGGCGGCCAAAGGCGGAAAACTCAAACGGGTGATCCTTTCGCTGGATATATACCCATTGAACAAAAAAGATCCGCATTGGAAAGAATTTGAGTATATGTACCGGCAGGATCACCGGGAAGATTACCGTTATCTATTCTCGCGCCAGACCTTTTCCAGCATGTTTTATCTGATCAAGCGGAAAACCAGCCCCAAACGCCAGCGGCCGTATCAATCGATCCGCAACCGCATGTTTGCCACCGAATATCCCGGCAAACCTTACGGGCTGCGGGCGGTCATGCGCGACGCGTGCAAAAATGCAAGGATCCACCATACGCAGACACCGTATTCGCCGGCCAATCACCTGAAAAATCTGCATGAAGAATTACTGCCGATGTTTGATAAAAATCCGGATATCGAATTTACCGTATACCTGCCGCCCTACCACATATACACCTATTGTCAGAGCGAGCAATTCAAGGAAGCCGATGCGCTTATCAAACAGCGTACTGCGGTCATGAAAGAGCTTATCAAGCGGAAAAATGTGACATTATCGGATTTTCAAGCCGATCGGAAATATGTGCTTACACATGAGTTTTTCAGCGATGTGCAGCATTTCAGCAACGCAGCCGCCAAACAGCTGCTTGCTGATCTGCGTTCCGGACGGCGCCGGATAAAAACGCTCCGCGAAATTGAAGAAAACGAAAAGTCTCTGCGTATGATCATTGCTGAAAATATGCCTGTTTATTATAAACATCTTGCAGAATTCGGAGGGAAATAAATCATGCTTTTCCCCACTTTCACTTTTATACTGGGTTTTCTGCCGCTGACTGTTATCGTATACTTTCTGCTGGCGGCAAAATACCGGCAGTTGGCACAGATCTGGCTGATTGCAGCATCATTTGTCTTTTACTCGTGGTTCAACTGGAGTTATGCTTTTATTCTGGCATTTTCCATTCTTGCCAACTGGTGTTTTGCCCAATGGCTGATAAAAAAGCCCTCACGCATGATATTGACAATCGGAATAATCATCAACGTATTGCTGTTGGGGTATTTCAAGTACTATGACTTTTTTGTGGAAAACCTTAATGCAGTCTTCGGAACGTCTCTGCTCTTGAAACACATACTGCTGCCGCTGGGGATAAGCTTTTTTACTTTCCAGCAGATATCGTTCCTGCAACTGGTTTATTCGCAGCAGCTTGCAATGCGTTATACCTTTACAGAATATGCGCTTTTTGTCTGCTTTTTTCCACAGCTTATCGCGGGACCTATCGTCTTGCCGGACGAAATGATGAGCCAGTTTGCACTGCCGGAAAACAGCAAATTCAATTACGACAACTTTGCCCGCGGATTGTACACCTTTGCACTGGGGCTGGGCAAAAAGATACTGCTGGCTGATTTCTTTGCCGAAATTGCCGACAGCGGCTTTGCTGCAGGCGGCGGCACGTTTGCTGAAAGCTGGCAGACAGCATTGGCATATACGTTCCAGATATACTTTGACTTCAGCGGCTATTGCGATATGGCCGTAGGTATCGGTTGTATGTTCAATATCATTCTGCCGGAAAACTTCCATGCTCCGTACCGGGCGGACAACATCAGCGATTTCTGGCGGCGCTGGCACATTACGCTGGGGCGCTTTCTCATGAGCAGTATTTATATACCGCTGGGAGGAAACCGCTGCGGAAAAATACGCACCTGCTGCAATTTGATGCTGACATTTTTCATCAGCGGCTTGTGGCACGGAGCGAGCTGGCTTTTTGTGCTGTGGGGACTGCTGCACGGCATGGCGCTGGTACTGCACCGTATCTGGAGTAAATTTTTGAATTTGCGTATGCCGATATTCCCGGCGCGGCTGTTGACATTTTTCTTTGTACTGATTGCCTGGGTATTGTTCCGGGCAGAAAATCTCCAACAGGCTCAAGCACTCTACCGCGGCATGTTTGCGCCGGAAGCGTGGGGGAGATTTGATCTCTCGCCCCGTAATACAGTACTGTTTGCAGCAGCACTGCTGCTGGTACTTGCCGGAGTGCCGGCTTATGAATTGTCGAGAAAATTCAAACCGACTTATCTTAATGCAGTTATAGCAATTACGCTGCTGGTGGTATCAATGTTCTTCTTTGTTAAAGTATCGCCTTTCATCTACTTTAACTTCTAAATTCCGGGGTATTTATTATGGGTTTCAGCTGGGATAAATTTCAAGTTCCTGACAACTATGAACTTTTTGAACACATCGTTTATGGCGATGATCCGGAAAGTCAATTCATCAATCTTGCCATTCCCCGCGGTAAAGTTGACTTCCCCACCCTGATCTGGTTTCACGGCGGCGGTATGAGCGAAATACTTTGCGACAGCAACCCGGCTATGTGGGATGGCACTTTTGCCGTGGCCGCGGTACGTTACCGTATGGCACCGGCTCATCTGCCCCCGGCTCAATATGCAGATACAGCAGCGGCAATTGCGTTTATTTACCGGCATATCGAAGAATATTACGGCAATAAAAACAAGCTTATTCCGGGCGGACTTTCAGCCGGGGCCAACCTGGCGGCGCTGACTGTTTTCGATCCCAGATGGCTGGCACCATATGATTTGAGCTGTAAAAACTTTATGGCAATTCTGCTGGTCAGTGGTCAGATGACCACCCATTTTTATGTAAAAGAACTCTTGAAATATCCCGGTCATACGCTTCAGCCGGTAATCGACGAACTGGCACCGCTCAATTATCTGCACAGCGACTTGCCGCCGATGCTTCTGATCGTGGGCGAAAGGGATATGCCAGGCAGAAAATATGAAAATCTGATGATGTGCGATCTGCTGCAATGTATGGGACATAAGGATGTATCGGTGCATATCTGTCAGGGGATGAATCACGGAGAACATCTGGTAGTAAAAAAACCGATATTGGAGTTCCTGCACCGGGTGACCGGAGAGTAAACAACCGGCTTTGGAATAATCCGCAGCCATGTTATATTATAAATTGTACATTAAGTAATCAATAACTGAAAAGGAATGAATTATTATGGAAACTGTTTACAATGCACTCATGTACCTGACCGGCTGGCCGTTGGCGCTGGTGCTCATCCTCGGGGGACTCTATTTTACGGTGCGTACCGGCTTTGTGCAGCTGCGGCTGCTCAAAGAAGCGATCAAAGTCGTAAAAGAAAAACCCGCGGATTCCGGAAGCATATCATCGTTCGGAGCGTTGATGATCTCCACAGCCTCCCGCGTAGGCACCGGCAATATCATCGGGGTTTCCACAGCTATCTGTATCGGTGGAGCCGGTGCGGTGTTCTGGATGTGGCTTACTGCGCTTATCGGCGGAGCTTCGGCTTTTGTGGAGTCCACACTGGCGCAGATCTACAAGCGGAAAAACCCCGACGGCACCAGCTACGGCGGTCCGGCATGCTACATCGAAAGTGCCTGCCGCAGCAAATTTCTGGCGATCATCTTTGCCCTGGCGCTGATTTTTACTTACGGCGTGGGCTACAATATGCTTGCTTCGTACAATCTCCAGAGTTCTTTTGCCAGTTTCAGCTTCTACCAGCCTTACTGGTGCTGGATCTTCGGCGGAATCACTGCAGCGCTCTTTCTCTTTACCATCCTTGGCGGCAGCAAGCGGCTGATCAGAGTTACCGGCATGCTGGTTCCGGTCATGGGAATAACATATGTGATTTTTGCGATGGTGGCGCTGGTGATAAATGTGGAAAATCTGCCGGCAATGATTGTGGAAATTTTCCGCAGTGCATTCGATTTTAAAGCGATTTTCGGCGGCTTTGCCGGTTCGGTGCTTATGATGGGACTCAAACGCGGCCTTTATTCCAACGAAGCGGGTATCGGTTCGGCACCCAACGCAGCGGCGGCAGCTTCGGTTTCCCACCCGGTCAAACAGGGATTGGTGCAGATGCTTTCGGTCTTTATTGATACAAATATACTTTGTACTGCCACCGCTCTGATGTGCCTTTCCAGTGGAGTCAAATTCGATAAATCCGTTGCCGGTGCTCCTTATGTCCAACAGGCACTGGAAAACACTTTCGGTATCACCGGACCGGTATTTATTGCGGCTGCAATGGTGCTTTTTGCCTTTACCACGCTGCTGGGCAACTTCTACTATGTGGAAGTTTGTTTTGCTTATATTTTCGGAAAAATGCCGGGTAAACTTACGCTCAATATCATCCGTATAATCGGCGGTGTGCTGATATTTTTCGGTGCGGCCATGCCCATGGATATAGCCTGGGGAATTGCAGATATTGCCCAGTGCATACTTGCGTTTATCAATATACCGGTTTGTGCGGTCATCGGTTCGGTGGCGTATATTGCACTCAAAAACTACACCACGCAAGCCGGAAAGGGAATTGTTCCGGTGTACAAAGCAGCAGAAAACAAGGTAAAACAACCCACCGATTTCTGGAAATAACCCATCCGGTATATAAAAAAAGCTGCGGCAGAAAATTATATCTGCCGCGGCTTTTTTATTGCTTACAACTTATCTCCATTTTTCCAGCGAGGCCGATACGTGTTTTACGGCATTTGAGCTAAAATATCTCCGGCGTTGGTATCGGGCTTTACTTTGGGCATGATCTTTTCGATCATACCGTTTTCATCGATAATGAACGTGGTACGCACCACCCCCATGGAAACTTTACCGTAGAGAGTTTTTTTCTGCCACACCCCGTATGCCTGAATAGCCTCAAGTTCCGGATCGGCCAACAGAATAAATGGCAGATTATATTTATCGGCAAACTTGCGGTGACTGGCAACGGAATCCTTGCTTATACCGATAACGGCAATATTGCGTTTGGCAAATTCACTGTAACTTCCGGCAAAGGCACATGCCTGCCGGGTACAGCCGGGAGTGTTGTCTTTGGGATAAAAATAGAGTACCACTTTCCGGCCGCGGAAATCTTTCAGCGACACACTTTTACCATCGGCATCGCACAGTGTGAAATCCGGTGCGGCTTCAGCAATTTTCAACATTTATAGAACCTCATTTATCAGCTTTTTCACGCAAACGGTAATAATGACTTACGAGCATATCTTCAGGAATATCAAAGCCGTGGGTACCGCGGTTTTCCTCCACCAGATGTCCGCCGTGATCCGGCACAAAAACCAGCATACGGTTTTGATCGCGGTAATATTGATCCATGGCAGCGGCAAGTTGTTCGAAGCGATCAGCGGCAAGATATGCCTGTTCAGTACATTCTTTGGAGAAACAGCCGGTCTTGTGCTGCAGAGCATCGTAGCCGGTCATGTAGACCACAATCAGATCGTAAGTATTTTTGGCAATCAGCTCCAGGGCGCAATCCATACTCTGCTGATCGGTGCGGAACGAGTAATAATCCACATTGCGCTTGCGGAAAATCATATCTATACTGCAGATATTCACCGATACGATCGCCACATTTTTTCCGGCTTTGGGCATTACATCAAAGAGCGTTTCCACTTCCAGTACCGGCTTTTCGTATTTCTGAATACCGTGCACACACGGCGCAGCTCCCGAAAAGATCGTACCATAACAAACCGGCGTAACACTGGGCATTACAGCAACCGAGGGAATGCGGAAAGGCGCAACCTTTTCGATACGCTCAAAGACCTCCGGAAAATGTTCGCGCTGATGTTCGCCCATGGCATCGCAACAAAAAAGCACAACTTTATCCATAGCCTTTTCGCCCATGGTGCGAGCCACCTGATCCACTACCGGAGCCACCGCAACCGCGCCGCAGGCGGCGGGTTCTTCAATGCCGAAAACTTCGCAAACCGTGGGGGTAAGGTCGCCAATGGAATAATTACGGTCATACTTTTTGCGGAATTCATTCAATGCTGCAGCGGATTTTTCTTTCATAATACACCTGATTTTTTACAATAATATTGAAGTTTTCAAGCTTAAAATACACTCAAAAAGAGTTTATGCAAATTTTTATGACAAAAAAGCAGTCTGCTGCTCAAAGTTATACTTGAGCAACAGACTTGTATTTATTCAATCAACGGCGGATTATTTATTCAGCAATTTCAAAAGCTGTGCCGGATAAGTATCGCCCAGCACACTGCCCTGCCCCTGCATATGCGCGCCGTAGGTTATACTGTCACCGGTACAAATTATACCATTGACGGGGTAATTGTGTTTTTTGATGATCTCATAAAGTCCCTGAGCCAGCAGCCGGTAGCCGGCTTCATTGGGATGAATTCCATCATTGCCGCTGCTGTTGGCGGGTACCCGCATCAGCGAATTTTTGCCCGCCAGATCGCCGGTAAAATACTTGTGGTAATCCAGAACAGGAAAATCGAACTCTTTGCCGAAAGCTTTGATATATTCATTCATTTTTATGATCCGGTTGTTGAGCTGGGCTTTTTCTTCCGGCGTGGCTTTGATGTGTTTATTGGCTACATCTTCCACACAGGGCGGAAGCGTTATCAAGATAACTTTGCATTTCTGCTGCTGAAGTTTTTCGCAAATCTTACGATAGTGAGCGGCAAACTGTTCGGGAGTCTGCCACTTCTTTTTATAGACCACATCATTAGTGCCGATAAGCAGTATCAGCAAGTTGGGGGTGTAATCAAATATCACCGGCAGCTGGGTCAACAGTTCTTTGCTGCTGAATCCGGAACGCCCGAAGTTCATAACCGCAAAATTATTGAGTTTCTGCTCCAGCGCATCTCCCGGAACAAAAACGATACTTTCTGCTGTCGGATTGAGCGTATCGGCGATGGTTGATCGCTCGTATTTGAATGGTTTCTGCACCTTTATCCGGATCAAAGCCAGACGCACTGGTTCCGGTTTAGCGCTGTCCGGGGCCAGTCTTGCCCACGGTATCGCCGCAAAAATGCGATATCCTTTGCCGGGGATTATCAGCGAAGCTGTCCGGATATTTCCGCGACTGACCACCTGATATTTTTCGGTAGTATAAACCTGATTCGCCGCATCGATCCACAACTGCAGAAAGCCGTGTTTTTTGCGGTTCACTCTTATTTCCACGCCGTCATTGTAATTGGCAAAACCCCTGCCCTCGCCGGCATAAATTTTGCCGCTCTGGGCGATTTCACTTATCACATAAAGATTTTCCGCATCATAAGATGCGTAATATTTCACGCTGTTATCGGGACTTGTTACTGTGGCCCATTTTGCTGTATCAAGCGTATTCACATGGGGTTTGAGAGCAATTTGCGGCATATTCTGCGCTCCCAGCAAACCGCACGCGAGAGCTGCAAGCAAAAACAAATATATCTTCATATTAAAAGCCTTATAAAAAAACCGCGCCTTTTATTTCATCGGCGCGGCAACAATATTCTTTACTCAACAGTCAGCTTGATATTGCGCAGCTGAACTTTGGCATTGCGGTCTCCGGTAACTACCAGAAAACGAATTTTGCCATATCTCGTTCCCGCCCACCACTGATTGTTTTTGGGCAGACTGCCGGGGAGCTGTTCGCCGCTGATGGTCACCGAGAGAGTTTCCCATTCGGTACCGGGAGCTTTTTCGCTGCATGCTGAATACATACCGGGGCCTTCGCTGTGAAAGTGAATGGCAGTACCGGCTTTAATATCTTTGCTCAAAGGCTCTTTCAGCATTACTTCCATGGAGCCGTCAGCAGCCTGTTCACCGCATCCGGCATTGCATATAACGCTCATATCCAGATTCTTGCAGTCCTTTTTATCGCTGAAAGCCGCACACCATGTCCGGGCCCCCTTTTTCCAGCGCTTGGGTTCATTTATGCGTATGGATTTGCTGCCGGCGGCGGCATCGGCGGTCAAAACAGTTTCGCTGTTGCGTTCGCACCGGGCATGGTGGGGCATGATACGCACCATATCTTCATTGAGCGGCCAGAACCCGGCATAGAAAAGGACATTCTGACTTTCAGGCGTTTTACGCACTTCAAAACTCAAAGTGTATTTTTTAACCGGATCGACCTTGAAGCTTTTGGCATTACTCAAATCTCTGGAGCCGGGAATTTCCCACACGCCATCGGCTTTGGGTCTGACAAAAGAGCCTTTTGCCCAATCTTTATACGCTTTGATTTCAATGGTTTCTGCGGCGCTGACGGCAGCGGCTCCCAGCATCAGAGCAGCAAACAACATACTTTTTTTCATAAAAAATCCTTTCGGTTGAAATTTGTCAATTACCATTAAAGTGCAATACGATCGAGCCGTAATTATGCTTTTCAGCAAATCCTTTGTTCACAGGAGCCCAGACGGAGTATTCCACCGAATTGCTGAATCGTGCCCGGCAGATATTGCCTTTTACGATCACCGGAGTACGCTGCATATCGAAGCGCAGCAGATCTATGGGGATGGCTATAAAAATATTGGTTCCCATATTCGGCTCATATTTGGCGTGGCTTATCACACCTTCAAGCTCGCTGATCTGACCGTTGATGAAAATTGCATTCTGTCCTTTGGTATCGGCCAAAACCTGAAAAAGTTTGCCATCGGGGCGATCCAGCAGAAATTCTATACGCTCATTGCGGTAGACTTCGGCAAATTTAGCGATACCGGGACGGGATTCCCACGCTTTCACGCCCAGATAAATATATTCAAAGTCGTGCGCCATAAAAGCTTCGGTGCGGCTGCGAAGAACTACATTGGGATCATTCCCCATCGGCTGCAGCGGCTCAAGCCGGGTCCATTTCTGCCATTCTGCGGGATCGATCTTTTTCAGCGATGCGGGTTTGCGCTTGAGCACGGTACTGACCAGATCTTTAGGCTTTACTCGCACTCCGGCAGCAGTAGGCAATACCGGATGAATAAAGTCTTTGGCACTCTTATCGTTGAACTTGAGCATTTCCATAGTCAGCTTGCGGCCGGGGAAGATTCTCGCAGTACCTACTGTGATGTATGCTGTACCGTTCCAGTTTTCGGGAGCCAGGCGTTCCAGATCCAGCGAAAACTCCTTAACTGTATCCGTATTGATAAAATCGCCCAGTTCCAGATTCATATCGACCTTACTTTTGCTCTTGCCCCACGCAGGTTCAATGCGGCTGTAAGCAGCATTGTACAACCCCATACTCAAAGCCACCCGCTTGACATACTTGCCGTTGACCTGAAAATCAATGATCATACCGGTAAAGTTGGTATCAGGGCTGCCGGCATTTTTATGAGTATGTGTAAGACGCATGGACTTGCTGTTTTTGAAGTCGCTGCGGAACCGGAACTTGATCTGGCGCGCATTTTTCAGTTCCAGACCTGCCCACGAATTGTGATACAAGTTGGTGCTGTCGCGACGGCTGGTGCCGGAAGTGATCGACAGTTTTTCCGGATCGGCAATGGCGATCGCAGGTGAAATCCCCTGCTGCATACCGGTCACATCTTCAAATCTGCCAATGCATTCGGCTTTTTCGCTTACCGTTACATCGCCATGTTTGATATTTACTTTGCTGATTTTCAGCTGTTCCGGCTGGAAGAGGAAAAAGAGCGGTTTTACGTTTGTACCTTTGCCGCCGAAAACTTTCAGCTCCAGCGCCTTGCTGCTGCCGGGATAACGGACTTTGTAAATACCGCTTTTGCGCTGCACAGGCAGTCTGACGGGAGTTTTGCCGGTGTAAATATTTATATTGTTGCGCTCAATGGTAATGATTTCATTGCCATCTGTTACAATGTCATTGATCTGGACTCTGGCAGCCGGAGCAGTTTTCACTGCTTGGGCTTTGGGTACATTTTTCCAGGTAAGCGTATGCTTGCCTGCCGGAACTTTTACCACCAAACCGGCAGTACGGCAGACATCCACGACCCGGGTATCTGCGGTTTGACCATTCAATTTCACATCAGCAAAATCATTGTTTCTGCTGATGAGCAATATTTCGCCATCCTGCTTGAAATCGACCTTGCCACCTTTGATTGATCCCTGACGGCAGGTGGTGTAAAAGCTGTTCTGCACCAGATTATTCATACTGTAAATAGCTGCCGGAGCTTTGGTGAAAAGATAAGTTGTCATCTTATCTTTGGCAAGCTTACTGGAGAGATTTTTAAATACTCCCGCCGCTTTCCCCGAATAAACCAGCTGGGTTCTGGACATGGCAGCGCCATCGTGCCAGCCATGATCGCGGTAATTTTTCTTGAGCTCTTTATCGCTCAAAAGCAGCATATCTTTTTTCTGATCATAAACATAGTCAGTTTTCCAGATATTTATGTCGTCAGATTTATCAAAACCCAGTGTTTCGAGATTGACCGAAACGGGTATATTGACCGGATTTTTACCGCGGTTGATAAAACTCAACATAATGTCCTGCGATTTTTCGCGCTGAACGGCATGCGACTCGATATCGAGTTTATCATCCAGTTTCCAGTCGGGCAGATACTTTACATTGAATGGATAGGTATTGCCGGTCTGATAAACCGCCCGCATTACCGGTATTTCCGAACGCACCGAAGGTACCGGCACCCAGCCCAGAGCCAGAACGCGGTTGATATAATCTGTACTGCGGCTCCAGTAAAGCGGAATCATACGCATATCAGGTATGCAGCGGTTGACCAGACCAAGGCCCCAGGCAATACCCACAAAATTGCGCCAGAGTTCCGGACGCATATCGTGGGGGCTTTCCATATAATTTATATCAGCATAGGGTTGTCCGCTGCCGTTGTAGAAAGTGGCGATATCCTCTGCGGAAGTGCGTTTTTTCAGCTCCCGCCAGAACCATACACTGTGATCGTCGCGGGTGATCTGATCGCGCTGCCAGTCGATAGTGTTGGTCATTTGCGCTTCATCAAGATAGATAACCTTGCCGCCGTAGTCGTGGACATACCCCATAAGACTTTCAACTAAAAATTCGCGCAAACCCCTATAATTGAACATAGTCTGCCAGTTATTCGCCAAACCGGGGAACAAGGAATCTTCGTTTCCGGCGCGGTCATACTTGCGGAACCACTCGGGGTGTTCTTTGTATATATCGGTATTGAATGTAGTTGATACAACTATACCGTAAGATACCGGATACGATCTGCCGGGAGCTGCTGCCTTGTATTTATCGATGAATTCTTTGAATTCTTCAAAGGTAACAGTACCGCCATTGAAGCCGGTATAGCCGTTTTTGCTGCGGTAGTCAGCCCAGTCAGCCAGCGGCGTACCCAGCGGCATGAGCAAACCTTCGTCGATCATATCATTGACATAGCGGGTATAATCGACTATGCTCATAGGTGTAACGCAAAAGATGTCCTTGATCCATGCCGGACTTGCCGGAACGCTTTTGAATTCGGCGGCGATTTCTTTATCTTTCATAAAAACGCCGTCGAAAAATGTGAACATATCGCCGTCAAAAGCGTTGAAGCAATCTGTAACGCTGATTTTGCCGCCATTGGGCAGAACATCCAGCGTCCCCAGCCCCATACGGTAGCCTTTGGGAGTATAATACAGCCGATCGGCATATTCACGGTAATGACCGATCGTACTGTGCCACCAGGGCAGAACAACCGTATCGTTGATCTTTACACGATAATGCGAAAAGTTGCCGCGTTTTTCATCCGGATTTATCAATATCATGCCTTTGGAGCTCTGGCGGTACTCATTGACCGGGCGCTCAACATCGACATGCGGCAGCGGTTTGTAAGGACCTATATAACCGGCGCCAAGATGCCAGAGATTCTTTTTGAAGGATTTTTCCAGCTCGATATCCGTCATGGGCAACACATAACGCTTGTTCTTACCATTGTTGGCAAAAGTCAGAGTACGGCGCAAACCATTATTTTCCACCCAATAGGTTTTGGTTATGATCATATCCGGCAGTTTGCTGTTGGTACAGTTAAAAGTTACCCGGTTGCCTTTTCTGACAACAGGAGTGCTTTTATCCTGATTTTCAAAAGCGGCAACATCGCCGGCTTTGCTCATGACAATATAGCGATTTTGAGTTTTTTCAACAACCGTACGATTTTTGCGGTCAACAATCTTTTTGATTGCGCCGGAGGTTTCATCGAGCGTAAAACAGCCGGTATCTGACTTCAAAACAATATCAGATAAAAGCACCGCCGGCATTGCCGCAGCAATCAGCAAAAACAAACTTTTACACATAATCTGCAATCTCTCTTTTTCCTGTATCGATTACGGATTGCTGTAGTCGTGACTTCTGTCGTCCAATCCGCCCCAAACCATTTGAGCTGATGCAGAATTGTTGCGATCAGTCTGACTCAATTTATAAGTCCGGACACGACCATCCAGAGCAAGAATATTGATCATACCATTATGCGCCGGAGCACAGGTTGAGTGTGTACCGTCGCAGGTGCCGCTCCCTGCAGCCAGAGAATAATGGATCTGATCATACATAATTGCATTACCGGGATCATCTCTGCCGACGACCAGTCGCCAATACTCACTTTTGGTGTAATAAGCAGGAGCAAAGTTGGCATTTTTGGCTTTGAGCAACGCTCCATCATGAGCATAGAAGTAGTAACTCATGAAATGTCCGCCGGTGTTGGCTGCCACGCCCCAGAAAGTGGAGTCAGAGGGACACTTGAAAATCGCTTCAGCATCGCGCTGACCAATGTGGGTTTTAGCCTCGTAGGCTTCGCCGAAATAACCTCCGGCAAAAACGATATTGACCTGCGTATAGTTGTTGTCATGGTTGGTGGTTGCATCGGTAATAATGTTATTATTGCCCAGAAAGACTTCCGAAGATTTGGTATAAGCGCGCACCGGCAGATAATCTTTGTTGTCGCCGGAGTACATGGTATAAGCCAGACCGCACTGCTTGAGTTTACCGATACAGTTGGCACTGCGGGCGCGTTCGCGGGCAGCAGAAAGTGCCGGCAGCAGCATTGCCGCCAGAATGGCGATGATGGCAATTACGACAAGAAGCTCTATTAAGGTGAAGCTGTACAGCTTCACCTGCCTGCAGGCAGGTGAATAACACCTTTTCGCGGCTCGGTTTTTTTTCATAATACAGCTCATCCGACTACAGCAGAAACGTAAAGTTTTTACCCAAAGTTCAATCAAGGTAATTTGTGTGTGTTTCATAACAATCTCCTGTTTTTACGGTTATATATTTTTTAACTCAATACTGTTATACTGTATCCGGTAAACTGCGGAATTTCCACAGCCAGATATTCCCCCTGCCGTTCGGCATTGAGCAAAACGTGTTCCGGTTCGCAAAATGCCGTGGATTTAGCGGTTTTGATATACACTTTGGCGGGCAAAATGGTCAAATCATCTTCAATAACTTCGCAACCATCGGTGCGTTTTTCCGGAATATGTGCTGTCATGTGCAGTACTTCTCTGCCATCAGCAAGTTTATTCAGATAGACCCGGACAAACTTCGGAAGATTTTCAGTCTTGATCAAACGGTCTGGCAGCATGATTTCCAGCGCTTCGGCAAAGGCTTCGCGCAAACTTGCAGCGGCATACTCTTTGAACCCGTTGAAAATATTGAAACTGAAGTGTGCAACTTGGTCATTGACGCTCAAAAACGGATAATCGATCACACCGGCCGGCGGATTGTAATATTCGGGATATACACCGTCAAAAATATGCTCGATTTGTGGTTCTGCCAGCTGATAAACAGTTTTATTGTTTTTACTTGTGAGCAATTTACCCGTAGCATAAATACTCATTTTCATACCATCTTTATCCACAAAGTAAGTGGGATCAGGCGCATTGCCGACAACTTCAAGATCCCATTCCGGCAAAAACTCCTGTGTGCCGCACCGCATACCGGAATCGCCGGAAGAGATGATCTTGCCGCCTTGTGCAATATATTCGTGCAGGCGTTTTTCAACTTCCGCAGAAATCGTTACGCTGTCGGGCAGCACCAGCAAACGGTACTTACTCCAATCCGCCGCCATAGTCACCACATCAAACTGACAATGCAGATCGCAAAGTATACGCAATGCGCCACGCAACTCTTTAGCCAGATAGATTTCCTGATGGCTTTTCGGGAAAAGTATTGCCATATCAGTCACTGGCGCATTATCATCGTAAAATTCGCCCCTTGCCTGCAGCCAGGCAAAAAGCCGCTCGGATTGCAGCATAACTTTTTCCGGCACTTCGCATTCCGGGGGCATGTGGTCGCCGATATTCGGACGCATGCCATTGACCAGACCGGTCACCAGCTCCTGACGGATAGCATTTTCGCTGCGCAAACCGCCGAAATCGCCCCATAGATTGAAGCGACCGGTCATGTTCAATCGCGGATAATCTCCTAATGTACGCATATAGCGGCTCATCAGAGGCAGATAATCATAATCGCAGCCCAACTTGGTGGGAATGCACTCAAAATCCAGATATGTCCCCCCCAGTGCCAACTGGTTTTCGTAACCGATTCCGTTAAAATACAAAAGATAATCCGGATTGATCGCTTTGACCGCAGAGGCAAAATCTCCGGCAAGTTCGCGATTGCGGCGCAAAGCGAACTCATTGACAGCTGCTTCATCAGCCGGGTCAATACCCTCGGACTTCATCTTGGCCAGACAGCACTCGCACCGGCAGCTGCGCCCCGCCAGACAATCAACAAAAAATCCGGCCACATCATATTTCCGGGCAACTTCACACGCCATAGCGATAATGTGTTCGCGGTATGGAGTATTGCCGCAAGCAGTACGGCTGAAAGGATTTACCGCATAAATCGGGCGTTTATCCGTGGGTATTTCCTGCCAATCGGGATGCAGACGGATCTCTTCCTGCGAAATACCGCCATTGAAATAAGCATTTACTTTGATACCATACTTATTGCAGGCCTTTACCAGAGTGCCGAACAAATCAAAATCCAATCCATAATGCCGGATACCGATTTGGGTATCATAATAAGCCATCCCCATATTGCAGCGCGCCGGAAAACTGACAAAGTCTATATTATTGGCTTTGAGACGCGCGGCAAAGGCATCGGCATCAAAGTTTTTGCCGATATTTTTCAACATCGGACTGGTATGAAAATCGTAAAAAAGTGCATATCGCGGATAATAAACCATTTTTCACCTCACAGCTTTATTGGTAAAATTTACATTCCAGCCGCTGACTTCCAACTCACCGGCTAACGCGGCGCCATTGGCAAATTTGACTTCAACAGTACGTTTTTCGTGGGGGAGCAGATCCAGATAGTTATCCATGAAATAACAGTCATCGCTCTCAAGCTCCGGCAGACGCATCCTCACCCCGGCCGCCACAACATCACCGGTATTTTCGAGCGTGATTTCAGCCGTATTGCCTTTATCAACTATATCGGCAACTCTGATTTCAGCAGTTTCCAGCCGGAAAAGCTCCTTGAAGTCAGGCACGCCGTAATGCCGGGTATCAGCAAAGACTTCTTTACCTTCGGCATCAAAGAGTGCCAACCGGATAAACACGATTCTATCGGCGGGATCGACCGCAAATTTTACATCAGCGACCGGGGTGGTATATGCCGGATAATTACAGCCGAAAGATTTTTCATAACAAACTTTGCCAGCAACAGTTACCGCTTTGATAACGCCAGAAAATACTCCGGCTTCATCACAAGTTACAAACGCTTTGCCGCAATATTCGCTGCCGGTAATGCACCACGATTCATCTTCCAGACTCACAATGGCCGGCTTGTTGACACGCGCAGTATAATAGTGGGCTATTTTCGGCACATGATAATAATCCACAATACTGTACGAGAATGTCGGCCACGGCTCATTGTACTGCCAGAACACACATCCGGAACTTTCCGGCATGTAACGGCGGTAACGTGCCATGATATAGCTCAATACATCACCTTGAGCCAACATGGAACTCTGACAATATTCCCGGCGGCTGGCAGGAGCAAAAGCCGCCCATGCGTGCTGCAGACCTTTGTATTTATCCAGCTGCATAAAGTGGAAACGGCACACCTGACTATCCGGAAACGCCGCATTCTCCGGAATAAATTTCACAACCGACTCTTCTTCCGGACAACCGTTACAGCCGATTTCGCTGGCAAAATTACGGAAGTGGGCATTGTAAAAATTGTGCTGCCGGAAATACCACGGCCCATGATGGCGTTCACCGGGACGTGAACGGTCAGGACTGGTAACATGATATTCCAGATGCGGCGTAAGTTCCGCAGCCAGTTTGCCATACTGCATAAGCATGGGACTGTTCGGATCTTCGCCATAATACTGCAATTCATTGCCGCCGCAAATCATAGATATACAAACATGACTGCGGATCTTTTTCAAAACCGCAGTACCTTCGCGCTTCAGCTCGGCAAGATACTTTCCATCGGTAGGATATTCACTGCAGGCATGCATAAATTCCTGATGGATCATCATACCATAGCGGTCGCAGAGATCATAGAAAATATTCTTTTCAATAATACCGCCGCCCCAGATGCGGAAATAGTTGAAATTCGCCTCTTTAGCCAGACGGATCAAACGCTCATAATCCTCAACTTCAGCTTCAGAAATCAGCATTTCAGCCGGCACCCAGTTAGTACCGCGGACAAATATTTCTTTGCCGTTTATGGTGTAAGTCAAAGCATAAGCATCGGGGTGACTGCCGGGATTGCGGCGCATTTCGATAGTACGGAATCCTACCTGCATTACTTTTTCAGTACCGGCAAAAGTAATCTTGAGCGAGTAAAGATCCGGCGCGCCATAGTTGTTGGGGTACCACTGATGTGCGCCGGGGCAATCAAACTCCCAAGTGTACTTATTGGCACCATGTTTGAGTTCAAAGGTCTGCTCAAAGGCAAAACTTTCACCTTTAAAATTCAAGGGAGTCAGTTCCAGTTTCGCCAGTTCGGTCATATCACTTTCGGCGGCGAGGTCCAGTTCCAGAATGGCATGATCTTTTTCGCCGCGGAAAAATGCATCAATGATATACCCGGCATTACTGCCGTAAATCGCAACATCATCCATAATACCGGAAGCCAGAAGCCGCCGCGACCAATCCCACCCATAACTCATCTGCGAGCGGTGAAAATAAGCAAATTCAGCCGGTTTATCATGAAAATGCTGTGGTGAAGCCGGTTTTATGGGTTCAAAAACTACCGCCAGAATATTTTCTTTATCACGGAAAACTTCTCTTGTTATATCAAATTCCGCCGCCATAAATGCGCTGGTGTGCCACCCGAGACGATTGCCATTGAGCCAAACCGTGCAGTCATAATCCAGCATTTCAAACCGGATACGCAGCCGTTGAGCCGCGCGCAGATCATCCGGCAGCATAAAACGTTTGCGAAACGCCCAGGATTTATTTTCCGCCCACACCGAACGCTCCATATTAAATCCATACATAATATCGCCGATTTCGCCGTTTTCCATAAGCACCGAGCGATCGCAACCGGGCACCGTAGCACGATATTCAGCTTGCGACATCGGTATGCCGGGCAATCCGATAAAACCGGCAGTAACAGCCCCCTGCATACTCATATTTTCAATAATATGGCTGCATTGGGCCTGCTGATTATCATCTTCAGTACTGATAAAAAAACCAGCTTCCCAATCGTTGCCATTAAGAGAAAAAATCATAAAAACAACCTTTCAAACAAATATGACTAAAAGCATTTAGTACAAAAAGATACATCAAAAAAAGCATTTTGTCAAGAGTAAAAAAACTCAAAAGGCAAACTTTTTACATAAAAATTTAAAAAAAATAGTCAGAAGTATCTAAAAATAAAATATTAAGCAAAAATAAATAAAGAGAAATAAATTCCGGCAGTCTACAACCATCCTGGCACCAATACGGTACACAATACGATAGCGCCAGATATAAATCCGAATTTCACTCATACCAGTTGTCGCATACTTTTTTACTCCGATAAAGCACCAAACAGCCCAACCCAAGCAGCTCCTCAATTTGAATGAGTGACAAACGCGCGGGGCATCATATAACACTCAATAAATTTACATCCAGCTCAAGCATATACCGGAGCTGCCGAACAATATTATATAAAAACAATTCCAACTTGTTTTTAATAAACAAGATGCAATAAATAATCCTGTTTATTTCATATTGATTTTCAGAATGTTTGAGCAATAGATTCCGCAATGTTGTTTTTGTGCGGCTTGACTTGTCAAAATATCCGATAATATCCCCCCAGCAGCTTTTCAAAAATCGGCGGAATGATCCTGTTGTCAGCCGACTCAACTTCATTCCGCCGTGCTATTCAACACGGCAGCACATCTACGATTAAATCCTGTCACTTAGCGTTAACGCTGCGCAACGCATATTTCCCCTGACAGCAAATATTCCTCTCACAAACTCTCCCGATTTTTCTCAAATCTACCCAATTCGCCCTTTATCTCTTCCCATACCAACCGCCCGAACGCCTTTTGCCGGGCTATACAGCAAATGGCGACATAACGGATTTTAACGGTGGATAACGGTAATAAACGGATAAGTTGTTACCAACTTGTTAAACAAGTTGGACATCACATCTGATATTTTCAGCGAGGGATCCTCCTTCGCCAAGGCTTCGGAGGACAAGCCAATAAGCCGCTCTCCTGAAAACTGGGCGGAGCAAAGCGCAGCCCGGGCACTCACTCTCAAGGGAGAGTAACACGACATTGAAACTGCCGAATTTTTTATGGCGGGCAACATGGAAATTTTGCGGATTATCGTGGATGCAGTTTGTGT
>JAZTWG010000025.1:0-33206 GCA_045635745.1 Victivallaceae bacterium
CGTAGTTTCAGATGTATCGCACAAAAACAGTTTATCTATATAGGGCGAGGCAAGTGCACTTTGCAAATGGGTTTTGCCCATATTGCCCGTACCGATAAGCACGGCATTGAATTTTTCCATTTTTCAGCTCCGTATATCGAATAACTATCTTCAAGTTGATGTTATTGCTATATACTATATATTCTTTTTCTGAAACTTGCTGCAGGCATGTGCTATATGCTCACGCAGTAACTTTTCGGCGGCATCAGCCCAGTTGCGCTTCATGGCATCGAAGATCATCTTGTGTTCTTCGTGCACCTGTTTGATTTCTTCAATAGAGTTTTTGATCTGACTGCTTAATACCAGCAATGTCAATTGAGCTCGTAAAGTGGTGTTGCGTTCCAATAAGATAGAAGAATGGGCCGCCGCAATGATCGCCTGATGAAACAGACGATCACAATCATAAAAACTCTGATTTTTCTGTTGTCCATTTTGCATAGCGTCAATGAATTCAGCTTCTGCATCAATAGCAGCTCCAAGCAGCTGCCAATCTTCGGATGAGGCCCGTTCAATTGCCAGCTTCACGGCAATTCCTTCAAGGGCTTCCCGTAACAAATAAAGGTCTATAACCTCTTCGTTGGTAAATGTTCTCAAACAGGTGCCGCGATAAGGTATCCGCTGAACCCATCCCTCATACTCCAAACTGCGGAACGCTTCCCGTATCGGCGTTGTACTGATGCCAAACTCCTCCGCTAAATGTTCTTCCCGCAAAGGTGTCCCCGGAACAAGCCGCTCCCGGGTGATTTTTTCCAATATTAAATTATACGCTATTTCCATTGCGGTTGACTTTTTGCGAATCGTCATAAAAACTCCTGATTTATCATTTATTACACTTTAATATAATGTTTTTTTCAGATAAAATCAAATTTTCAATTTATTTTAATACGGCTCATATTTTCCATAGAAAGCAATATATGAATCCGGCGATTGAAAGGTCGCATGAAAATGTGAAATTCTATGGAATTTTTCTTGAATTATCCAATGATGAGTGTATATTTAAGTCATAAAAAAGGTTTTTCTATAGCATTAAGATGTAAAATTTCCATAGCGTTAGGAAAGGAGAGTTCTATGAAGATAGAAAAGACATTGACCGTCTATCAGGAAAATGGCTTCTATTCTGCATTTCCCGGAATAGCCAATCTGGGGAATGGCAAGATAGCTGTGGCATTTCGCCGGGCGCCGAACTATCAGGGGTTGCCCGGAGTTCCGGATGGTTATTACAGTCACGGGGATGCGCTCAGCCAATTTGTGATTTGCTATTCAGAGGATAATGGTGAAACCTGGAGCAAGCCGCGTCTGCTTTACAGCTCTCCGGTCGGCGGCAGCCAGGACGGCGGTTTGTTTTATGATGGGAAATATCTTTTTGCCAACAGTTTTGTCTGGCGTTATCTGCCGGAACTGCCGGGCAGTTATATGGCTGCAGCCCGTATGGAATTTATTTTTCATTATTTGACATATCTGGTGCCTTTCGGCAGTTATGTGCTGCGTTCGGATGACCGTGGTACAACTTGGTCTGATGCAGTATTTCCTGAAGCTTTGCCGGAAAATATTGAAGTTCTGCCGGGACAGCCGCTGCGGCTGCACAACCGGGGTAATCTTGTCCGCAGCAAAGACGGCCGTTTGATTTTAAGCGGTAAAAGTTTGCGTACCAAACCTGCCCGGCACAGCACGGTCACTTTATATCAGAGTTCAGATAATGGCGCAAGTTTTCAGTTTTTGTGCAATGCCGTTGATGCCAAGGGTATTGCTATATTTGAAGAGCCGTGTTTATATATAACAGAACAGAATAAATGGGTGGTATTGTGCCGAAGCCACAAACTTACCGACGGTACATCTTCTACGCGCGCAATGTGTGTATATGCTTACAGCAATGATGAGGGCAAGAGTTGGAGCGAACCGGTTTATGCCGGATTCCACGCCGAACCTATAACTGCTCACCGTATGGATGACGGCAGAGTGCTGCTTGCCTACGGCTACCGCAAAGATGATGGTCAGGGCGTACGACTGAAAGTGTGCAATTCAGAATTGACCGATATTGAAACTGCCGAAGAATTGATATTGCGCAGCGATAACGGACATATTGATTGCGGTTATCCTACCATAACTTCTCTGGGCAATAACCGCTATATGATCGCTTATTATATGGATAAACCCCAGTGGCATTGTAACAGTAAAATCGAAATCAGTATAATTGATTTTAATTGATAGGATTTGATTATGAAAAAGCAAAAATTTACCCTGATCGAGCTTCTGGTCGTGATTGCAATTATCGCCATTCTGGCGGCAATGCTTCTGCCCGCCCTTTCTGCCGCCCGTGAACGGGCGCGTCAATCATCCTGTTTGAGCAATCAGCGGCAAATCGGGTTGGCAAATGTGATGTATGCCAATAACAATCAGGATTGGATCGCTCCGATGTATGTTGATACAGATTCCGGAAAAACCGGTACCCGCGGCAGTTGGGCTGGTTTTCTTTCCAACTATCGAGAAAGCGGCAAAGTCAATGAAATGAGTCCTTATGGGGTGGAATATTACAAGCACTTTGAATGTCCCAGCAATCAGTATTCTTACCAGTCTTATAAGCAAAGTTCGGACGATAAGGCGTGGTACACCAACTATATACCGAATATCCATTTGTATGACCCGAAAACATCAAAGTCAGAAAACGCTTTCAACAAAAGTTTTATCATCAATTCGGCGCCGGATCCGTCAGCAATCATGTTTATTGCCGACCGTGCTGACGAGCCCAATGCCCGGCACGGCATGAACATATATACGCATGTGGCTTATCTGCATGGTCAGCTGGCTAATGTAAGTTTTCTTGACGGTCATGTCGAAGCGGTCAATAAAGAACGCCTGACGCAGAATCCACCGACAACGTCCAATGCAGAAGCCCGCAAGATGATGATTTGGAATCCTAATGGAACGCTGTGAGATATCAGGTTATGAAAAAAAGTTTCTATGCAATAATCATATTTACAATTGCAGCATTGCCGCTGGCCGCAGTTGAGCATTTGTGGAATATTAAAGATGGGGCCGGCAGTGCCGTATGCCAAGATTCCGGCAGTAATCCGGTGAATCTGCAAATCAACTCTTCTGACAATGTTGTCTGGGCGCGCGAGGATGACCGAGATTGGTTTTTGAATATCAACGGCGGCAGTTTGAGTGCCCTCAAAGCTCAAATGGCGTACCCCGACGGCGCAGTTATAAATGTGAAGTTTTCTGCCAATTTGCAAAACAATTATAATAAAGCCTGGCTGCCATTGATAACTTGCGGCAGCAGTTACAAAGAAGGATACTCTGTTTGGGTCAATAAAGATGGTTCTCTGCTGGTCAGCTTTCCCGGTACTGACAGTTGGTTCAATATCATCAAAAAGCAGATCAGACATCTGGTCGATTATGAACTCAAAGTCATTCAGGGCAATGACCGTCTGCAGCTTGTGCTCAACGGCAGAATCATTCTGGATAAAGCCTGTAAGGGAAAACTTCAGTACAAAGGCGGCCGGATTTTAACTATCGGAAAAACAGGTAATTATGAGTTTTACGGTAATCTTTATATGCTTTCGATAGATAAATTCACTCCGGAGGCTTTTGTCAAAGTTGTCCGGGAGAAAAAAACTGAAACAGCCCGGAACAGCGGAGAAATCGTGCCGGTTCACGGAATTAAAGATCCGGCAGGAACTGTTGTAGTCAGTAATTTTAATTGTTTTGCGCCAGCGCCGGTCGTCAAAGAGGCTCATGACGGCAATAATTGGGTCTTTCGCAGCCATTCCGGATTTTTTGCACCGACAGCGCCGGGATCCTTGCATTGTCCGGAGTCCGGTTATGCTCCGGCAATAAATTATGCTCCACAGCTTAAGGGAAAATACAATATTTATCTTGGGGTCAGAACTACGAAACACCCCGGTAAATTTTCTTTTGCTGTGGGCAACACCGAAAATCCGTACAATATTGAAGTGCCGGCTGCTGCCGACAAGAAACATACCAACACCGAAATACTTATTGCTTCCAATATAGATATGACCGGTCAAAAGATTTATTTTTTACCCGGCGGCAATATGTTTCTGGGATACGTGAAATTTATTCCTGCAGCTGATCCCCGCAAAAAGGATTATCCGGTTTGGAAAAGTGTAAAGATAACCCGCGGCAAAATTGATCACATTGCCATAGAAAGAAAACGGGTTGAGGATTTGCTCGCCAGAGGGCATTTCAAACTCCGTACCTATGTGGACAACTCTCCATTACCCAAGCTGCACGACAAGTCAGTCAAACGCGGTTTTATTCTGGCAAACCGTAACTGGATGGATTTGGCTTTTAATGTCAGCAAACCCGAGGTTGATACTGGTGATATAACACTTTCAACAGCTGCAGTCCCAGGCGAATTCGAGCCGGTCAGCTTTATTGTATATGGCTTGGAAGATGTAGGAAAATTAACTTTATCGGTCGAGCCCAAACTTGCTGAAAACGGTATTGCCTGCGACATAGCTGCAGTACGTTCTATCGTTAAACGGACTACTAATTACAAGGGTGCTTCCGAAATTATGGATGCCCCTCAATATTTGGAGCGTACCAATTCTGTTGAACTGAAAAAAGATACTGCCAAACAATTCTGGATTACGCTCAAAGCAGCTGAAAATGTCAAACCGGGAGTATATACCGGCAATCTTCTGTTGAATTCAAAAAAGGGCAAAACAGTTATTCCGTTGAGTTTTACTGTTTATCCTTTCAAGCTTGAAGACCACGACCGGCTGATCGGTTTTTTTCCGGGAGCGGAAGGTTTTTTCAATAATAAAGAGCAGATACGCGTTATGAAAGATCATAACATAAACCTTTTCTTTGTCAGTACCAAACTTGAATTACCGGTCAAAAAAGATAAAAACGGCAAGCTTTATATAGATTACAGTTATGCTGATATAGTTGACTGTATGCGCGACTCGGGGATGAAAAAACTTGTAATAGAATCTGATGGTTTGTCTGACAGAAGCCGTATGATGCCTGGCGGTAAAGCGGTTTGCACCCAACTGGTACAGTCGCTCCTGAATGAAGCAAAAAAGCGCTCGTGGGGCAAGATCGCCTTTTACGGATACGACGAAGCACTTTCTCAAGGTAAGGATCGTTTGGAAAGAAGTATTTGGGCAAATAATATATTCCGCCAATTGGGAGTCAAAACGTTCAACACGCATATCTGGTTCAAAACCAGCCGTCCGTTTCAGAAAGAAGTTGACCGTCTTGCGCCGTTGATCTCGATTTTTGCCAACCGTTACAACACCCGTAATCTCTGGTATGTAGATGATTGGAGCACAATGGAAAATGCAGCAGAAAAGGCGGGGCGTGAACTGTGGAGTTACAACATTGACAATGCCATTTGCTTTGCTCAACCGGCAATGTGGCGTTTTGCGACAGGATGGTTTTTCAGAACATTGGGCAGCAAGACCCGCGGGCAGGCTGTTTACGCCTACAATCATACCGGCAACGATCCTTACAACGATCTTGATGGCTTCTGTACTGATTGGATGTACGATTACCCCGCATTGGGCAACCACAAGGGTGGATTTTCAATCAATTACGAAGCCATTCGCGAAGGCGTGGATGATTTGCGCTATATAGCGACTCTGGAAAAACGCATCAAAACAGCTAAAACCAGGAAAATCAATACTGCTGCAGCTGAAAAGCTTTTGAATGATATCAAAAGCAGTTTTGACTTTACGCGGCACAATAAAGAATCAGTTTATCTTGACAGTGTTTTTGATAAAAAATGGACTGAAAAAGGTAAGCTTTATTGCTCCGGCCAATATAATTTACTCAATGGCTGGACTCTGGAAAGTTATCAATCCGCCCGCGACAGAATCGCAGAGGCAATCATTGCGCTGGATAAAGAAATCGGAAAATAAAATCTCTTAAAATAAAGGTAGGCTGGTAATGATTATGCCTCGAAAAAGCCGTTTGCTGGAAAAAATGCGCTCCGGCAAAAAAGTTATAACCTATAAACTCAATTTAAGCTGTCCGCGAGCCGCTGAAATCGCGGCTATGAACGGGTTTGACGGCATCTGGATATGTCAGGAACATGTTCCGACCGATCAAAATACCATGTGTGCACAAATTTTGGCAGCCAAAGCTTACGATTGCGACTGTATCGTGCGGGTGGCCAAAGGTTGTTACAGCGACTATATCCGTCCGCTGGAAGCTGATGCATCCGGTATTATGATACCGCATCTGATGAGTTTGGAAGAAGCCCGCGAAATCGTCCATACCGTGCGTTTTCACCCCACCGGGCTGCGTCCGGTTGACGGAGGCAATGCCGACGGCATGTATTGCAAACTGGATTTCAAAGAATACATCAATTTTATGAATGCCAATAGATTGGTGATCGTGCAGATCGAAGATCCGGAACCATTGAGCGAGCTGGATAAGATATGTCAGCTCGATGGTATAGATATGATATTTTTCGGCCCCGGAGATTTCAGTCAGGCCATAGGGCATCCTGCCGAGTTTGACCATCCTGAAATCCACCGGGTGCGGAAACTGGTTGTGGAAACAGCCCATAAATACGGAAAATTTGCAGGAACAGTATCGCTGCCGGGATTGAAAGAGTGTTACAATGAAGGTTTTG
Organism: Victivallaceae bacterium; assembly: GCA_045635745.1. GTDB lineage: Bacteria > Verrucomicrobiota > Lentisphaeria > Victivallales > Victivallaceae > SIG78. Next base: position 6,647 of record JAZTWG010000025.1, read on the forward strand.
ATCTGGTAAATTGCGGCGCCGATGTTTCGGCATTGAGCAACAATTGCGCCGCAATAATGCAGCAAAAGAACGAATTGCTGCAATAAAGCTGTTCTCGCCATAAGTAAAATATTCGTCCGGCCTGCAGAAAAAATTATAATAAAAGATATTAAATCCAGCGGTTCATCGCATGATTGCGATATTCCGCCGGATTCATTTTATTGGGTTTACACTTATCTGCAAAAACGGACAAGTCCGGGATCTTGTGTCATATTTCATTGCTCTTTCTCAACACTGCAGCGATAACTGTTTTTTATATGCTCTATTCCCGATATTGGTTGATATGCAATTTTTATCGTATGCAGCTGGTGCTGCAACCGGGGAGGAGATTGCTTTCTCCGCCCCGACAGCCTTTGCTCATTGAACAGCCCCATCCAGCGCGAGCTGCCTGGCGACTTTCAGGTAAAGGCGGCAAGCATACGCGCCCTTAAACGATTTTACGGCGAACCGTAAAATCGCCCTCAAACGCCGGATGATTTTGCTCATCTCCGGAGGGGCTTCGCGGAACTTTTCCGCCCGGATTGCCGGAATTCATCCGGCAAACTATTTCTCCCATGCGTTACGCGGCTTGCCACGGCGTAATACAATGAAGACGGGCGCTGACCGCACTTTGCGGCGTTCCGCCGCATGACCTGTCACCAATATCGGGAACAGAGCTTTTTTATAAAAGTTTTTTGCAGTATTTATGATATATTTTTTTGCAAAATATTTCTCTGATGATATATTTAATATGAAAATATATTCTCAAAGAAAAAAACATAAGGTTCCCGGATATGAAAATTTTAGTTACCGGCGGAAGCCGGGGTATTGGTAAAGGTATCGTTAAAGAATTACTGGCGGCGGGGCATGAAGTCGGTTTTTGCGGGCGCAAGGCGGTCGATCCGGCAAGTGTGTCGGAAAACGCGGCTTTTTTTCAGGCCGATGTCAGCGATATCGCCGGGCACGATGCATTGCTGGGGGCTTTTGAAGAACGTTTCGGTTCAGCTCCGGATATACTCGTAAACAATGCCGGCGTGGCGCCGGATGTGCGCTGCGACCTCCTGGATATGCCTATTGAAAGTTTTGAACGGGTCATGAAAATAAATCTGCAAGGCCCTTTCTTTCTGACCCAGAATGTTGCCCGGCGAATGGTAAAATCTGCTGAAAATGAAACTGCGGATAACCGCAAGTTCCGGGCGATCATCAATATCGGTTCGGTTTCGGCGGATACGGCAAGCATCAACCGCGGCGAATATTGTATGAGCAAAAGCGGCGTAACGATGGCGACCCGGCTTTTTGCCGTGCGTCTTGCCGAACTGGGAATCGCGGTATATGAACTGCGCCCCGGCATTATCAAAAGCGATATGACCGAATGTGTTACCGCCAAATACGATAAACTCATTGCAGAAGGTTTGACTTTGCAGCGCCGCTGGGGGCAGCCCGAAGATATCGGTAAAGCGGTGGCCATGCTCGCTTCCGGCGCATTGGCATATTCCACCGGGCAGATCATCGGTATTGATGGCGGTATGACCATCAGCCATTTTTGAGGCATCTTATGGAATATACTCTTTGCAAAGTACATAATCTGGTTATCGGCAGCGGAGCCGCCGGATTGGCAAGCGCGGTACGGCTGGATGCACTCAATGCCGGCAATACGGTCATTTATACCGAAGGTCTCGCCATGGGAACTTCAGTAAATACCGGCAGCGACAAACAAACTTATTACAAACTTGGCATGTACGGCTCTGAACCGGACAGTCCGGCATTGATGGCCGGAGATCTTGCAGCCGGCGGTTCCATGCATGGCGATATTGCGCTGATCGAAGCGGCGGTTTCAACACAGGGATTTTTTAATCTGGTAAATCTCGGCGTGCCTTTCCCGCACGATGTCATGGGACAGCACATCGGCTACAAAACCGACCACGACCCCAAGCGGCGCGCCACCAGCTGCGGGCCTTATACCTCAAAAAATATGGTGCAGGCACTGATTGCTGAAGTCCGGCGGCGCAACATAAGTGTTGCAGAAAACCGCGTGGCAGTAAAATTACTGACCGATCCGGAGGAAAAACGGGCCGTCGGAGCGATTTTTCTCAATACTGAAAATGGTGATTTTGAAGTCGTACAGGCGGAAAACACTGTATTTGCAGTCGGCGGCCCCGGCGGTTTGTATCAGCAAAGCGTTTATCCCCAAGTGCATACCGGAGCAATCGGACTGGCGCTGGAAGTCGGCGCCAAGGCGTATAATCTGGCAGAATCCCAATACGGACTTGCCTCGCTCAAGTTCCGCTGGAATGTCTCCGGCAGCTACATGCAGGTATTGCCGCGGTTTGTCTCCTGCAATCCTGACGGAAGCGATGAACGGGAATTTTTGCGCGAATACTTTACAACACCTGAAGAAATGTATTCAGCAATATTTCTCAAAGGCTACCAATGGCCGTTTGCGGCGGGGCATGTGCCGGGATCCTCGCTGATCGATATATATACATACATAGAAACCGTGGAACGCAAACGCAAGGTCTATCTGGATTACCGCACCGATCCGGCTGATTTGTGCATAGAGAAACTTTCCGGTGAAGCGGCAGAATATTTGCGACGATCCAATGCTCTGACCTCCACACCGCTCGGGCGATTGAAAATACTCAATAATCCGGCGATTGAATTGTATAAAAACAACAATATCGATCTGGAAAATGAAATGTTGGAAATCGCTGTCTGCGCCCAGCATAACAATGGGGGGCTCGCCGGAAATATCTGGTGGGAATCGGTCAATATCAAACACCTGTTTCCGGTCGGCGAAGTCAATGGTTCACACGGTGTTACCCGGCCCGGCGGTTCGGCGCTCAATGCCGGACAGGCGGGAGCGTTCAGAGCAGCAGAATATATTGCTGCAAAGTATCAGCAGAACACTATTGATGAAGAGCGTTTTCCGGCCATCGTCCAAGTCAGTATGGAGTTGTTGAAAAAAGCGTGCCTGCTCGATAATAAATGCCAATGGCAGCATGAACGCGCTGAAATTCAATCGCGCATGAGCCGCGCCGGAGCATTTATCCGCCGCACAGAAACAGTAGTGGATGCGCTGGACGGCGCCTACCGGCAGCTTGCCGTTTTACAGCAGGATGGCTTGAAGGATCTGGCCCCGCAGGATCTGGCCGAATCTTTGCGTAACCGCCAGCTGCTGACCGCCCAGATCTATTACCTTGAAGCGATCCTTATGCAGATCGACCGCATCGGTTCACGCGGAGGCGCGCTGGTTCTGGCTGCCGATGGCGTTCCGATAAATGACAAGCTACCGGATTCATGGCGGATCAAGCCGGAAGTGCCGGAATACCGCAATTATATAATGTACAGCTGTATCGGAGCAATGGGATATCCTGAAATCGGTTTTGAAAGGTGCCGCGATATACCGGAAGGCGACGGCTGGTTTGAAACTATCTGGAAAGAATACCGTACAGGAGAACTTTATGACCAATAATCAGGAAAAACGCTGGGATTTCGGAGTACTGCGGCAGCTCCGGAAGCAGTTCGGCTGGAGCATTACCGGGTTGAGTGAACGCTCCGGAGTAGCCGCCAGCGTTATAAGCAAGCTGGAACGCAATTGGAGCAAAGCGGAGCTGGAAACACTTTACAAACTTTCACAGGCATTTTCCATGAATTTATCGGATCTGCTGGCACTGGCGGAAAAACGTACTGCCCAGCAGGTTATTGAACAGGATTACTGCAACGAAGGTTTTTCATTCCGCCGGGTGAGCTACGGCAATATACGCTGCATGACCGCTGTTGCCCAGGCCGGGGCCAAACTCTGCACGCCGGCGGTTCACCGCGAAGATTCGGAAATGTGCTGGGTGCAGGAAGGCATTGTGGAGATCACAGTTGCCGGACACCGTTACAAACTTGAAAAGGGCATGTCTTTGCAATTCGATGCATTGCTTGATCACGAATACAATGTATTGGCAGATTGCAAATTGATCATAACTCACTTGAAAAAGAATAAGAGGTTCTGAATATGGCGGTAAATTACCGTAAAGTTACAGAATTTGCTGATTTGAAAGATTTTCAGCAATATCTGGCGCAGGAAAATATCAACATCAACTTTGCTTCCGGCCAGACGGCGATGCAGCAACCCATTGCGCTTTATGGGCGGCAACTGGATAACCGTTGGGCGATTCTGCCCATGGAAGGCTGGGATTGCAATGCCGATGGGGTTCCGACTGATTTTACTCTGCGGCGCTGGAAAAACTTTGCTTCCAGCGGTGCATCATTGATCGCCGGGGTGGAAGCCGCCGCGGTTATGCACGAAGGGCGCAGCAATCCCCGGCAGCTGATGGTCAGCGAAAAGTCGTTGCCGGTTCTTGCCGAGTCGGTCAAAGTTATGCGTAAGATCCGCCGGGAGCAGTTCGGAGCTGAAGCAGTCATCGGTTTGCAGCTGACCCACTCCGGCCGTTATGCCCACCCCAATGACGATGCCAAACTCGAAAGCCGCACCGCGTATTCGCATCCGCTGCTGGACAAAAAATTCAACAATAATGCCGATAATGTAGTAAGTGACAGCGAAATTGCCGGTATTGTGGAATCTTTTGTAAACGCCGCCAGACTGGCGCAGTCTGCCGGCTATGATTTCGTAGATATAAAGCAGGCGCACGGCTATCTGGGGCACGAATTTTTGAGTGCTTACGATCGTCCAGGCGCATACGGCGGCAGTTTTGAAAACCGTACCCGCTTTTTCCGCGAAATCGTGGAAGGAATCAAGCGCGACTGCCCCGGTCTGGGCTTGGGATGCCGCTTGAGTATTTTTGATATTCTGCCCTTTATCAAGGGCGAAGATAAAGTCGGCAAGCCAATGGCAGAAGCCGGAAGCGAATACGCAAAATACGCTTTCGGCGCCGCCCCCGACGGCATGAATATGGATGAAAATCTTACCGAAACTGTGGAATTTGTCCGCTTGCTTGAAAAATACGGTTTTGAGCTGATCGTCGGTACGATCGGCAGCCCCTACTACAATGTGCATATGCAGCGGCCCGCGTGGTACGCGGTGGCTGACGGCTATCTGATGCCGGAAAATCCGCTTTACAATGTTTCGCGGCACATTGCGGCTGCCAAACGCCTGAAGGAACTCTCTCCGGCAATAAAACTGGTGGTATCGGGTTTGACGGCATTGCAGGAATATCTGCCCGGTGCCGCTGAATATATTGTGGAAAACAACTGTGCTGACTTTGCCGGTATCGGACGTATGGTTTTATCGTATCCGCAAATGCCCGCCGATGCGCTGGCCGGTAAAGAACTGGACCGCCGCCGCATATGCCGCACTTTCGGAGAATGTACCAACGGACCGCGGCACGGCATGATCTCCGGATGTTTTCCGCTGGATGAATTTTATAAAAAAATGCCGCAGGCGGCTGAATTGCGTAAAATCAAAAAAATCAATAAATAACATACAATAAAAGAAAGGATCGTTTTATGTTCAAACATGCAACCAAAAATCGTGAAGCCGCCGCCATTGGCTTCAGTCCTATCGAACTTCTTGTTGTTGTTTCACGTCTCTGCTGCAATTGGAGGAGTGCCCTCCGGAAAAGAGTTACGAATGGGGGATATTCACCTGCCGTGTGGCAGGTGAAGCTGTACAGCTTCACCTTGATAGAACTTCTCGTTGTAATAGCCATCATCGCCATTTTGGCGGCAATGCTGCTGCCAGCACTTTCGGCTGCCCGGGAGCGTGCCAAAGCCGCCCAGTGTACCAGCAACCTTAAACAGATCGGTTTATCGCATATAGCATATGCGTCGGATAACGAAGATGTTTTTGCACCGGCCATCTATGGCGATAATCACTGGCAGACTTATCTTTACGGCGGCGGTTATATTCCTGAAAAGCAGTATGGCGTAATCATCTGTCCCTGTTTTTCTCCTTACAGTGTGCGTAACGATGGATACGATGGTTCTTTCTGCTACGGCGGAGCGGCACCATATTCCGGTACCGGCTGGAAAGGCTGGACGGTCGGTGGTCTGCGTAATCCCTCGGCAACCTTTTCTCACTCTGACAGTATTGATGAAAATATGAAGGAAACTGCCACCCAAGGCCGCCCCATTCCGATTCAGGTGAGCTATATGCGCATGGGTAAACTCACCAGTAAAACCGGAGTACATTTCCGCCACGCCAGCAAAACAGCCAATGGTGTATTTTATGATGGCCATGTGGAAGCGTTTACCAAAGACACTGTTCTGTATAACAAACGTCCGCTGGTCACCGATGCCGCTGACGGCACAGCAAAAGACGGCAGCTGGCCGATATCTGAAACTTATTATTACAGCGAAAATTTATTTTGATTAAAGTATTGAGTTTGTGATCTATGAAAGCATTTTTATATATTTTCTTGAGTTTGTTTTATCTCTCTCTCAATGCATCGGATAAACCTTTTGTGCCCGCTATTGAATGGTCCGGCTACAAAGCCAAAGCTGTCTCTTCCCCCAAAGTTATTGGCGGCAAACCTTATAACGGCAAAAAGGTTGTCCGTATTGAAGCTGTTGCCGCCGGCAAATATCAGGGGGCGTTGGGAAAATTTGTCCAGCCGGTGGATTTCTCAAAATACTCTGCCATGGAATTTTACATCCGGCACAATATCGGCCGCCGTGCTATGGCAATACTTTTGGATGGCAAAACCGGCAAGATCAACAGCAATTTTTCTGCTGCGGCAACTGAAAAATGGAGCAAAGTAGTTATTCCGCTGGATAAAGACAGCTTCAAAGCGCAGCGCGGAAATACAGTAAATTTCAGCGAAATGTACGAAATGCGTATCACGCCATTTGCCAATATGGATGCCAAAGGTAAATATCTTGAATTTACTGATTTCAAATTTCTGCCCAAAACTTCCGGCACCAGACAGATCAAAGTTATGAAATACATCCATAACGGCGCCAAGCCCACGACCGGTGAAAACGGAACGACCCTCACCGATGGCAATAAAAAGAAAAACATTCATTACCGGCAGTTCAGCGATGACCCGTTTATAACTTTTGACCTTGGCGGCAAGTTTACGATCGACGAAATAAAAGTTTTTGCCAACACCGCTCCGTCACACAACTTTGCAGAGATAGCAGTTTTTGCCGGCATGGATGATAAAGACTTTGTGCCTGCCGGAGTATTGCGCAACGAAAAATCAGGTACTCAAACTGTATTGAGTGAATACTCTTTCAAAAGCACAGATAAACCTGTTGTCGGTCGATATATCCGGCTTAAAGCCACCCGGCCGCGTTCGGACTTTCCGGTGGATTTTTCCGAAGTTGAGTTTTTCGGACATACCCCGACCGATGAAGAAATTCAGAAAGCCGCCGCGCTCAATTATGATTCCGGCGTAAAAATGCCCGCGCGCAACAGCAAAGATTACACTGTTTTTCAGCAGGGCGATTATAAGCTTTATATTTCAAAAAACAACGGCGTGGTAAATGGTCTTTATTTCAAAAATAAACTTATCGTTGAGCGTATGACCCCCCTTTACACCCTGCAGACCCGCTCGAATGATACCATTGTTGACGGCAATAATGATAAAGTAAAAAATATTGCAAGTAAAGATGGCAAACTTGTTGTAACTGCAGTCAATAAAGATTTGCCCGATCTGGAGATCAAACGCAGTTATTATGTGGTCAAAAACGCTTTGTTTGAAAAAGTGGAAGTTATTGATCTGGGCATGAAAGAACGCAAATTTCTGCGCCTTGCCTCGGAAGTTATTCTGGAACAGAAATTCCGCAGTCAGGGCTTTTACGAAATGCCCGGAACTGCGTTGGCAGTAGGGATGTTCCGATTGCCCGCAAGCGAAGTGCAGATGGACCGCAGCCTGACCAATATACCTACTATCGGGTTTGAAAATGCCGTAACCCGGCAGGTTATCTGGCATACCAGATTCAAATTCAATGACCGCTTTACCTATATGGATGTAGGCACCGAAGAAGAGAATCTTCAAGCTTTCCGTGCCAACGGCTGGCGTATTACCTCGGCAACCATTGTGCCGCTTGACCGCAAGGTGCACAGCTTTGAGAACCGCTTTTCGGTTACCGATGGCGGTATGCTCAAAGCCTATGATGAATATATTTCCACGCCGGAAGCTGCCGCTTACCGCGGTCAGGTAAAACGTCCGGCCTGGCTGCGTGACTTGCGTGTTTCGGTTTCCTGCGGCTGGGACAGCGCTTACCATACCAGCAGTATGCGTTATGTAAAAAATCTGTTTGACGGATTCTCGCCGCGCGGGTATCTCAATGACCCGACTCTGTACGACACCAATGGCATCTGGGGCGATGTGCTTTCTTCCGGCGACCAGATTTACGGCTGGTTCGGCAACCGTTCAACTGCCGCTGAACTCAAAGAAAAAATCCGGCGATTGAAATCGATCAACCCCAACTTGAAAATCTCTTATTATACATGGTTCTGGAGTGCTTTTCCGTGGAGCACTCCGGTAAAAAATCATCCGGAATGGTTTGTAAAAACTCTGCGTTCTGGGGCGCCGGCATCCTGGTTCCCCGGAATAAATGTGAATTATCTGCGATTCTGGGGCATCAAAGAATCCCGTGATGAAGCGTGTAAACAGATTGTGGATTTTGTCAACGCCTACGATCAGGATAACTGGTATCTGGATGGCGGCAAGTCCGGTGCTTACGCCAAAGATTGGGATACCATGCGTATAGACGATCCGCTGGGGCAAACCGATTTTTATATAGCAGTCCGCAACGGTATTCAGAAAGATAACCCCGACCGGGTACTCTTCTTCAACCACAGCGAAAATCCGCTGGCAGATATCGGTTATCTGGAAAGTTTCGGCGGTACGCTGACCAACGAATGGCGGCGCGGGGCGATCCTGATGTGGAAGTTCAAGATGTATGCCTATAAAGATCCGCTGCACCACAGCGTATATATCTATTGGCTGCCCGGTGTGGACGGAGTTTTCCATAACTACATTGCCGGTATCGGGGTTACTGCATCGTATAACAGCCGCAGTTTCAATACCAATGACCTGCCGTTTCTGGCAGCAAGGTACGAGATCCGTCAGGCGCAGATCACCGATGCCGATGTGAAACCCGACTGGCGCATGGATGCCAAAGAAGATGTGGAATGCATGACCTTGCACCAGGGCAACAACGGCTGGATATTTGTCAATCCGCACTTGCAAGAGCCGCAAAGCCGCACCATTTCGGCGTTGACTGCGCCGCTGAATATCAAAGATCCTTCCAAACCGGTTTATGTCTGGGTTTATACTATCAGAGACGGCAAAAAGTATAAATCATATTTCGGCGAAAAGCAGATCGCGGCCGCCTACGGCAAGACCGGCTGGGTGGTGGAGCGCGGCGTGGTACCGGAATTTCTGGGCAAACGCCCCTATTCGGAAAGATTTGAACACACCCTTGATCTGAAAGGCAATCAGGCCAAAGTCATAATGCTTTCGCAGGTGCCGGCAGTGGTTTTGAGCATTGAAAACGAACCGTCCCATTACTATTTGGCCGGCCAGCCGGGGATCACTCTTAATGGCGATAATGGGCGTTTTACCATCGACAGCGAATACAAAACTGCTGAAATCGGTCTGCTGCTGGAAGAAAATGTTCTGCCCGAAAGTGTAACCGTAAATGGTAAAAATGCCGAATTTGCTCTGCGGATTGATAAAAACATGCGCTTTGCGGTAGTTAAAGTGCAACAGGGCAAGAGTGTTATAACTCTTAAAACCCGCGAAGCGAAGCCAATTAAAACTGAAAAACTGACCGTAAGTCGCAAGGGCAGAACCCTTTCGGTAAAAGTTGTGCCGGAAAATGCTTTTGTTACGATTTACAATGATAATACTTTTGTGCTCGGCCGCACCGGTTCGTTTGAATTGCTCCTGCCCGATACCGTCCGCAATGGTTCTTATATCATAAAATCCGGCGATATAAGCAAAACCATCAAGCTCAACAAGTTGGGCAAACCGCTGAAACTGCGGAAAACTCTGCTTGAGCTTGAAGATGTTGCCGAAGTAAAACCGGTCAGCAAAAGCGTGAAAAATATCAACATAACCGGCACCGGTACACTTTACAGTAAAAATGCATCTTACGCCCGGGTCGATGCTGATAAACTCAAGCTTTCCATCGGCACTCTCCGGCAGGTCGAAAATCACTTCAACCGCACCGGTGCAATGGTCGAATTTCAAGCTGAACGCTATGTTAAAGTGCGTATCAACAATGGATTCCACCATTTTAACATTTACGGTTTGAAACCGCAGAAGCATAATGTGCGCGAAAAACGTCAGACGGTTTTCGGCGGCCTGATGCTCGATTTTGCCACCCCGCAAGGCTACACAGTACGGAGTGCCGCCGGTCTGGGTATTCAAAATGAAAAACGTAAAAGTATCAATCCTGCCGCCTGGGGCAAAAAAGATAACTGCGATTATGTCTTTGCTTTGGATAATCTCCTGATCAGCAAAACCGAAAGAGTCAAAGAGTGCTGGCTTGATCTGCACGCCTTGGGCGCTCCGGAAAATTGGAACGGTAAAATTGCCTTGACTCTTTATATGGAAGATATCAATCCCAACCGTTCGCTGGATATGGAAATATTGGCCACTGCCGCACAGCTCCCGGCCGGCGAGCAGGCACTAAAAGGTATTCAACTGGGTAAAAAGGTCACCGCCATACTGGATATCAAACGCGTCAAAGGCAGCGTAAACTGGCAGAAACTGCCGGTGCTGGGAGAACTCACTGCAACTAAAGCAACTATGCTGCCGCTCAAAACAATTGTCCGGGCGGGGTGGGATGATAAAAATCTTTACATATTCTACACAGCCAATGATCTTCCCGGCCGCAAGCCCAATACCGAAGGCACCAAGATCAATAAACCGTGGTTCAGCGACGGTGTGGAGTTTTTCCTGAACCGTACCGATGAAGAAGGTATGCTCTTCCACATCATTATTGATGTCGGGAATGCGCAGTATGCGGAGACTATGACTCTGGAACGCAAAGCCGGCGATAAGAATATACTTATCCCCAAGAGCATGGTCAAAGCTGATTATCGGTTCAAACCTGATCACTGGACCTGCCGTATTACCGTGCCGTGGGCGCAGCTTGGCGGCAAACCGGCAGCTGGCAAACTTATGCCTTTTAATATTATGCGCAACCGCCGCGATCAGGGCGACTGCAGTTATTACTCGCTGGTGCCAGGCGATAAATATTTTACCGGCAAACAGTTCCAATTCAAATTAACCGAATAAGTTCAGGATTTTTACTTTTATGATAAATGTTGTTGTTTCAGGTTTGGGGCGCATTGCATGGCGTTATCATCTTCCCCAGATAAAAGCAGATCCGCGCTTCAATCTGCTGGCGATCTCCGATCCCATGGAAGAACGCCGCTGCGAAGCCGCTGCGGAATATCCCGGCATAAATACTTATGCGGATTATGACCAGATGCTTGCAGCTGAAAAAACAGCCGATATGGTGGTAATCGCTTCGCCGACTATGTTTCACAAGCCGCAGACCATTGCGGCATTGGAACGCGGGTTGATGGTGTTTCTGGAAAAACCGATGTGTGAATCATTGGAATCCGCGCAGGAAGTTGCCGATGCCGTCAAGCGGACCAACGGCAAACTTATGCTTTATCAGCCGCACCGCAACTGGGGCGAATATCTGATGTTTCAGAATAAAGTCCGCCATAAGCTCGGCACTATAACTCATTCCCGGCGGGTGTTGGAGTTTTACAACCGCCGCAACGACTGGCAGAGCCGGGTGGATTGCGGCGGCGGTATGCTCAATAATTACGGGGCGCATTACATAGATCAATTTCTGGCGGCATTCGGAGGAGCGGTCGAAGTCAGGGGTGCGGTTATGCAGAAAACCGTCGGTATCGGCGATGCCGAAGATCTGGTGAGTGTACTTTTGCAATCCCCTTCCGGGGTCAGCGGAGTTGTGGAAATCAATCTTGGTTCTGCCGTACGCAGCGATACCTGGGAAGTTTTCGGTACTCTCGGCAGTGCCAAATATTGCGCTGCCGCCAAATCATGGGTGATAACCTACATTGAACCGGGAACTCTGCCGGAACTGGAAATGCAGCAAACGCTGGCCGCGCAGGATCGGGCATACTCCATAGAAACCAATATACCATGGATAACCGAAACCTTGGAGTGCGATACATGGGATGTTCCTTCGTATTACAATTATATTTACGACTATTTTGCTGACAATAAAGCTCCTTATGTACCTTTAAGCGAAAGTATGGAACTTATGCGGATACTCGATGACTGCCGCAAAAAAGCCGCTGGAAAGTGAATTATGGAAAAAATCAATCATTATCCCACGCTGAACTGGGGTATTTCCACGCTGGGTTGTCCGGAGTACAACCTGCCGCAGGCAGTGGAACTTGCCGATCGTTACGGCATAAAATACTTTGAAATACGCACTCTGAACAACACCGTAAATTGTCAGGAAACGCTTTATTATCCGGAAAACGAACCAACAATGCGTAAACTTGCCGCCGCAGGGCGCTGTCAGGTGCTGGACAGTTCTTTCGGCATAACTGCCGACAAACCCGGTCAGCGGGAGGCGCTGGCTGAAATCGCCCGCACTGCCGATGATTTCAACCTGCCTTACATACGAATTTTCGGCGGCGGCAACTATGGTGAAGACCTTACCGCAGAACGCATCAGAAATGCCGTTGACAACCTGAACTGGTTCAAAAATCAGAAATTCAATGCCCGTCTGGCGCTGGAAACTCACGATATATGTTCTTCCAGCGATTTCTGCCTTGCGCTGCAGGAACATTCCGGAGAAGCACTGCCCATTATATGGGATGCCCACCACACCCGCCAGATCGCCGGAGAAGAGTTCAGCGAAAGTTTCCGCAAACTGGCAGATAATATCGTAAGCGTGCACTTCAAAGACAGTCATTACGCCAGTAAAGATGGTATTCAATATTGCGAATTTGATCTGATCGGCGAAGGTCTGGTGCCGTTGGATGAACTTTTTACCTTGCTGACGGATAATAATGTAAAAGTTCCTGTAACTCTGGAACACGAAAAATTCTGGCGGAAGAACCTGCCGGAACTTAATGTAATGCTGGATTCATGGCAGAATTTTTGCAGCAAATAAGCCGGAAGAGAGGAAAGGCGTTATTTATGCTGAAATGTTTTTCGATGCTGTTGGCAGTATGCGCCGCTGCGGCGATCACCACAACCCTGAACGGATGTAAAAATATGTGTGACAAAGAAAATGCAGCCGTGGATATTTCCCGGAAAGTTTATGATATATTAGAAAAGCCTGCGCCTGAAAATTGGCGTCCCAGCGGCATCAGCCGGACTGTTTATCTGGATATGATCGAACGAATTGTCCGCACTGCCGCGCCGTGGGTAAATGAAGAAGGTGCAGTTATTGACCCGGTGCTCCAATATGAACACGGGCAGACTTCACCGCGTTTTGCCTCCACCTGCGCTGTGGCGATCTATTTCGGACGCTGCACTGATCTGAAAGAAAAACTTTACCGGGTGATGGATCACTGCTGTTACGTCCTTACCCTGCCGGATGCGGTAAACCGTTCTTCCAACTTCTGGATGCGGGAACTGGTCACCGCCTACAACTGCCTGAAAAATATTGCTCCGCCGGAACGGCTGGCCAAATGGAAAAACCTTTTATCGCAAGTGGAGCCTGAAAAAGCTTACAAATATGTAAGCAATGACCCTGAAACGCTCGCAACATTCCACAACTGGGTGGTTTACAGCGCCGCCGGCGAAAGTATGCGCCAGACCGCCGGTATCGGCGGTGCGGAAAATGTTTTGTGGGGCAATGGCTATTTCGATAAGTACATTAAATATCAAATGCACCGCTTCAACGAATACGGTATGTACCGCGATCCGGATGACCCCGTAACTTACGATATAACCACCCGGCTGCAGTTTGAAGCCGCGTTATTTGCCGGTTACAACGGTGTCTGGAAAGAGGAACTCCGCGCCAGGCTGGATAAAGCGATGTTTGCCACGCTGCTTTTTATGATGCCCACGGGTGAAGTACCTTTCGGCGGCAGATCGTCGCAATTCTATTTTCAGGAAGGAATCATAAGCGCATTGTGCGAACTTGCCGCCCGCCGTTACAAAGAAAGCGATCCGCGATTGGCCGGAGCATTCAAGCGGCAGGCTCATCTGGCGGCACAAAGTTCCATACGCGGACTTCTGCGGCAGGACGGTAAACTTTTTCATCTGAAAAATTTCTTTGACCCGGCAACCCGCCACGGCTGCGACTCCTACGGGCATTATTCAGTATATACGCTCTTTGCCGGCTCGGTCTACTCGCTGGCTGCGCTATATGCCGATGACACAATCAGCGAAGCCCCCGCCCCGGCTGAAATCGGCGGATTTGGTTTGGCATTGACCCGCAATTTTTATAAATTATTCTGCAGCCAAAGCGGCAATTATCTGGAATTTGACCTGAAAACCAACCCCAAGCACGATGCCAACGGTCTGGGCAGAATCCAACTTGCCGGCCAGCCGTGGGGCTTGCTGCCGAGTCTGCCGTTTGCCGAAAAAAATCCTGGATACCGGATCGCGCCGGATTTGCAAGTCAATGAATTTCCATTTTCAGTTGCACCGGAATGGCTTGACAAATCCGGCAATATCTGCCGTTTGGCAGCGTGGCAAGACAATGCAGGCCAATGCAGCAAGATTGCCAATGGTGTATGGCAAGTGAAATACTCATCAGGAGAAACAAGCGCAATTTATACTGTTGACATAAATCAAAAGGGCAAATTACTGCTGGAAATGACCCTGACTGGGGATGTTAGCGATCCGGTTATGGTAATACCGGTACTGGAATACGATGGCATGAACCAACCGGAACTGAAACTGCAGAACAGCGGTTTTTCCGCATTGATGTCGGGTAAAAAATTGACATGCTCAAGCAACGGCAAAGCAGCGGCAATCAAAGGCAGAGCGGTAAACCGCACCGGTGTATATAAACTTGTAAAAATTCCTTTCAACGGCAAATCAATAAAGCTTGAATTGAGTGTTTCACAGCATACAACACCGGCAGGTAATTGACAATCAGACATTCACCCGGCAGAGAGTATTTTTGCATCTGCCTGATACATAAATACAAAACCATATTTTATGGATTGCCCTGCAGCCGGGTTATTTCCGGAAAGCATTGATACGGAGTTTGCCGTTAGCGCGCAGATCGTAGTAAAAAAGATTCAAGTCAAACATGTGATAGACTCCGGAACCTAAACTGCGGCTGTCGTATTTGCCCGGTTCGGCAGTTTCGACGATCAGACCGCCGCTCGATGGATCGATTTCAGCTGAAACAAAAGAGTGTTTATCGGTGGGTTTGCCGCTTTTGAAATCAAAAAAACGGCTGCCTTTATGTTCTGTCCTGTCGGCAATTTTATCGTCAGTTCGCCAATTGACCGGATTTATGCAATACGCTTTGCTGCTGCCGGTAAAAGGCGACTTGACTTTGCCCGGAGCCTGGGAATTATAGTTGATGATCACGCCCGTATCATCGGCTCGACTGGCAGTACGCAAATATGGATATTGCGGAAAAGTTTTGGGCATGTTGGGGTAACCGATAAGATACGCGGCCACCAGCTTGGCATTGACATTGCGATCGGAAAATTCAGTTTTCATCACTTCCAGCAGCGCCACTGATCCCTGACTGAAACCCAGCAGAATGAACGGTCGGCCATTGTTCAAGTGTTTCATATAATAGCGGAACGCATTTCTGACATCATGGATTCCGGGCTGAATGAATGTCTGCTTTTCTACCGGCATATTGATTTCTTTCAACGCTCTGCGAAATTCTGCCTGCCGGTAATATGGAGCAAAGACTCTGCTGTAACCGGAAAATATTCCGGTATGTTGAGCGGCAATCATCTGTGCTTTTTGCTGAATTGCCTTGTTGTTATGCCACCGCATATAGGCATTGTCTTTATCCGAATAGATCGTCGGAAGCACATAAAAAAGATCGACTCCACAATTTTCTCTGATCTGTTTTTCGCAAATAACCCAGTTTGCCGGCTGACTGTAATCCAAACTTTTCCATGCTTTCGCTTTGAGCGGCAAAAACACGCTGATTGCAATTAACACCAAAAGAATTTTTTTCATAATAATATCTCCATGCTGAAATTTTTTCTTGTGAATAATATACGCTCAAAGTCTGATAAGTTCAAATATTTTCAGCTCTGTTCCCGATATCGTTTGATAAAATGTCTCATGCGGCAGCACGCCGCAAAGCGCGGTCAGAGCCCGTCTTCATTGTATTACGCCGTGGCAAACCGCGTAACGTATGGGAGAAATAGTTTGCCGGATGAATTCCGGCAGACTTAATGGAGATTTGCCAATTTACCATTTTTGCATTAAATGTTTTTCAATGGAAATAATCTGCCTTGGAAAAAATATAGAAAAAAGATTGCTTCCTCCCTTGACAAGTTTATTCTTTTATGCTATACTAGACTTTAATGAACAAATTACGGCAGATTCTTTATGAAAAGAAATCTTACAATAACTTCTGATCTCCGTTATCTCCGGCAAATGTCGGGGCGTGTAGCTCCGCATATTTTCCGGTTCAGCAACCGTTGTGCTGCGGCAATTCCACAGTATCCTTCTGACCTTTGATTTTTATTGTATCCTTTTGAACACAGAGTGCTGATTTACAGTATCGTTGTGCCTTGTGTTCTGACTTTTCATATCAATAAAAATTATTTTCAGAAGGAAATATCATTATGGCTTATTTAATTGAATCCGAAGCTGCAAACCGCCTTAATCAGGTTCGTGAAATACTTGAAGCAAAAAATCTTGACCTGGCACTGGTTTATTACGATGAATTCAATATCGGTAACGGCTGGTATCTTACCGGCTGGTGCCCCCAGTTTGAAAGTGGTGCGGTACTGGTTCCCCGCAAAGGCGAACCTATCCTGTTGGGCGGCCCCGAAAGTGAACCTTTTGCCAAGCAGGACAGCGCAATCAAAAACACCCGCAACTTCCCGGTATTTATGGTGCCGGATGAAGAATATCCCAATGCTACTATCATTGATTTCCCCAAACTCTTTGCTGAACTCAACGCCACTTTGGGCAAAGTCAGCCGTATCGGTCTGGTGGGAGCCGGCCGTATGCCGGTGGATTGCTACAATGGTATTGCCGAAGGTTTTACCGGAGTGGACATTGTGGATATCACCGGTGAATTTTTGCGCTTGCGCTATTTCAAGAGTGCATGGGAAGCTGAACAGATCGGCAAAGGTTTTGCCCTGGCTGACCACGCTTTCAAGGCAATGAAAGATGCGGTCAAAGTCGGAGTCAGCGAAATTGAGATCGCTGCGGCCGGTGAATATGCCGCCCGCAGCCGCGGAGCCAACAGTTTCGGCTTCTCCGCTATCGTCGGCAGTGGTGCCCGGGCCAACGCGGTAGTGCCCACAGCCAGCAGCAAAAAACTGGCCGATGGCGAACTGGTTATGTTGGGTCTTTCTCCCAAATGGCAAGGGTATGCCGGTGTATTTGGCGATACCGTTCCTGCCAACGGTGTTTACACCGCCCGTCAGAAAGATTGCATCAATCACCTGCGCGAAGCTTTCCGGCTGACCAAATCCATGCTGCAAGTCGGCAAATCCGGCAAAGAGATCGACGTCCCCGGTCGTGAATATTTTGCCAAACACGGTCTGCTGCCTTATCTGGTCTGCCCCTTTGCTCACACCATCGGACTGCAGGAAGCGGAAGCCCCGTTCTTCGGCCCCAACAGCGATGATGTGCTGGTGCCGGGTATGACTGTTTGCGTGGATGTGAGTTTCTTCGGTCATCCCGAGTTCAACGGTGCCCGCATCGAAACCGGTTACCTTATCACCGAAAATGGTCCGGTGCCGTTCAGCCCGGAACTGGATGCGCTGCATACATCTGAACTTAAATAAAAATTCTTTATTAAAATACTGCCGGAGAAATCAAACTCCGGCAATAAAAGATACAACTATAAGGGGAATAGCATCTTATGAAACAGAAGAATTCATTTACCCTGACCGGATCACCTGTAAATACTCCACATTGCAGCCGTAATTGGATGGGCGGTGTCTCCAAGAGAAACAGCGCAGTGAATGGGAGTTGTTCACCTGCCGGAAGGCAGGTGAAGCTGTACAGCTTCACCTTGATCGAGCTTCTCGTGGTTATTGCCATTATCGCCATATTGGCGGCTATGCTGCTGCCGGCATTGTCGGCGGCCCGTGCTTCCGCCCGCAACGCTCATTGCTTGAGTAATCTCAAAAGCATCGGGCTGGCGTATCAGAATTATTTTTCGGCCAACAACGATCATATCCTGCGCGGTGATACCGGCAATAACGTATCGGGAAATCTCTGGTTCAACTACCTTTCCGGACGAACTGATGCCGGTCTGGGGACCGAAGAAAATCCGGATAACAGTTATGGTCTGGATTACAACGGGTACAAACGCCCCGGAGTGCTGGCCTGTCCGGCCGAATCAAAACCCTTTTCGACGGATAAGACCATAGGCTTTAAATATACCCACTACGCGCCCAGTCAGTTTTTGACGCTTTATGCCAGAACGCCTGCAAAAGAAAAGCGGGTCAGAACATTGAGCGCCATAACTGATGCTTCGGTGGCGTTGCTGGTGGGCGATCAGTACAGTCCGCAGGGAACCAGCTTGCAGAACAACCGCAATGTAGCCTACCGTCATGGCGCCGTAGAAGATTACACCCGTACTCAAGATGCTGTACCCACCAGCAAAGGCCGGGGCAATATGGTTTATGTCGATGGTCATGCGGAAGGTCATACCTATGCCGAAAATGCCGCCATTCCCAACACTGAAATCCCCAATGTGGATGCTGTACCCTACAAAGGAGCAGCCTATAATCTGCTGATGATCGGCTATGATTACGACCGGTAAAGCAGAGGTTTTTGAAGATGAAAAAATACAGTATATTATTATCAGCTGCAATATTGTTCGGCTCGCTGACACTATATTCGGCGGGTACGAAAGAATATGCCGGTGCTGAACTCGGAAAAGCCCTGAAAATCTCGCGGGCTGCTGTTCAGAAATCAGGCGATTCACTCGTTATAAAAACTGCCGGCAAAAATCATAGTGCCATCTATCAGGAAAAACTGAACTGGCAAGTTGATAATATCAAACAGATCGTGGTCAACGCCAAAGCCAGTCAGGAAGGGATGCTGCGTTTTTCGGCAAACACCTTTGTTGACGGCAAACGGCTTTCCATCAACATTTACTGCAAAGTTGTGCCTGACGGTGAATTTCATAATTACTACTTCAATACAGCCGGAAACAAAAATTGGCAGGGCGTGCTGACCAATTATGAATTGCGCTGGTTCGGTCCGGCGGATACGCTTATTGAATTCAGAAAATTCACCGCTTCGGATACAGCCGCAGTAAACCTGACCGGCAGCGAGCTGAAGCGCAATGTTAAACTTTTCAACGCGGTTCCGGTGAAAAGTGCCGGTGAATATCTGGCGCAGACCACCAAAGCCTTCGGCGGATTTCATCAGCAGAAACTTGAGTGGAACGCTGACAGAATCAACTGCGTATCGTTTTGGTTCAAAAGTGACAAGCCCGGCACTCTGCGCTATGCCAGTTCGCTGAAAATTGCGGACAATAAAAAACTCGCCGGCATTTCTCTGCCGGTGCAGAAAGTTCCCGGCGATAACCAGTACCACCTTTATACGTTCAATTTAACTGATAATCCTAAATTTTCCGGTATCCAAACCAATTACGAGCTGCGTTTTACCGGCGAAAAAGGTGCAGTGATCGGACTTAAAGAAGTTACTGCGGAAAAGGCGGCAAGCGCCCCACAAAAAGAAAAAGCCGCGGCATCATACACCTATGAACTTAAAACATCTTCAACCGCACCCGCAGACGGTATCGTAAAATGCGGCGAAACCGTTACGCTTAAAGTTCAGGCGTTGAAAAACGGCAAACCGATAACCGGCGATGACCTTTATCTGGCGGTAAGATGTTTTTCTGACGGCGAAGGCAGCAAAACAGTTACGGCGCCGAT
This sequence comes from Victivallaceae bacterium, assembly GCA_045635745.1. Classification (GTDB taxonomy): domain Bacteria; phylum Verrucomicrobiota; class Lentisphaeria; order Victivallales; family Victivallaceae; genus SIG78. The sequence goes on from JAZTWG010000025.1 coordinate 26,643, forward strand.
AGATGAGGTGTTTGCCTGGAACGTGACCCGCAAAGAGCCGGGACGGGCTTATATCAGCTGCCGGATCAGAAGCAAGAGCGAACCGAACACGCTGGTAAAGGTACAAAATCCCCGCAACTCTCAACATCTGCTTACAGAACACGGTATAGGCATCTGGGCGGATCCGCATTTGCAGCGTATTCAGCGGAAAGAACCTGCCGATTTTGACAAATTCTGGGCGGGAAAAAAAGCGGAACTGGCAAAAGTGCCGCTCAAGGTGCTGGAAAAAGTCGCTTTTGACGCTGACGGCAAAGAGTCTTTTGATATTTTTGATGTAAAAATTGCCTGTGCCGGACCTGTGCCGGTTTCGGGTATCATCACTATACCAAAAAATAAATCCCGCAAATATCCGGCTGTGGTGCAGTATCACGGTGCCGGTGTCCGTTCGGCTTATGCTTATGTGCAGCCCGGTGCAATAACTTTCAACGTTAACGCTCACGGTTTGCCCAACGGCAGAGATAAAAGTTTTTATGAAGCCATAACCCGCGACAAAAGCCGCAATCCTTATTGGCAAAGTGCTTCTTTTCAATGCCAAAGAGTTGAAAGGCAGCAATGAACTTGTTGCCCGCACCACCAAGGCGTTCGGCGGATTCCATCAGCAGAAACTCGCCTGGGCTGCGGACGAAATCAATACTGTATCGTTTATGCTGAAAAGCGACAAGCCCGGTACTTTGCGCTATGCATGTTCGCTTAAAAAAGATAACAGCAAAACTCTGGCCGGTATTTCTTTGCCCGTGCAGAAAGTTCCCGGCGATAACCAGTATCATCTTTATACATTTGATTTGACCGCCAATCCACAGTTTGCCGGTATTCAGACTAATTACGAACTGCGCTTTACCGGACCGCAGGATACAACATTGGCACTTAAAGAAGTGACTGCCGGAAAAAAGAGTGCGGCTGAAAAAAAACCTGATAATTCTGTAAAAAACGTCCCGGCACCGGCTCCGGTTCCGGCGGCCAAAGGCAGATTTAACAAAAGTGAACTTTCGGGGGCTGATCTGCTTCGATATATCCACCCTTTCAGAGCTGAGCGTATTGCAGATAAAAATGCAGTTACGGCTCAGCTGAAACCGGGCATCCAAGGCGGATTTTATCAGGAAAAAGTCAATTACGATACCAACATTTACAAGCAGGTGGAAATCTCTCTGGCTTGCGATACTCCCGGTTATTGGAGCTTTGCCGCCGGGTGTGTTAAAGACGGTAAACGCGCCAACGCCGGAATTTCGCCGGTGGCGGTAGTGCCAGACGGCAAATATCACACCTATGTATTCAATATCAGCGACAGCCACAACTGGATGGGAAATGTAACCAACTGGGAACTGCGTTTTCTGGGCTATGATCCGGCCAGGATCTCCATCAAAGCGATCAAGTTTCAGAAAAAGCCCAATCTTATTCCCGGCGCACAGACTCTGCCGGTCAATAAGGAAGTTATCACCGGCAAACTTATGCCCCGCGCCAAATGTGTGCTCAACTGGATCGACGGCGTCAGCGCCGGTGCGGTTCTGCGTTTTTACGACCGCAACTTCAAGGAAATTCCCGATACCGCCGTGCGGCTGAATGCCGGAGAAAAGAGTGTAACTTTTGTTTCTCCCGAAATGGCGATTGAAAGCCGCATCACCGTAGAAGGCAAAAATGCCGGATATCCCCAATTACTGCAAGTAGAATATATTCCTCCCCGGGAAGCCGGCAACACCATTCCGTGGCGCGGCAACTGGCTGTGGCCGGAAAAAGGGCCCAGTTATGTCAACCGCAGCATCTGGTTCGAGCGCAAATTCACGTTGGAAGAAAAACCGCTTTTCGCGGTGATCTCCTCTGCCGGCGATGACAGCTGCTTTGTTTATGTAAACGGCCGCTTCGCCGGAAGCACCCGCAAATTCACCAATACCGGCCGCTATGATATAACCAAATTCCTCAAAATAGGCGAAAATGTCATCTCCTGCCGGGTAAAAAATATTGACTCCTGGGGTGGATTTATTGCCAACGTTTATGTGCAGACTCCGACCAAAGAATATTATTTTGACAGTGATGAAAAGTGGATGATGGAGTGCGACAGCAACACCGATCGCTATATTCCTGCCGGCAAACAGCCTGCATTGGTGATCGGACCGCCTTCCATGCGTCCGTGGCGCGGCAGCCAAACCTACCGTCACGCCGGCAGGCAGGGATTGTTGACTCTGGTAAAAAGCGAATTCGGCAAGATGACGGTCAAAGTCAACGCTTTGCCCATAACCGAACTCAAACGTTTGCGTTTTGAAATTGTCCGCAATAATGGCAAAAAACACAACTTTATGCTCAATATCACCCCGGGCAGCAAAGAGTGGAAAGTCGGCGAAACTATTGAAATAAGTTACAATATGCCTTATTTTGATCAGGGAAAAGCCGAACTTTACTGCGTGGATGACTTTGTGCGGATGAAAGGCAATCCGGTACTGCACAAATTTGATATTCCGGCCAATCCTCCTGCCTTACGCCGGTCGCGCTGGATTCAGGAACCGCGTCTGATGCTGAAAATGGATGATGAAATCATAAATCCGGTTTTCTGGCATGCCCCGGGTGTTTATGCCGCCAAGGACCGCATTGCTCCGATCGCCAACTTTTATCATAACAATTTCAGATCGTTCCGTATAAGTGCCAAATTTGAAGATTTCTGGAAACCGGACGGTACTTTTGATTTTACTGAATTTGATAACAGCGTTGCAACATTGCTCACCCGCGTACCTAATGCCGTATTTGCTGTACATATTTACAGTTTTATGCCCGAATGGTGGCTGGAACGCAATCCGGAAAGCATCAGCACTCACGAAAACAACCGCCCCCGCGACCTCTGGCTGGATAAACAGGCGCTGGGTGCGGAAAAGTGGAAAACCGAAGGGCTTATTCCGCTCAAAGCACTTTTTGACCACATCAAAAAGAGCAACTTTGCCGATCGCGTCTGGGGTGTGAGCTTTACCGAAAACAACTGCGGCGAAATGTTCTGGACCAGTGCCGACGCCACCCGCAAACGCTCTTATGCCGGTTACAGCCCCGCTGACCTGGCGACCTTCAAGCGTATGCTCAAAGAGTGGTATAAAACCGATGAAGCACTGGCCAAAGCCTGGAAGCAGCCCGGCTTGACCTTTGATACAGTCAAGATGCCATCACACGAAATCGCCCGCAAAGGTACGGTCGGCGAACTGCTTGATCCGGAAAAAGATATGATGATGATCGACTTTTTCAAGTTCCGCAGTCTGGTTCTGGCGGAAGTTTTGAACCACTTCGGCAAGTTTACCAAAGAGCAAACCGACGGCAAGTGGCTGGTGGGGGCTTATTACGGTTATTTCTCGGAAATGATCGCCAATCCCCGCCGCAATATCCAGAGCAACGGACACAACGGTTTTATGGAAACTGTGCTTGGGCCTTACTTTGATTATACCCACGCGCCCTTGCGTTACACTATCCGCAAAACCGGTCAGCCGGGAGCCTTGATGCACGTTTGGGACCCCTGGGTGCTGCGCGGCAAAGCGGTATTTATTGAACAGGACGTGCGAACCAGTATTACCACCAAATTTGAAAATACCGCCAATATTGTCTATTGCGGAACTCCTGACCGCCCGCAAAATGATGTGGGTCAATTCTTCCGCTCACTGGGTTGTACCATTGCAACCGGTACGCTCAATTACTGGTACGACCTCAATGGCAACCAGTTTGATGAAAAAGTGATCAACGAAGCGGTGACCTTTACCAATGATGTATATATGAACCTCGGCCCGATCAAAGGCACGACTCCGTTTGAAGTCTGCGTGGTCAACAGCCGCGATTCGGTCTGGTACACCAAATATGCCGCCGCCGACAATCCCACGACAATTGCTTCGGAAGATATTTACAAAAACATCAACCGCCTTGCGGTGCCTTTCCGCAACCTTATGGTTTATGACTTGCTGGACAGCAAAGTAAAACTTGGCAAACTCAAATTTTACATTATGCATCCGATGATCATGCTTACAGCGGAACAGCGTAAAAAACTCATGAAACGTTTTGAGCAGGAAAAAGCCGTCGTGGTCTGGCTTTACAGCGCCGGGGCTTCTTATCCCACTCACGGACCTTCGGCCCAAAACAATGGTGACTTTCTGGGCATAAAGTTTGATATGCAAGTAGCCAAAGATACTCCGCAAATGACCTTGATCCCGGAATTCGGCAGTTTGAAATGCGTTAACAATAACGTAAGCAGTCCGTGGTTCTATCCGGTTTCGGGTTATGATCGTGTTATCGGCAAAACAGCCGACGGCAAAGCCGCGCTGGTCGAGAAGAAAATCAACGGCGCAACTCACTATTTCAGCACTCTTACCAATCTGCCCGTAGAATTTTATGCTGCTTTAATGGCAAAAAATAAGATTCGGCGTTACAGTAAAGGTGTGAACAAAGATCAATTCTGGATCGGTAACGACGTAGTGTTTCTGCACGCAACCGGTTCGGGTGAGCGCTCCATTGAGCTGCCCGATGGCTGTTACGCCAAAGGTATTGCCGGGCCGGTGCCGGAAAAACTGGAATCCGGCGAAAAGTTCAACGTCAGAAGCGGTATGACTTACGGCTTCCAGATCATAAAAAAATAAGAAAACCGGTTCCCCGGCTGAAACCGCCGGGGGGGACCATTGCAGACAACAAGATTATGAGCAATAAATTACAACACAAATTATTCTGGAACTGGGATCACTCCACCAACTGGAAACTCAATGTCAACGGTATACAAAATACCGGTGTGGGCAACTATTACACCAAAGCCCCCGAAGTCTTTGAACACGACTTCAAGCGCATGGTTGACTTTGCCGCCGCCAACGGCATTGACGGCGTAGGTGTAGTCGGCTTGCTGCGCGAAAGTCACGGCGGCGAATTTGCCGCCCGCAGACTCTGTACTTATGCCCGCGAAAAGGGTGTTCGAATCTACCTTATTGCCGGACTTTACAGTTACGGCGGACTTTTTTACGAAGGCGACAATCCTTTGAGTCTGGAAAACTTTCTGGCCAAAAATCCTGAATGTATCGGCAAAAATATCGGTGGAGATAAGACCATTGTCCCCCGCACACTCAATCACAACAAGATCGAGTATTGCGGCTGTCCTTCCAGCAAAACTTTGAATAATTATATTCTGGATTGTCTGGATCTGCTGTTCCGGATGGTTCCCGATCTGGGCGGTATTCAGATGGAAGTTGGCGACAGCTGGCTCGGACTTTGTCATTGCGACAAATGCCGGGAACGGCGGGAGGCCATGAACGCCGATAAATTCCGCAGTCCGGCATTCTACTTTGCCGACATGGCAGGAATTTATCCGCAGGCTGAAAAGGTGGTGCGCACCTCCAAGCCCGATGCGTGGGTAATTTGCGAAATGTACGGTCATTTCCGCAACAATCGAACTTACTTTGATGCTGAAAATCCGGCAATGAAAGAACTCTTGAAAATGCCGGAAACCACATTTCTGCAATGGGGCGACCGCCGCTTGAATTATGAGGAGTGGGCAAAAGACCCGCTGCTGCCGGAACATTTGCGTAAATATCAGCACATTTTCCGTTGCCATCACTCCACCCAGTGGTCGGGCGGACGCCATACGCTGGCGGTGGAAGAAGTCCGGCGCCAGTGCGAAATGGCGTTCAAATCGGGCATGCAGAGTGTATCTATGTTCGGTGAATGTTCGCCCTTTAATTCCACCAGCGAATTCAACTATCTGGCGTTGAATTATTTTGGCGACAATCCGCTGAACAGCACCAGCGATTTTGCCCGCGATGTGATGGCTCCATTGCTGGGCGGTTCTTACGATAACGCGTTGCGTTTTCTGGAATTCGGCAAACTGGCCAAAGATCCTGAAAAGATTGCCGCTGCGGTGCAGGAAATCGCCCGCATCAGTGCAGATGTAAAAGATGCACAGGCGTTGCGCCGCTGGATTTATCTTGCCAACTATCTCAACAGCTGCGATTGGGAATTTCAGCATACCAAACGCGCTGAAGCTGCGTTGAAATTAAATCTGGATATGGTATAAAATATCATCCACACAATACGCCGTATCAGGAACGATAAAAATTCCCGATACGGCGTTTTTGTTTCCAGGATACATCGCAGAAAAATTCCGTAATCAATGCGGGTGAATCCGGGAATACCGCCATGCGCCTGCGGCCAAAAATCTGCAGGCCGGGCAGACTTCAGAAACTTATTGCTCCGGCCCCTGCTATGGGGCGGCAATGCAGCAGACAGGGCTCCAGATTTCGCGGGCGGTAATATTGATTTGTAAGCACATTTTGCAAATCAGCGACACAATCTTTGTGCGCCAGTACCATCATGCAGCCGCCCAGACCGGCTCCTGCCAGCTGAGCTCCGGCCACACCATGCACGGAACACGCCAGATCGACCATCAGGTCGATTTCCGGCAGACTGCAGCGGTAACTGCCCGGCTGACGCCAGAGTTGAGCGGCTTCCACCGCTGCCGGATCGCGGCTGTTGAGCTGATCGATCAACTTCTGCAATGCCGCATCTGAAGTATCAGAAACATATTTGCCCAAT
>JAZTWG010000026.1:0-48132 GCA_045635745.1 Victivallaceae bacterium
AGGGCAAAGAGAAGCCCGGCAAAGAAACAACCTCTGCCGGACTCTTTCGGGTAATCTTGCATAATACCTCCTTTGGATTTGTGTTTACTGAACGGAACTATTCCGTCCGGGGTATTATGCCTGTAAAGTGGGCTGAATTAAGTAAAAAAATGCCTCTATCGGTACGATTATACCAATAGAGGCTTTTCAGAAGTCATTTATCAAGTGGCAGTTTTGAGGTGAAACACCTTGTGGCAAGTTTGTGGCAAAATCAGCACTTTTCCAGTTGAAAAGTTGAGTAAAATAGAGTAATTTAGTGAAAGTAAAAAAAAGTGGTACCAGGGACGGGACTCGAACCCGCACACCGTATAAGTGACTGATTTTAAGTCAGTTGCGTCTGCCTATTCCGCCACCCTGGCATCATCTTTTATATTTTTCAATCAACTCCATGCCCGGATTTTAAGTCCGTTGCGTCTGCCTATTCCGCCATCCGGGCGTACCATATTTTTTTCTTTTTTTCAGTTGATCGGCTTGGTGAATACTGCCGGTCTTATGTATATCAGATCTCGCAGATTATTGTCGAACTCTTTGGCTGATTTCAGCAGACTCGACAGATCAAAGTCATCCACTGCTTTCAGCTCTTTTATCGCTGTTTCCGGCAATATGGCTTTGATCGCTTCCGCTTCATGGCTTTGTCCGCAGATGAGATCAAACTTGTTTTCGGCAAAAAACTTTTCTGCCTGTTCCTTATTCAGCACCATGCCATCGGAACAACCTTCATCCACATTTTTTTTGCGCTCTACACAATATACAAGCACTTCGTGATTTCTGCCATCAAAAAGTACTGCTGTTTTTGAATTTTCTTGCAAATTTTTTCCGGCAGTCATACTTATTGCTATTGCAGTGGGCACTCCGCGGGTCTTTACCCTATCGTCGCCGTGAGTCAGACCTGCTACCAATGCCGCCGCCAGACGCATACCGGTAAAACTGCCCGGGCCGATCCCAACACTCCAGAATTTTATATCGCCCAATGTGCCGCCGCAGTTGGCGATCTCTCCGGCAGCAAACTCTGCCAGATGAGCCGACTCCCGCCGTTTCATGGGCAGTATACCATTACGCAAGACTTTGCCGGAAGCATCGGCTATGCACATTCTTGCGGCGTTACCGGAGAGGTCTATTGCTGCTTGAAATTCTGCCATCGTGTAAAATCTCTTACATTTGTATATTATCGTTCAAAAGCTCGGCTACCAGTTCGGTATTGTTTTTACGTTTTCTCGTCAAAACCGCCTTGCCATTACTCACCACCACTTCGCCGGGCATGCTGCGCAGATTGTAAATGCCGCCCATGCTGTAACAATAAGCTCCGGCATTATAAATAGCCAGCACATCGTATTCGCGGATTTCGGGCAGCTCGCGCTGTTCGGCAAAACGGTCGCCGGTTTCGCAGATATTGCCGCATACATCGTAAACTTTCTTTTTCCCGGCGGGATTGGAAAGGTTTTCGATTCGGTGATAAGCTCCGTAAAAGACCGGCCGGATCAGTTGCGGGAACCCCGCATCGCAGCCGGCAATGGTACGGGTACGATTGAACTTGAGCGTATTTACAGTTGTGAGCATGGCACCGGCTTCGGCAACGATATATTTGCCCGGCTCGAATTTCATTTCAAGCTCTTTGCCGTATTTTTTGCAGAAATCAGCGAACAACGCGCAAATTTCCTTACCCATTGCCGCATAATCCACGCGAACTTCATCGGGCTTGTACGGCACTTTGAAACCGCCGCCGAAATCCATAAATTCCAATTCAGGGAAACGTTCCGGCGTGGCCAGCCCCATCAGGTTTTTCATGCTCTGGAAAACCGATTCAGTATGCTGCAGACCGCTGCCGGTATGTTCGTGCAGACCTACGATCTTGAGATCGTATTTTTTGGCAATCGCCACAACTTTATCGACATCCTGCATTAAAATACCGAATTTGGCCAGATCGCCCCCGGTGGCTGTGGCAGCATTTTCGCCATCGACCACATCGGGATTGAATCTTACGCAGACCCGGCTGCCGGGATAAGCTTTGCCGTATTTTTCCAGACGGGAAGTGCTGCCGATATTGAACAGCACGCCAAGGCTCTGGACTTCATCGACTTCTTCATCTTTGAGGTTGTTGGCGGTAAAAATGATCTTTTTGCGGTCAAATCCCAACGCTAAAGCCAGATGTATTTCGCCGGGGCTTACAGTATCAAGCCCCGCACCGGCATCGCGCAACGCTTTCAAAAGCGCAATATTGTAGTTGGCTTTGAGCGCATAATGCACCTGCAGTTTATCATAAGGAATAAACTTGTAAAGCGACTGATAGTTTGCCACTACATGGTCGGCATCGTACACATACAGCGGAGTTCCGTAAAGCTTGGCAAGTTCAAACAGCTGAGATTGTTCTACCATATTTCTATCCTGAATTACTTGGCAAATGGCACGATTACAGCCACCATACGGAGCGGTTCGTCGCCGATATTTTTTACAGAATGACCGGCACCGTTACCGGTCAGAATGCTGTCGCCGACAGCGACTTCTTTTTCCACTCCGTTATCGTCGATGAGAGCTTTGCCGGCAAGCACAATAAAAATCTCTTCTTCATTTTCATGAGTGTGAAAACCGATACTTGCTCCGGGTTCCAGCTCCAGCTGCGCGCACAATCTGGTGGGAGACATCAACTCATTGGCTTCATCAAAATAATGGGTGATCTTCACGGATTTATCGCCGCCGCGCATATTTTCGCGGACTTCGTTTTTGTAATCGCCGGATGTATGGATCATAAAAAATAACTCCTGAAATTTGTTTGTATTCTCTGTTAATATACACCTTCAGGCAATATTTACCACAAAAAAAGCATTTTTTCCAAGCAGTTTTAGTAAAAAGAACAGTTTCAGGAATTGCAAAGTAAGATAAATTGCGCTACATTAAGTGTGAGAGTATTTTAACCAACCAATTAAGAAAGGTTTTTGTTATGGAAAAAGTCAAATACGGTCTGATCGGTTTCGGCGGCATTGCCGAAAATCGTATTGCCAAGGAAGGTTTTGCCTGCGACAAGTCCCGTTTTACCGAGCTGGACAATGCCGTTCTCGTCGGTGTGACCGATGTGAACCCCGCCCGTAAAGCCGCAGCTGAAGCATTGAATCTCAAGTGGTACAACTCCAGCGAAGAAATGATCGCGGATCCGGAATTGGATGCCATCTATGTGGCTACCAACAACGCCACCCATGCAAAACTGGCGATCGCCGCACTCAAGGCCGGCAAACATGTTATCACCGAAAAGCCTATGGCCACCAGCATTGCCGATGCAAAAAAGATGGTCGAAACTGCAAAAAAGATGAAGCTTTCGCTTTCGGTTGACCACATGATGACCAACAACATCTACAACATCAAGGCGCGCAAAGTCGTTGCTTCCGGTGCGTTGGGCGATGTGAACGATGCCTGCTTCCACATGGAATTTGCTTTCGGTTACGATCCGGCCGAAGCCGCCTCCTGGCGCTGCAGCAATATCAAAGAAATGGGTGGTCCTATCGGCGATGTAGCCAGCCATTGCTTCTATGTAGCTGAATACATCTTCAACTCTACCGTGGAATGGGTTGCGGCTGCTTACCTGCCCAAACTTATGGACATCAAGGCTGAAGACGGCGCCTACATCAAATTCGGCATGGCCAACGGAATCGTGGCCTCCGCCAAAGTTGCGTTCAGCGAAATGCGCGGCGGGCTGGCCGGCACTCTGACCAACCTCGGTTATGAAATCTACGGCAATCAGGCTGTTCTCCGCGGTTTCGGTACCATGTTCCAGCTTTCCGGTTACGAAGATGAACCCATCAAGATGCGTCTGGAAATGGACAATGGCAAGACCCAGAAGAAACTGGCTCCCGGCAAAGTGCAGAACATCTATCAGGCACTTATCACCAAGCATGCCAAGAGTGTGCTCACCAAGCGCCCGTTGAACGCTGTTGACGGTCTGCGCAACCTGGAACTTTGCGATGCAGCCCACAAATCGGCCCGCAGCAATGGCAAAAAGATCTCCATTGTGAAGTAAAAGTTTCTGAATAAAAAAAAGGTGTTGCAAAACCTCAAACAGTTTTGCAACACCATTTTTTTTACCCAAAATCCGTACCTGATAAGGGAGATTTGACCGGACACAGACAGTTTTGCAGCTCTCCATGTCCACTTTAAGCAACAAGCTTATTCGCGATCCCACTCTTCGAGAATCCAGGGCACCATGGCGTATTTTGCCATGCGTCTGCAGGGGGTCATTACCTGCCAGAGTTCTTCGAGCGTAGTAAATGCCAAATTGGTATTGTAATCCCCGGCACCATAGTAAATGCGCAAGGTATTGTTGTCATCTTCCAGCACTGCGCCACAGGGGAATACGGTAAATTCCACCCATTGTTTTTCCAGATTGCCGGTTTCGTAGGGAGCTTCGGCAACCAGCAGCGGTTCTTTGGTGATAGCAATAAGTTCGGTGGGGTCTTCCAGACTGAAAAGCGCGGCACCGGCGGTGTAGCGTTTATACCACTTTCTACCGTTCGGGAACGTTACCGTATGGGCCGGGTTTTCGTCCACCGCGTGGAAAATCAGCAGCCAGCCGCGATCGGTCTTGACCAGCGGTGCGCCGCCGCCGATTTTGGCCGTTGCCCATGGCACATCCTCGCACCCCAGCAGCAGTTCAGAATCGCCCCAATAGCGCAAATCGGGAGATTTGCTGTACCAGATATGGAACGGATCTTTCCATTGATTGGAGGGCCGTTCCAAACGCATGTAAAGCCCATCCGGAGTCTTTTCCGGGCAAAGGATCATATTGCGCTGCTGCGGAACCCCCACGCAAATCGCATCAAAGTCCACACCTTCGCCGCGCCATTTGGCGATACCGGGGCGTTCGCTGTGCTGGTTTTCAAAACAGAAGCTCAAATACAAACCATCTTCCAGCACCGTCAACCGCGAATCCACCACCCACGGCAGAATCTTGCCTTTGTAATGAACACGGATGATCTCCGGATACATGGTAAAATTGATCCCGTCATCGCTGACGCCCAAGCCGGTTCCCAGATAAAGCATATCGTGTTCACCGGGTTTCTTATTGGGTCGGCGGCAATCAATTCGCGGCGCAATAAAATATTTGCCCTGATAGCGTGCCACCCCGGCATTAAAAACCAATGTAGCCGGATAAGGCACATCGGCATCGGTCAATATCGGATTGTTTTCGTAACGGCGGATGATGTGACTGGTATGCAGTTCATCCGGAAAAACTTTGTCTTTGAACGGGTTCACCATTGTTTTTTCCTTACTTTAAAGATTTTACGGTGTGGTTATTAAGAAAACATTGCAAATTGATTTTAGCAAATTTTTCCGCATCTTTTCTAACCGGCCATCCGAAACAAAACTATTTTCAACACAGTTATACCAACACAGTTATACCAACACAGTTTGCAATATGGCACTTCCGGGAGTATATTAAACCGGCATCACGGGAGTTTATATGCACAACAAAAATAAAAATCAGCAACTCAAAGCTCAGGCTGTAAATTATATCAGAGAGATCATCAATATAACCGCCCCCGGGCATCGGATTCCGGGAATACGGCAGTTGATGAGCAACAGCCGTATCGGCAGAATACGGCTGGAAAAAGCATTGCAGGAATTTGTCCGTTCCGGCACGCTTGAGATCCGCCCGCAAAGCGGTTGTTACCGCAGCATAAAAACTCCGGCTCCGGCTCCGCTGGTATTCATTCACTTTTCTCACCGGCCGATCGTGGAAAAAGCCAATATATTCAATGGCGGGGTATTGAAACATCTGCGGGAAAAAGCTGCCGCAGCCGGTCAGACTCTGGAAGTTATCCATGCCGCCGGGTTGAGCACCGAAGAACTGTGCAGCGTGCTGAAGAATCTCCGAACCAGTCAGGCATTTATTCTGAGCGCATATTCAGCCGATACGGTCAACCATCTGCGCGAGTATGTACCTTATACGGTATCTATAAATCCCCGTTATCAAGAAACTGCCGGCAGCGAACTGCGGGATTCTCCGGATATGACTGCTATACAAATGGAATATTTGTTTAACCGCAATTATCGCAATATAGCTTATATACATAATGCGGAGGAGCATCTGAACGCCCCGGTTCAGTTTATGCGTTTGTTTGATTATTACCGGATAATGGCGGAGCATGGTATAAAAGTCGAACCGGAATGGGTATTTTCCGGCACTTGCAAACGGGAAGAATTTTTCCGTTTGATGCATCGCTTTATTTGCTGCAAACGTCCGGCAGATTCGGTAATAATCCCCGGCAGCAGCTTGAAAATGCTCTACGATTTTTGTGCGCTCAACGGTCTGCAGATCGGCAGAGACCTGCCGGTGATCTGCTGCGACAATGTGGAACCGGATCTTGTCCCCCACGCTACAACCGTGACCAACAGTCCGCAGGAAATCGGCAAATTGGCATGGCAGGTAATGCAGGAAACACTGCAAGGCAGAATCGTCTGCACCACCACAAAACTGAAAATCATTACCGGCGAAACCCTGCCCTATTTAACTCCCCAAAAAAAGCCCCGCAATTAGATTGCGGGGCTTTGAAAAACTTCAAAAAAGTCTTTTTTACAGCATCGGGATCACCAGATAGGTGCCGCCCTTGATCTTGCCGTCAGCAGGGATCGCGGGGTTTAACCGCCGGAGCTCTTCCACCGAAACCATGACCTTGGTGCTGTAAGCTTCGATCGTGGTATCTTCGGGGACTTCAATAGACTCGGTACGGCTGCTGTCTGTTGCTGCAGTATTCGCTGTTTCAGTTGCCGCAGCCGCGGGAGCGGCAGCCGGAGCAGTTTCAGTTGCCGTGGCAGCCGGAGCGGCGGGAGCAGCAGTTTCAGTTGCCGGAGTTGCAGTATTCAACCCGATATTGGGATCAAGATCGTTGAGCGTGCTGTCGAGCGAACTATTGTCTGCAGCCGAAGTTGCCGCAGTACTGCTCTTGGCCGGAGCGGCGGCAGCTTTGCCCGGAATGCGGAGCTTGTCGCCGATCTGCAAAACCTTGGTCAGAGCAATGTCATTTTCTTTGGCGATTGCAGCGGCAGTAACACCGTAGCGGCGGCCGATGCGGTCAAGCGAATCACCTGCTTTGACCACATAAACGCCATCGGCAGGCAGCTCGGCAACTTTTTTGGCACTCTTTTTCTTAGCGGTTTTAACCTTCGGGGCAACAGCGCGCTTTTTGGGCTGACGCTTGGCATCGTAAACCCCGCCTTCGGGGATATTGAGCACCTGACCGATACGGATGCGGTTCATTGCTTTACCGGAGAGATTGTTGCATGCAGCCAGATCACGGGTACGGACGCCGTGCTTGTACGCGATCAGCGAAAGGGTATCACCGCGCTTTACCGTGTAGGTAACAGTACCGCTCTGCACCGGAGTTGCCACCGGAGCTGCTTCCGGCTCCTGGGCCGGATAAACCGGCTTGGCAGGCGGGGGCGGCAGCACCACAGCTTCGTTGGAGCCAGGGACCTGAGGCATTACAGCCGGAGTTTGGGCAGCTTCCGCAGGCGTATTTGCAGCGGCAGGGATCTCGGCAAATTCCGGACCGTTATTGTAAGTGTGCGGCCCCAGCAGTTTGGGCTGATGGCACCCACCGCCAGTAATCAGGGCGATTGCCAATACTGCGTGGGCAGTTGCCACGCTTGCGATAATTCCTACCATTTTCTTTTGCACGCTGTACCTCCGGAAAAATTTTATGTTTATTTTAAAATTAAAAATTCGTTCTCTATATAAATTAGTACCGTTTCTGCAACTTGTAAAGTCCTGAAACTCTTTTTTATGCAAAAAACACGATTTTTTTTATTTTTAAGCGCCTTCAGCAGCTTATTTGTTACACTCTGTCTTTTTTTCTGGCAGTCGCCACACCAGAATTGAAAGCATAAGCAACAGCAACAATGCACAGACAAAATAAACCTTGAAACGGTTCATTGGCGCCCAATCAGCAAACTGTGAATCAATGATCTTGAATGCCGTAGACGACAAAAGCATGCCAGCCACCCCGGCCAGCACACTGGTTACTACCGATGTAAGCATGGATGCCGCCACCCGCAGCGAATCCGGAGTTATCTGCAGATAATACGCCGTATTGGCATTCATGCATGTAACATGCCCTATGCCCACGATTATAAAGATCATTGTAACGTACAAATAGTTCATTTCCAAAGGCGACAGCAGCCAAAGTCCACCGACGGAGAGAATCGAGGAAAAACTGCAGAAAAGAGTCTTTCTTGCACCATATTTGCGGATCAATTTTCCGGAAAGATATGACCCGCCGGTACAAGCAAGGAACTGAATCAGCGAAAAATAAAGCGCTGAACGGTCGCTCACCCCCAGCCCGCGTTTTACGCAAAGCATGGAAACCGCCCCCAGCATTATCAGCGAAAGAGTCACCGTAAACATGGCCGGCAGCAGCTTGTGTATTTCAGAAATCTGCCAGACCTTTTTAAATTCCGCCAGCAATGGCCGCCGGGCAGCTTTTATCATGGCAGGAGATTCATCCATCTGACGGATAAAATAAGTACTTGTCCACCCAAGCGTTGCGCCCCAGATGATGATGCATGTAATGGAAAGCAGACTTTCGTACCAGCTTAAAACCGCCCAGATCATCAGCAGCGAACAAACACTGCCGGCATAAAAAAGAGCCGCGCTGTGCCCCAACAGATGCGGGCGCTCGCTCTCGATTGCCATATCTCCGATGAACGGCTGCGACATCACAACCCCGGCTGCACGCAAACCGTAAAAAAGACACGCGCCCACAAATATCTGCACCAGAGCCAGCAGCGGATACCCCCAATAAGCGGTCAACGCGCTGGCGGCCACCCCTATGGCCACAAAGTTGCGAATGGTCCAGAAAATTGCCTGGGAACGCGCCGCGCCCACTTTACCGGCCACATATTTACCGACCGGCAGCATGAAAAATGCGAAATAGAGCGTAGCGCTCAACGCCGCCACCATCCCGTTGGGAGCATTGAGTTTAATGGCAAACAATACAATGATCGTTTCCCCCAAACACATGTAGGATGCGCCGTTGATCAGATTGAACCAGCAGTAATTCTTCTGGGTTTTAAGTCGTTGTTCCCGCGTAAGCGGCCCCGGATAAATCATTTATCTATCTCGCTTTTCGCAAAAAATATCCGCAGTAAAAACTGCGGATGTCAATGATTGCAAATTATTTGCACTCCGGACAATCACCATCGCCCAGTGCGCAGAAACGGTGCGGCAGTTTGCACTGTTCGCAGGGTTTGGACTGGCGCCACGGCGAAGTGATGATATCTTTATAAGTCTTGCCGGGCGGGATCATGGGCAGAACATGCTCATCATACCCGGTATGCACATCCAGCAGAAATGCTCCCGGAGCGGCAAGCATTTCCCGGATCGCATCAGCAACTTCTTCGCGGCGGGTAACAGTCCGGCCGGGAATACCATAGCCTTTGGCAATGGTCACAAAGTCAGGGTAATAAGCTTTATCTTTGGGCGACCCCAGTATGGTATTGCCGCGGCGGCTGTTGTAGAAACGGTCTTCCCATTGAGCAACCATGCCCAGATGCTGGTTGTTGAGAATGATCATCTTTACGCCGATATCTTCCACATAAAGTGTACCCAACTCCTGAATGTTCATCTGAAAGCTGCCGTCGCCATCGATATTGATGACCGTAGCATCCGGACGGGCGACTTTGGCCCCCATTGCAGCCGGCAGACCGAACCCCATGGAACCGAGACCGCCTGAACTCAAAAGCTGACGGGGATGACGATAGCCGTAGTATTGTGTAGCCCACATCTGATGCTGTCCCACGCCCGGAACGATCACGGCTTCGCCGCCGGTGATTTCGCTCAAGGTTTCCACCACAAACTGCGGCTGTATACGGTCGGCTTTCACTTCGTAAGTCAGCGGATAATCTTTCTTCCACTGCGCGATTTGGTCAAACCACTCTTTGTATTCTTTATAAATCGGATCGCTGTTGAGTTCCACAAGCACATCTTTGATGTCGGCAGTGATCCCCAGCGTGACCGGTTTGTTTTTATTGATTTCGGAGTTATCAATATCCACATGCACGATCCGGGCACCGGCAGCAAAACTGTTGGGATTGCCGATTACACGGTCATCAAAACGGGCACCGAACGCCAGCAGCAGATCGCACTCATTGATGGCATTGTTGGCATAAACCGTGCCGTGCATCCCCGGCCAATGCAGACTCAACGGGTGGTGCAGCGGAAAAGCGCCCAGCGCCATCATGGTGCTCGTAACCGGCATATTGTAATTTTCGGCAAACCTGATAAGTTCTTCTGCCGCACCGGCAGCTACGATTCCGCCGCCGATATAAACGCACGGTTTGCTGGAGGCGGAGATCAATGCGCGCAAGGCAGTGATCTCGTCATCCGAAGCCTGCGGAGCGGGTTCATACGCCTGAATTGCCATATCGCAATCAAAATCCAGATCGGCAACAAACTGCTGCTGAACGTTTTTGGGGATATCCACCACTACCGGACCGGGACGCCCTGAACCGGCAAGATAAAACGCTTCTTTCATAACACGCGGCAGATCACGCGCATCCAAAACCAGATAGCTGTGCTTTACGATCGGGCGGGTCATGCCGATAATATCGGTCTCCTGAAAAGCATTTTTGCCGATACTGGCCAGCGGAACCTGACCGGTAATAAATACTGTGGGCACCGAATCCATGTAGGCATCGGCGATCCCGGTAAGCAAATTGGTTGCACCAGGGCCGCTGGTTGCCATGGCCACACCGACTTTGCCGGTGGCACGGGCGTAACCGTTGGCAGCAAAAGCGCCGCCCTGTTCGTGGCGGGGCAATATCACACGCAAGGTGGAATCCTGAAGCGCCTGATGCAGCTCGATAGCCTGCCCGCCGGGATAAGCAAAGACAACTTCCACGCCCAATTTTTCCAGACATTTGATAGTGATCTGACTGCCCTTCAAAGCGGGGGTACTTTTATTTTCCATAAATAAACCTCGAAAAAATCTCTGTTTACAATTTAAACACACTTATACAATCGTTGTGTAATTTAGCACCAAGGAGCTTATACTGCAAACTTTTTAAAGTTAAAAATGGATTTTTTTCGCATAATAAAGTGGCAAACTGTATTCACCGCGCTATATTATCAAAAAATCGAAAGATATCCATGCTCAAAAAACAAAAAGGATTTGCAATATGTCAAGCTGTATTTTCTGCAAAATCATCGCCGGCGAGATCCCCTCGGTCAAGATTTACGAAGATGAACTCGTTTACGCCTTTATGGATATAGCGCCCATCAACCTCGGGCATATTCTGGTGATCCCCAAAGAGCATCATGAAAGCGCCAGCAGCATTCCTGAAGCCACCGCCGGCAGAATGATGAAAGTCGGCTCCCGGTTGGGTATTGCGCTCAAACGGGCGTTGGATTATGATGCCTACAATCTGCATCTGGCCGATGGCAAAGCCGCCGGTCAGGTGGTCATGCACGCCCATCTGCACGTTGTTCCGCGCGGTGTGGACGATGATTTCCGCTGGAACTGGCGCCAGCTGACTTACGCCGATGGAGAAGCGGCAGCAATGGCGGAAAAAGTCATGGCCAAATTCAAGCTTAACGATCAGGAGTGATTCATGACAAGATCGCTTCTCATATTCGGCATAACCGGCGAGTTGGGCAGCCGTGTGGCGCAGCTGGCCATTGCCCGCGGACATAAAGTTTATGGTGTAAGCCGCGGCAGCAACACCCGTGCCCGCGCCGACCTTTCGGGAGTGGAGATATTTTCCGGCGATAAGTTCGATCGCGATTTTCTGGCCGGAACACTAAGCCGGCTGCCGGTGGATTCAATTCTCGATACCATGCCGAGTTTGAACGGCATAAACAATATCCGGGAATTTTTTCCGCAGGTGAAAAATGTTTTTCTGGTAAGTTCCACAGGTACATTTGTGCCGCTGCAGGGAATGCCGGCAGACGAAACTCATCCGTGGCGCGAAGAAAACCATGTCAATTTCCACGGCAAAATCGCCAATGACAAACTGGCGCTGGAGCTGTTTGAAAAAGAAAAGTTTCCGGTAACGATCTTCCGCCCCACCAATATTATCGGCGACGGACGCGTACCGCTGGATCTTTTCGGCGCCCGTGATATCGAGTTTTTCCGGGCTTTACGCGACAGCAAAACGCTGACCTTGCCCGATTGCCGCCAGATACTGCTGCAAAGCGGCTGCAACTGGGATTTGGCCAGAGCCATGACTTTGGCGCTGGATGCAGGAGAAAAGATCATCGGGGAAATCATCATTATTTCCACAAGCCGGGCGATCAGGCTGCAGGATTATCTGCAGACAGCTATGGAATATTTGAACAGCAAGTCGGTCATAAACTGGGTGGATGCCGATGAATTTTACCGGGAACACCCGGAACACAGCGGGTTGCCGTTTTTGCGCGAACACATGTGTTTCAATATCGACAAAGCACGCAAACTGCTGGGGTACGAGCCCGAATTCTCCGGCAAAGAAGGGTTGCTGAAAGCTCTGGAGTGGTGCAGACAAACCGGATTGCTCTGAAATGAAAAACGATGCACGGAAAATTCTTTCTGTAGTTATACCCTGTTATAACGAAGAACGCACTTTGTACACGCTGCTGACCAGAGTGCTGACCGTTCCGTTATCTGTTGAGCGGGAATTGATAATCGTCAACGACGGCTCGACCGATAACAGTGCCGGGATCATCCGGCAATTCATCAGCGATCACCAGCAAGCCGATATAAAGTATATTGAACAAAGCAACGGCGGCAAAGGTTCTGCAGTGCGTAACGGCATAAAACACAGTACCGGAGACTGCCTGATAATCCAGGATGCAGATCTGGAGTACGACCCCAATGACTATCAGCGCTGCATAGACCCTATTCTGGAAAATAAAGTGCAGGTGGTTTACGGCTCAAGAGTGCGCCGCAAAGGCAACCGCTGCTCGGCATTGCGCTTTTATTTCGGCGGACTGGCGGTAACCAAGTTCACCAATATGCTTTTTGGAAGCCGCCTTACTGACGAGCCTACCTGCTATAAAACCTTTGCAGGCGATCTGATTCGGGCACTGGAGTTTGAAAACAACGATTTTGCGTGGGAGCCGGAAGTAACCTGCAAGTTATTGAGACTGGGTTACCAAATAGCTGAAGTGCCGATTTCCTACATTCCGAGACATATTGCCGAAGGTAAAAAGATCCGCTGGCAGGATGGAGCAAAAGCTTTCTGGGTAATCTGGTGCATGCGGTTTGCAAATTTGAAAGATTGTAAACATTTGCAAAAAAAACATATCGATTCCCCGCAAAAATAAAACTATTTATCTGCTCCGGCAGTCAGTATTTATGAGGAAACACGGAATAAGCCGTTGTTTTCCGGAAAATACCTACAGGAGCAGTTATGAAAAATCATGAGAGAGAACTGTACAAGTGCTCAAAGTGCAATCTTACTGTGGAGATCGCTTCGGCATGTGCCTGCACCGAACCGTGTATGCGCTGCTGCGGCGAAATTCTGAAGCCGGTAACGGTCAACACCATCGATGCCGACCAGGAAAAACATGTCCCATATGTAGAGCGTAAAGATGGCGTGCTTCATGTGCAGATCGGTTCCATCGAACACCCGATGGCCGAAGCGCATCACATTGTATGGATCGAAATAACCGCCGGTGACTGGTGCTTGCGTAAATACATGCACCCCGGCGAAAAACCGGCAGCAGAATTCAAACTCTGCTGCAATAAAGAAGAACAAGTATTGGTAAGAGCTTACTGCAATATTCATGGATTGTGGGAGCGGAAAATATAAAGAATCAGGAGGATAATCCAATGGCTGAATTCAAAGCAGTAAAAGTCACCGATAAAGTCTGGTGGGTCGGTGCAATCGACTGGAATTTGCGGGAGTTTCACGGCTACC
Source organism: Victivallaceae bacterium (assembly GCA_045635745.1). GTDB lineage: Bacteria > Verrucomicrobiota > Lentisphaeria > Victivallales > Victivallaceae > SIG78. Next base: position 13,921 of record JAZTWG010000026.1, read on the forward strand.
GCACCAGCCGCGGCACCACTTACAATGCTTTTTTGGTAATCGATGAAAAAATCACGCTTATTGATACAGTAAAAGCCCCGTTTTTCGACGAAATGCGCGCGCGCATTGCATCGGTGATCGATCCGGAAAAGATCGATTATATTATATCAAATCACGCCGAAATGGACCATTCAGGCGCCCTGCCCCGCGCCATGCAGGAGTTCAAAGCTGAAAAACTTTTCTGCTCGCTGCAGGGCGAAAAAGCATTGAGAGCGCATTTTCACGATGCGTTGCCGGCGCTGGAAGTGGTCAAAACCGGTGATGCCATAAGTCTGGGCAAAAACTCTCTGGCTTTTGTGGAAACCAAAATGCTTCATTGGCCGGACAGCATGGTAAGCTATCTTACCGGCGAAAAGGTGCTTTTTTCACAGGATGCCTTTGGCATGCACCTTGCCGGTTCGGAGCGCTTTGCCGATGAATACTGCAACAGCGTGATCTTTGAAGAGGCAAAAAAATATTTTGCCAATATATTACTGCTGCAGTCAGCCAAGATCATCGATCTGTTGAACAATCTGCCCGGTTTGAATCTGGATATTGATATCGTTGCGCCCGACCACGGTCCGATCTGGCGCAATGGCACTCACAACAAGATCCTCACGCTCTACCGGGAGTTTGCCGAACAGATGCCGGAAAAACGCGCCATAGTGCTTTTTGACACCATGTGGCACAGTACCGAAGCTATGGCCAATGCCATAGCTGAAGGTATAATCCAGTCTGGAATTTCCACTGATGTTATAAGCTTGCACAGCTGTGAACGCAGCGAAGCGATGACCCGGATCATGGGGGCGGGCATAGTTGCCATCGGTACGCCGACGATCAACAACAATATGTATCCCTCGCTGGGTGATCTGCTTACCTACATGCGCGGCCTCAAGCCGAAAATCGCAATTGGAGCGGCATTCGGTTCTTTCGGGTGGAGCGGCGAAGGCGCCAAACAAGTCGCCGAAGCCCTGACCCAGATGAATATTGAACAGCCCGCAGCTCCGCTGGCAGTAAAATATGTGCCCGATGCCGAAACATTGAATCAATGCGTGGAATACGGCAAAACGCTGGCAGCAGCTTTGAAAAGTAAACTTGATTATTGAAAGGAAAAACAAAAATGAAAAAGTATGTATGCGATGTCTGCGGTTATATTTACGATCCGGCCAAGGGTGATCCTGATAACGGAGTAAAACCCGGTACCGCCTGGGAAGATGTCCCGGCAAACTGGGTATGCCCCGACTGTGGAGCCGGCAAACAGGATTTCTCGCCCCAGCAGTAAAAAAACTGTTTTGTGGGGAAGAAACCTTTTTGAAAAAAGGTTTTCTTCCCCACCTTGTCCCGCCATAGCCTCGGCGACGGCGGAACCCCATTTTCCAAAAACTCTCACCGGAATTTATTTTATATAAAAGAGATACAACGTTTTACCTGCAATAATTTTTATTGTTGTTGTACTTTTTCGACAGCAAATAAAAATTTATACAAAAAACAGGGGTTTTGCAACCTTTTATAAGGTTTTGCAACAGCCCCATTGTTTTATCTATTGACAAAACTGTAACTTAATAAACCAGATATTTAAGTTTTGACTCATCTTCTCCGCCAGCGATCCCCGAGGAGTGTTCAAGCCAATAAGGTGCATGGCGTTTGGTTGGGTAATTATTGTCGAAAATAACAAACCCAAAACGATCCGGCTTGCCGCCCAGTTCTGCAAACGGTACACATATTTCATAAAAAGTAGTGTTGCCTTGGCGGGTGATATTTACCGGCAAATTCTTTTTTCCGGCATCTTTGCCCCGGTATTTTTCTGTTATCGGGCCGCTGGGGGTGAGTCCGGTTCCGTAATTGAATGTTGTCCGGGGTGCCGGTGCCGGGTGATAAAGAATCGACGGGGCGGTATCGCCGAAAGCAAAAACAAACTGTACGGAATCATCTTTCCAAACATTTGAATTATGCCGCTGCTGGTGGATGGGGTCATCCACTTTTACTGCCAGATAAAAGTTTTCTTTATCGTATGCTACCCAATATTCGGCTGAAACATTGTGTCCGGTTGGGTTGAAAGAGGTCTTAAAGTAGCACAATTCTTGCTGCAATGCCGCCGACGGAGCAATATTATCCGGATAACTTAAAACAGCATTGGGTAATCCTTTCAGCCAGCTGCCGCTGCCGTCAAAAATCGGTTTTTTGTCCAGTTTTGCAACTTTCTGAAAATTACCCGGAGCGATCTTTATTAGATATTTTTTGCCATTTTGGTTAATAAAAGTTACTTCTGCAACTGCTTTTCTCAATTCAATGTCAATGATTTTTCCCGGCAGTACGGATACTTTTTGCCCCTGCACAGAGCCGTGTTTCATTTCGTCAGTCAAATTGCGGATAAAGAGTTTGGCTTTGCCGGGGGCGGTATAAAATCCGGCAAAAGCAAATTCCGGCGACTGCTTTTGCAGTTCGGCTTTAAGCTCATCGGACAGTACTTTGGCTGGCATTTTTACGGTAAGATAAATCGGTGCAGTACCCAGTTTAAGTTCAGTCCTGCCTGCCGGAAGTGTACTTTCTCTGCCATACATATTAAGCATCTTCACTTTGCCGGGGAAGTTGAAAGTGAATTTTTGATCGTTTTTCAAGCTCCACAGCACTACCAGTGTGGATTTATCCGGCCTGGTGTAAACTGCACAATATTTTTGATCTACAGTAAAGTAATCCACTTTTTTAACAAAACTCAACTCTTTTGCTGCAGTAGCATAAGCCGCGCCGCCGGGGAGCGGGATGTGAAAGATCTCATTGCCGAACCAGACCGGTTTCCAAATCGTGTACATGGCTCCATGAATATCTTTCGGGGCCTTGCCCGGAGTGGGATTCCCGGGTTTATGAAGTTCATAATGCGACACCGGAGCAACTTTGCTGATCAGCAGCTGGCGTGTTGTAAGTTCGGCTTGAGTGATCGCCCTCCCCCGGTCAAAACGGGCCCCGTAATGGATGGATAAACCGGATTCTTCATTGCCGATGATCGGACTTTTGCCCAATGATTTAGCAAGTTGTGATGATTCTTTATAAAAACTCATCAAACTGCCCTCCGGTACTGCGGGTTTGCCTTTGGTCAAATCCCAGTTGCCAGTATAACCATCAATGATATATTGATCAAATTCATTGATCAAAGCTCCCATTACAATAGGTTCGGTTGACCGCAAACATGACTGCACATTGTTGCCGCCCATTCGGATCTTTATAGTGGGATCAAACTTCCGTACCTGTCGGGCCCCCATCCGGGCAAGGATCAGATAATCGTTCATAGCCTCTGGCCAGTTACCCTGATATTTGTTTTTTATTGTGGCAGAAGAGCTGATTTCGGACTGAAAAGTTACATATTTGATTTTCCCTTTAGTGTTTTTAAGAATCAAATCAATGTAATCTTTGCGATGCTGCAGCAATTTGTCTGAAAGATACGGCCAGCCTTCAGCAAGTTCTTTTTCTGTCCGGCAAATACGGTTTCTCCGCAGCCCCATAGGCATAACAGCGGCAAGCTCAAACTCATTGCCTTCAAGAAATGGTTTGTAATTATCGTATGCAATTTTCCATAGTTTTTCCACCGGACTCGTGGGAACAAAAAAGGTGAATTTCATAGAAATCAAACCTACGCCGAGACGCTTGAATCCTTCGTAGAAAATCGCATTTACTCCATACCCCATCTGAAAAAACGGGTCGCGTTTTTCAAATTTGCGACTCACAACAAAAGCACTTTGCATGGAACGGGATTTGACATTATTTGCATAAAAATCGGCTTCCACAACATAATAGCCGCAAGGCTGCCCCGGCAGAGAAAACGATTTTTCCAATGGTTTACGAGGAGATGTAAAAATCTTTTTGCCGTTCTCATCTTTAACCGTATAAGAGTATTCAAGATTTTTTGCCTTGCTCTGATAAAGTATTTTGAATTTGATTTTTTCACCCGGATCAAAAAAGCCAAGAGTACCTTGCGGAATCAGTGCCAGATCCTGATAATCACTGTTATAATTTTTTCGGAAAGAATCCAGTTTTTCTTCCTTGCCGGATTCTTTCAACTCAACTTCGTCAAACCAAACCGTGCCGGTACCACGCAGGGCCAACATTATACGGATCTTTCCACCCCAGTCGGAAGATTTGATAGTTGCCTTGCCCTGTCGCCAATCAAAAGTACCGTTTTCTACACCACTGTTCATGCGTGTAGTTACTCTTCCCCATTTTTTCTTGCCGTCAAAAAGCATAACTCTGGCGCCCCGCCCTTTGCCGGTTGAAACATTTTCACCTTTAATATAAAAAGTCAATTCATATGTAGTGTCGGGTTTAAGTTCAAACTCTCTGGTAGCGGTCGCATGTTTGGACAAGCGAACGCTGGATGAACCGGCAACCTTGACTTGGTTATCAATATGGATATTCGGCAATGGAGATTTTTGCCAGAGCGATTGTTCTTGGTCAAAAGTTCCGGCCGCAGCAGAACTTATCATCAGGCTTAATGCGGCCGCTGTATTGGCAAGTATTTGTAACACTTTCATAAATTCTTCCTTATCAATAAACTACAATATTATCATAATTCCCATCCCAAAAGTTGAGTTTCGGCATAAGAAGACTGATGCTTGGCAAATTCAGCTTTTACCGTTTCTTTTGGTAAATTTTCGGCATGCCCATCGGCAAAAGAAAAATTGGTGGACTGGTGGCGTTCAATGGAAATTTGACCACCTTTGTTATATACAAAGTAATGCCCCTGGGCAGCGTTGCTGTCAGTTGTTTCACTATATGTACCGCTGCCAGCGTAGGAGTCGCAGAAAACACCTTTGGCTGAAGGATTGCTGAACTGATTGAATGTTTTCGGAATACGCTTCATCCCCGCAGCAGTGCTGGCATTGGAATAGCCACCTACATAATACTGTACCATGCCATACTGGACACGGGTCGGTCTGGTAAGTTCAACTGTAGCCCGAAACCCCGGACAGGCAAAAATAGCACGGCAGTTTGCCGGAATTGAAGAGTTGCGGCCAATATCATATCCACCTTCAGAAAGATAATTATACACATACTGCGGCCAGTAATTTTCTCCTGAAAAATCATTACCTACAATTCCCCGATTGCTGTAATTGCCGCTGCTGGCTTTGACTACACATGGCAGAATAATGTCGTTATTATCCATGCCATACTGTAAATGAGCCAAACTGATCTGCCTCAAATTTCCAAGACAGGAAGCCGTTTGTCCCGCCATTCTCGCCCGGCTCAATGCGGGCAGGAGCATTGCCGCTAATATAGCAATAATAGCAATAACAACCAAAAGTTCGATCAGTGTAAATTTTTTGATATTCATAATATCTGAACCGCTTTCCAAAAAACTTAAATTTCGTTTTTGACAAATTTCAGAAGATCGCCGATGTCGGCAGTGGCAACACACTCTACTGTATCAGCGGCTCCGTAGTAAATTTTAACTTCGCCGGAATCTTCCAGAACCATGCCGCCGGGGAAAATAACACTACCGATCATCCCCTCTTTTTCATATTTTGTTTCCGGTACCAACAGCGGTTTTTCTGAAATACTCAAAACTTTGTTGGGGTCTTCCAAATCCAGCAGCATAAGTCCGCCGTAATAGATCTTATGCCAGTTGGGGTGCCATGCGTAAAGAGCTTCTTCAACTTTTTCTACGGCATGGATGGCACAGAGCCAGCCATCTTTAGTCTTGATTGGCGGAGCACCGGGGCCGATCTTGCTGTTGCAGTAGGGTACTTTTTCCGCCCCCAAAACCAGTTCGTGCCGTCCCCAGTCACAACAATCGGTGGAAGAGGAACTCCAGATATCAAATTTTTCGCTCCCGGCTCCGCGAGAATAGACCGGAAACGGCCGTTCCAGCCGCATAAATCTGCCGTTGATCTTTTCGGGAAACAAAACCATATTACGGTTATCAGGAGCTGAAATGCTCAAAACTTCAAACTTGCTGAAATCTTCGGTAATTGCCACTCCACCGCGAACCCCGTGAAAGGTGTCAACTGCAAAACAAAGATAGCATTTACCATCTATAACGGTCAGTCTGGGATCATATACACGGCGTATTTCATCAGTTTTCATCGACCAGCAGGGCTGTGGAGCTACTTCCCAGTTATACCCGTCATCGCTGAACGCCAACCCCAAATTGATTTGTGCCGGGGTAGTCATAAAATTCTCTTTATTGCGGACATAATCGTTGCGGAATACCATTACATATTTGCCCTGATATTTAGTAATTCCAGCGTTGTAGGTACAGACCGCCTCATAAGGAACCATTCCGGCATGCAGCACCGGATTGTTTTCGTAACGCCTGATGAATTTAGGAGTTGCCCATTCCATAAAGATATCACCTTTCTATGCTCTGGTATGCAGATTTTTGTTTAGTATGTTATAATCAAGTTCCCGGGGCTGGCAATTTTCGTTGATGCTCAACGCGGCGGCTGTCCCGGCGGCTTCGCCGGTCATGGCGGCTGCCGGGATCACCCGGAACACTTCCATTGCCACATTTTCTGCCCCCATACAGCGACCCGCCGCCAGCAGATTATCCACCGCCTTGGGCAGCAAACTCCGGTAAGGAGTCTGCCAGATGTTGCCATCATAACGCCAATAGACGATTTCGCCTATTGAATCGGGGAATTCTTTGCTGTGGTCGTCATCGCGCAAAACAAATTCAGTTTCGATATAGGCGATTTTCCGCAGCTGGGGCATTGCCGGCAGATGCACCGGGTAATTCTTTTTGGGATCCCGCCCCACATAACTCTGACGCACCAGACTCCAGCCTTCTCGCACAAAATCGGTCACGGCTTTGCCATTAGTGCAATCTTCGTAGACCGTGCCGAAACGGGCATCGTCCAAACCATCGGGACTTGCTCCGCAATTCCACACGCCCTGAATGTGCAGCGATTCGGTAAAGTGGTAAAACGAAGGATCTTCCGCCATTTCCATAACCCACGGCGTCAGCCGGTTGGCAGTCACAATAGTTTTGCAGCCCGCCATTGCCGCTAAATAGCCGCCGCCGGAAGCGTCGACAAACTGATCGGCAAAAACTTCCAGATTTCCCGAAGAATTGAATACATTTACCGATTTTATGATCCTTTGCTCCATAGTAACATTGGTTACCACGCTGTCCAGCCAAAGGTCGACTCCGGCTTCGACCAGCATTTTATCCAAAGTAAGAGTGAACCCCGCCGGAGAAAAGCAGCAGCGGAAACGGTCGCCGTTGATCCCCGGATCACCGCCCGCCGGGCCGCCGAATTTTTCGGGTATATCAAAGGGGCCGTATTCAGTACAGCGGCGGATCATTTCGTCGGCGATGCCGCCAATAAGCTGTTTGCCGCGACCGTCGCACAACGGCAAATATATGTAGATCAAGCCGGATGTGGCAAGCCCGCCGATCAAACATTGTTTTTCGATCAATGCGACCCGTTTGCCCAGCCGGGCGGCGGCAATAGCCGAAGCAATACCGGCTACACCGGCACCGCAAACAACTATATCATATTTTATTTTTTCGCTCACGCTATCCTCCATTGTAAAAATTTCGCATGTTTTTGATAATATACATAAAATCGCCAAATTGACAATGTTATATTTTCTCCAAATACTATATCAAATCGTCCCGCAAACTGGAAATTTTACCGGAACACATTATATTAAAAATAAATCAGGAAGGATTTTTTATGAGTTGGTTCAATAAAGATATAGCTATTTTGCCCCGGAGCAACGATTTTCCATTTCAGGTACAGTTGCTCTATTACTGCAATGATTGGGTGGTTGCCAAGAGCCAGTCTGTCATACCGCCGGATCAAATCGAGTTTTCTTTCCGGCTGGGTTCCACGACGGATATTTGCTGCGATGAAATCAATGGCAAGCCATTGAATGTCAACTTTCCGCACCTTTTGATCAAACGCCCCGGGGATATTATACAAATTGCCGGAACCAGCCCCCGGGATACTGTTTCGTTTCACTACCATGCCAGTACCATGCCGCTATTGGAAGCTTTGGGGATGCTGCCGGAAAATGACTGCAAAGAGTTTGAGTTTACAAGTAATATTGAAAATCTGATTCGCAGTTACCAGTTGAATTTGTATAACTTGTATTCGCCGGGCTGCCCGGAAAAGCTGGATTGGATATGTTTTCAGCTGATAAGAGAAGTGCTGTTTCAAACAGCAAAACCGCTGCCGGGCAACAACGAAGCAATAATCATAAAAAATATTGCTTTATGGATGGAACAGCATTGCTGCGAAGATATAAGTATAGAAACTCTCGCCCGCCGCTGCAATATGAGCCGCTCCGCCTTTTACCGGGCGTGGCAGCGGCATATTGAAATTGCGCCCCTGCAATACATAATGCAAATGCGGCTGCAAACCGCTGAAAAAATGCTTTTGGAAACTCCATACCCGGCGGCACAAATCGCCCAACACGCCAATTTTTGCAGCGCTACGGAGTTTTACAGCAAATTCAAAGCCCGATACGGCAGTTCTCCGGCGCAATACCGGAAAAACCACCAGCCGGGTATCAGCAAACCAACCCCATAAACAATATCGGATTTTTTCCAGCATTAACCTTGTAAAAAGTTCAGCAGAGTCTATATTAATAGATGTGCTGAATTTTTTTATCTGTGGAGTTTTTTTATGGCGGTTTTCTGGGCATTTGCCTGTATGTTTTTTGCGGCTTGCAACGATTTGCTTTTCAAATTTTTTGCCGGTAAAAACCGGGGCAACGGATTTTTTGTTTCAATAGTCGGCGTTATATGGCTGGCGGCCACGCTGGTGTTTGCGCTTATGGATAAGACTCCGGATAATTGGCGTGCCACAGTCATCTGGGGAATCATTTCGGGATTTTTCTCGCTGGCGGGCAATCTTATGATGCTCGATGCCATGCGCACACTCGATGCCGGAGTATGTTCCACGATCTACCGTTTGAATCTGGTACCGGTGACCATTGGCGCGGCTTTTATCCTGCATGAAGACATCACGCCCGTTCAATATGCCGGGATCGCTGCGGCATGTGCTGCGGTACTGGCTTTCATCCCCCGCAATGCCAACGATGCCAAACGCAAATTCGGCTGGGCATTTGTCATCATGATCGGCGCCTCGCTGATACGTGCCGGAATGGGGTTGAGTTATCGCTACGGCTTCCTGCATGGCGCCAGCGAAAAGTATGTGGTGGTGATCAACAGTCTATTCTGGATCGCCGGCGGCGTGTTATATGCGTTCTGGCGCGAAAGAAATCTGATGCCGTTTTCCAAAGCCGACTGGAAAAATGTGTTCTCGCTGGGATTGTTGTCCGGTGCGCTGGTCACCGGTATTGTTATAACCATGGCGCTGTCGCTGAAACTGGGCAGAGCTTCGGTGGTGCTGCCCATAGCCCAGATGAGTTTTCTGGTGACCGGTGCGCTGGGAATCTGGCTTTTGAAAGAAAAATTAACTTCCGGGAAAGCGCTGGCGTTTATGCTGGGAGTTGTGGCAATATTGCTGTTAAGTATAAAATTTTAAGAGGTGAAAATGGATTTCTTCGGTAAAAATCTGCCGGTTTTCAAAGCGGCTCTACACAATCATTGTACAGTTTCGGATGGTCTTTTTGAGCCAGAAGAGATTATCAGAATGTATGCCGATGAAAAATTCGATGTTTTTGCTTTTACCGATCACCGCAAAACCAACCCGGTTGCACAATACAACTCCTGCGGCATGACTCTTATTTCCGGCATTGAACTGCATCCCAAGGGTCCGCGGCAAACCACATGGCACTTGCTGGCACTGAATGTGCCGCAGGATTTTCCCGGTGAATTTGCTACCGCACAGGAAGCGGTCGATGCGGTGAATGCCGCCGGCGGTCTGATCTATTGTGCCCACCCCGAATGGTGCGGCATAACCTCAAACGATATAGCCGCCATCAAGGGTTTTGCCGGAATCGAAGTCTATAACTCCAGCTGTCGTTACAACGGAAAAGAAAACAATGAATCAGTTTGGAACGAACTTACCGATATGAATATAAATTATCCGGCGCTGGCAGTTGACGACACCCACTCCCGAGCCGAACTTTTCGGCGGATGGACCATGATCGCAGCAGAAGATAACACACTTGAAAGCATCATGCAAGCGTTGAAAAACGGTCAATTCTATGCCTCGCAAGGCCCGGAATTTACCCGTTTGAGCTATAAAGACAATGTTTTTGAAGCTGAATTTACTGAAGTTGAAGAAGCCATCCTCATCGGCGAACGCAGTCTGGGGTACTGGGAAACTCTGCCCGGGTATCCGGAATACGGCGATTACAAACTTGTCACCAGCATGCGGAAAGCTGCCGGAGTGCGTACATTGCCTGATATCCGGCGTTTCCGCTGCCGCATAAAAGATGCCCGCGGCCGCTATGCCTGGACTCCGGTGATAAATTGTTAATATATTAACATAAAAAATATGGGGCTGTTGCAAAACTGTTCAATTTTGCAACAGCCCCGTTTTTATCAATAATCAATCTGTTTTATTTCACCATATCTATTACATTGATCCACTCGACTTCGGGATCTTCGTTTAACCGGCGCAATTTATCTTCGTAGGAGCTCCACAACGATGGATCATCCATCATTTCGTAGCTGTGCCCCCAGAAATAAAAATATCCGCAGGAATGTGCCTTTTCAAAAATATCCCAGAAGTTGGGATTCAAAAAATGGCAATTACTGTGCAGTGTCATCGGCTCGCTGCACGGCACGACCTGTTCAACGTATTTGGTGGTTCTGCCGTAGGCAAAGCCTGCTTCGTGCATCATGGATACCGTAGCCTCGTTGTATTTGCCGCAGGGCCATGCAAAACCGCGGCACTCTTTCTGAAAAAGATCTTCAATAATATTTCTGGCAGTAACAGCATCGGCAACAAAAACTTTATCGTCAACTACTCCGGCATTCAAGTGATTCATGCCGTGCGATGCAACTTCAAAGCCATCGTAAACGCTTTTCACTTCGTTCCACGCCAGTTTACCGGGGTAATAACCATTAGCAAGCTGCCAGCCATCGGTTATACGGCTGGCGGCATTGTGTTTCCCGGGATTGAGATTGAATGTGGCTTTGGCGTTATATTTTCTGCAGAGTTCAACTACTTTTATATCGTTGAGCACGCCGTCATCCCAGCATTGGCAAACTTTGATCATTGATAAAATCCTTATTTTTGCGGGGGAAAATCATATTCTGTTTCCAGCAATTCAGCGATCCGGTCAGCAGCTCGCTCCTCTTCCGGCCCCTCGACCGTAAGCGTAGCAGTTTCGCCGCAGGCAAGACACAATGTCAGCAGAGCCATGATACTGTTGAGTTCGCAGCTGTCTCCGCGAGAATTGGTCAAAACAAATGTATGACAGGAAAACTCTGCATTTACCGTATTGAGTATCACACTTGACGGTCGGCAGTGAATACCCGCCTGGTTACGGATCGTTATGGTTCTGGTCTGCATATAATTCCTCCTTTATACAGTATTTTTTTCAATTTCTTCCCGTTGAATAAGCGTGAATGATCTTTTCCAGCAGCGCGTGGCGCACCACATCGCGGGTGGAAAATTCTATTATCCCGATCTCCGGAATATTATCAAGCGTCTTTAACGCATGGATCAATCCGGAGCGCTCGTTGCGGGTCAAATCACTCTGCGATGGGTCGCCGGTTATCACGCAACGCGAGCTGTAACCGAGCCGGGTCAGGAACATAAGCATTTGATCTTCGGTAGTGTTCTGCGCTTCATCCAGAATAATAAAGGCATTATTCAGCGTGCGGCCACGCATGAATGCCAATGGTGCAACTTCAATTACATTGCGTTCAATCAAGCTGGAGGCTTCGCTGAAATCCAGCATATCATAAAGCGCGTCATAAAGCGGCCGCAGATAGGGCATGATCTTTTCTTCCAGACTGCCCGGCAAAAAACCCAGCGTTTCACCGGCCTCTTTAGCCGGACGGGTCAGCACGATCCGGCTGCAGTTGCCGGCCAACAGTTCCGAAACCGCCATCGCCATAGCCAGATAGGTCTTGCCGGTACCCGCCGGCCCCACGCCGAACACCACATCTTTATTGCGCAATGCTTTCAGGTATTCCAGTTGTTTTTTGCTCCGCGGCAGCACCTCACGCTTGCCGGAACCAACCCGTATCCGTCCGGCAAACAACGCGCCCAGATCGCTTTCTTCGTTGCGGTTATAGGCTTTGACCAGCTGTTCGACATCCTGCCGGTCAAGCTCTTTTTTTCGCAAATTATGCAGATTTATCAACTCGGCAAAAAAGCGTTCAGCCCGCTCACAGGCCTCTTCGCTGCCGGAGATCATCACCTGCCGGTCACGGGGCGTAAGATGCACTGCCAGAACCTTTTCCAGTTCATTGAAATTCAGAGCAGGACGCCCAGCTATGCGCCAGTCAGGCGAAAGACCGCCTTCAAAGTAAAATACCGTTTCCATTTATTTTTCCACCCCTTGAAATAAAAAAAGTGCGGCCACCAATTTTCAGCGTCCGCACTTTTTCAGAATTTTATCGTAGTCCGTTCACGGACGGGGTATCTGCAACTTCATCCCCGGACGAATGACCGTTTTGCCTTTGAGCAAATCAGCATTGGCATCCTGAATACGTTTCCAGGCACTGGCTTTGCCGTAGAACTTACGGGCAATGCCGCCGAGGGTATCGCCCTTGACCACAGTATAAGTTTCAGGCGCAGCCGGAGCTGCAGCAGGTTCTTCTGCAGCAGCAACCGGAGCTACAGCTTCAGGAGCCGCATTGGGCGCAGTGGCCGCCCGGGTATCCGGAGCAACCGGATCCACCACCGGAGCATCTGCAGCCGGAGCTTCAGCCGCCGGAGGCAGCGTCGTTCCCGTGCTGGCGGGAGCTGTATTGAGATCATCACGCCGAACCGAACGCGGAACAGATTCCGGAACTTCCCATGCGCCATAATTAGCCTTGATATTTTCTGCCCAAGCCTGTTCTTCGGGGCTCAAACCACTCTGATCAAGTTCCGGACGGCAACCGCTGACCAGAAGAGTCAGCGCGCCGGCAGCAGCCAGCATGATAATGCTTTTCATAAATGCACAACTCCTGTGTATGTTATAGATTATTTGAAACGTTTGAACGCCACAACACCATTGTGACCACCGAAACCGAGATTGATATTCAACGCAACATCGATTTCGCGCTTTTTGGCAACATTCGGCGTGATATCCAGATCACAAGCCGGATCGGGGTGTTCGTAATTGATCGTCGGCGGAACTGTCTGATTGACGATCGCCTGTACGCAGACAATGGATTCCAGACCGCCGGCGGCCCCCAGAGCATGACCGGTGGAGCCTTTGGTACTGCTGACCGAAACTTTGTAGGCATGTTCGCCCAACGCAGCTTTGATCGCCAGAGTTTCGTACTTATCGTTCAATTCAGTACTGGTCCCGTGAGCATTGATGTAGTCCACATCCTCTGCTTCCAGACCGGCATGACGGAGCGCCATCTTGATCGCCGAAGCAGCGCCCTGCCCTTCCGGATGGGGCGAAGTAATGTGGTAGGCATCGCCGGTGGCACCGTAGCCGACAACTTCGGCCAGAATGGTAGCACCGCGCTTCTGCGCATGCTCGAGTTCTTCCAGCACCAGCACGCCGGCACCTTCGGACATTACAAAACCATCGCGTTCAGCATCGAACGGACGGCTGGCATGCTGCGGATCATCATTGCGCGAGCTCATAGCCTTCATACTGCAGAAACCAGCATAACCAAGCGGCACGATCGCGGCTTCGGCGCCGCCGGTGATCATCATATCAGCATCATCGCGCTTGATCATCCAGAATGCTTCACCGATGCTGTGACAGCCGGAAGCACAGGCAGAAACCAAACCGAAGTTCGGTCCGCGCACATTGTAACGCATGGAAATATTACCCGATGCCAGGTCGCCAATCATCATGGGGATCATCAGCGGAGAAATACGGGCCGGACCCTTTTCCATGAAAATAGCATCCTGCTCGCACATCGAAGCCAAACCGCCGATACCGCTGGAAACAAGCACACCCACGCGGTCGCGGTCGATCGTGCAATCTTCGCTGGTGAAATCAGCACCAGCCTGAGCGATAGCTTCGTCGGAAGCAGCAATAGCGTACTGGCAGAAGAGGTCCAGACGTTTGGCCTCTTTGGCAGACATGTATTTGGTCACATCAAAATCTTTGACCTCGCCGGCCACCGCAGAACGGAAACCGGTAGTATCAAAGCGGGTAACATTACCCAAACCGCAACGGCCTTCGGTGACCGCCGCCCACAATTCCGGAACACTGTTGCCCACGCAGGAGATTGCGCCGCAACCGGTTACAACTACTCGTCTTTCTTTCATCATAGAAAGTTTAACCTCAGTTTTATGGGGTGTATTGTTTCTGTAAAAAATGCTATTAATATAAGATACCACACCATTTGCATATTTGCAACTTATACCAGATATTTTTTTACTCTTTGAACCGGATTTGTATTTTCCGGCTCAAAGAGTTCAGGCAAAAATTATTTGGTCTTGCTCTTTTCGACCGTCGGCAATGCCGGATTGCTCTTTTTGGCAACAGCCGATTTTTCTGTGACCTTGCCCTTGACTTCCGGCGGCACCGGTGTCATGGCTTCCGGCACAGATTTACGCGCGATCTTTTTGAGATCCATTCTCTTGCAGCGCATCATAAGCATATTGCGCTTCATGAACTCTATTTCGCCATTTTTGTTGATCACAAAGTGGTCAACATCGTTGAGCTGTGCCATAAAGAGCATTTCATAATCCAGATGCGGACCGGCTTGCAGTGTCGAAACCAGAGCGCCGAAGCGCAGATGATTCGGCGCAGTTACCGCAAAGGAACCGTTGAACACGTTTACACCGGCAAAACCGGTGATCTTGCCGTCTCGCTGAAATTCAACATAGGCGGTCACATTTTCAGGCAGAGTGATCGCATTTTTGCCATCCACACCTTCCTGGCCTTTGATATAAACCGGAACCCAGGCTTTACCGCAGAGTATATTCAGCTCTTCGGTGCGGTTGACCTGCTGCTGATGCTTTTCAACGATCTCCTGAATTTTCGGTTTCGGAGTTTCTTCAAGCATCATGCAACAGCCGCTCAATACCGCAACAGCCAGAGTACCGCAAAAAATCGCAACTGCTTTATTCATAGCGGATCATCTCCAGAGTTATCAATGGCAGCCGCCGCAGCTTCCGCAATCGCAGCCGCAACTGTCACCGGCAAAGTGTTCCACAATACGGGCGGCAACTGCTTCGGGAGTAAAGCCGAACTCTTCAGCCAGCTTCTTGTAGGGAGCAGAGGCGCCGAAGGTATCCAGGCCGATTGCCAGACCTTCGGTACCGACAAAACGGTGCCAGCCGAAAGTGCTCGCAGCTTCGATGGAAACGCGGATTTCGCATTCCGGCGGCAGCACTTCGTCCTGATAAGCCTGACTCTGCTGCAGGAAGAGTTCCTGCGACGGCATGGAAACTACGCGGACACCGATTTCCTGGGCGCGGAACATTTCCGCAGCCTTGAGAGCCAGTCCGACTTCCGAACCGGTTGCGATAAGGATGAGGGAGAAATCTTCGTCATCGCTGACAACGTAAGCACCCTTGGAAACATCAACTTTCTTGGCCATTTCTTCATCGAACGCGGGCAGATCCTGACGGGTCAGCAACAGCGCTACCGGACCATCGGCCTGCAGAGCAGCAGCCCAGGCACCGGCAACTTCGTGGGATTCCGCAGGACGGATCACGGTCATGCCGGGAATGGTACGCAGCATGGCGATCTGTTCGATCGGTTCGTGGGTGGGGCCGTCTTCTCCGACATAGAAGCTGTCGTGGGTAAAGATGTAGATCTGGTGCAGTTTCTGCAGCGCTGCCAGACGGATAGCCGGCTTCATGTAATCGCTGAACACGAAGAAGGTCGAGCTGTATGGAATGTTGGAGCCGAAGAGCGCAATACCGTTGGCAGCCATACCCATTGCCAGTTCGCGGACGCCGAAATGCAGATTGCGTCCGGCGCGGTTTTCAGGACCGAAATCGCCACCGACTTTGACATTGGATTTGGTGGAAGGTGCAAGGTCAGCAGCACCGCCCCACAGCGCGGGCACGAGTTCGGCAGCCTTCTGCAGGATCACGCCGCTGGAAGCACGGCTGGCGGTGGGCTTATCTACCGGAGCGACCTTCAACAGTTCTTCCAGCAGATTTTCCGGAACACGCTTATTCAGCAGCCAGCTCAGGACTTCAGCCTTGTCGGGATTGGCGGCCACATAATCGGCATATTTGCCTTCCCATTCAGCAGCGGCAGCCTTAACTTCGGCTACGCGGGCATCGCAGAAAGCACGGACATCGTCGGCAACATAGAAACTTTCGGCGGGCAGACCCAGATTGGCCTTCATGGCGGCAAGTTCTTCGTCGCCGAGGGGTTCGCCGTGGACACCGCTGGTACCCTGCTTGTTGGGGGCACCGAAACCGATGGTGGTTTTGCCGATGATCAGAGTCGGGCGGCCGTCAGTTTTCTGGGCTTCAGCCAGCACAGCATCGCACTTGGCAATATCGTTGGCATTGTCGCAGTAAAGCACGCGCCAGTTGTAGGCTTCAAAGCGTTTGCCCACATCTTCGGTGAATGCCAGCGAAGTATTGCCTTCGATGGTGATATTGTTATCATCGTAGAAGCAGATGATGTTGTCGAGTTTCTGATGACCGGCCAGCGAAGCGGCTTCGCTGGTGGCACCTTCCATCATGCAGCCGTCGCCGCAGATGATGTAGATCTTGCTGTCCAGCAAACCGGCAGCTTCCAGACCGCTCTGGGCACCGAGATATTTGGCAGCCATAGCCATACCAACAGCACTTGCCATACCGCTGCCCAGCGGACCGGTGGTGATATCAACCCCGGCAGTGTGACCGAATTCCGGGTGGCCGGGAGTCTTGCTGCCCCACTGGCGGAAGTTCTTGAGTTCTTCCATATCCAAGCCATAGCCGAACAGATGCAGCAAGCTGTATTCAAGCATGGAACCGTGGCCGGCAGAGAGCACAAATCTGTCGCGGGCAAACCATGCCGGATTGGCCGGATTGAAACGCAGATATTTGCTGAAAAGAGTTACAGCGTAGTCGGCGTTACCCATTGGCATACCCGGGTGGCCGGACTTGGCTTTCTGGATGGCATCGGCGCTCAAAGCGCGGATTGTGTTAGCGGTACGAGCGGCAATTTCTGCATTCCAACTCATAGCAAGAACCTTTCTTTGATTTTTTTTCAGTTTTATACTGGAAATTTTTATAAAAACAGCTAAATTGTAATTAACGCGTTTTAATTTAACCTCTGAACTGGTTAAAAGCAATTTTTTTAAGCAATATTTTCAGATATTTTTGTATATGAGCGAACGATTTATCACCTCTACATTGAACCGCAAAGACGGCAGCAGCGATAATTTGCTGCGGCCGCAGCTTTTTGCTGATTTTCCCGGTCAGGACGATGCCAAAGCATTACTGGAACTCATGGTGCGCGCAGCCGCCGGCAGAAATGAGCCGCTGGAACACATCCTTTTATCCGGGCCGCCGGGATTGGGCAAAACCAGTCTGGCGTATATAATAGCCAACGAAAAAAATTGTACACTCAAATCTTCCAGCGGTCCGGCAATCGAAAAGCCCGGTGATCTGGCCGGATTGCTTACCAGTTTGAGTGAAGGCGATATTCTCTTTATTGACGAGATCCACCGGCTGAACCCGGTAGTGGAAGAGTATCTTTACAGCGCCATGGAAGATTTTTTCATCGACATTGTGCTGGAACAGGGCCCCGGCGCCCGTTCGGTGCGTTTGAATATACCGCACTTTACATTGTTGGGGGCCACCACCCGGCAGGGTATGCTCTCGGCACCTTTACGCAGCCGCTTTGCAGTAAATGTACGGCTCGATTACTATGACGATGCAAGCTTAATGCAAATAATCAAGCGCAGCGCGCACATTCTGGAAACTCAAATCGCTGAAGAAGGAGCTCTGGAGCTTGCCCGCCGCTGCCGCGGGACCCCGCGTATAGCCAACAATCTTCTGCGCATGGCGCGCAATTACGCCCAGGTCAAAGCTGATTCAGTGATTACAGCCGAAGTAGCCTCGCAGGCGGTGAACATGCTCAAGATCGATCCCGATGGGCTGGATGATATTGACAACCGGATTCTCGAAGCGATCATCTGCAATTTCAACGGCGGCCCGGTGGGGGTGAAAAATATTTCCGTAACCGTGGGCGAAGAAGAAGGTACTCTGGAAGAAGTCTACGAACCATTCCTGATCCAGAAGGGCTATATTGTGCGTACTCCGCGCGGCAGAGTTGCCACGCCCAAAGCATACGATAAATTAGGCATTTCCGGAATGGTTCGCAAAGGGAAAAATTCGGATCAAATGAACTTGTTTTAACTGAAAAGGTGATTTTTATGGCAATAAGCTGGGTAGAAAAATTATTGGCTCTGCAGGATCTTGATATGGAAATAAAAAATCTTAAACTCCGGCTCGCCATGATCCCGAAAGAAGCCGAAAAACTCCAGCAGCAGATCGCCGTTATCGAAGGCAAGGTCAGGATTGCCAAAGAGAAGAAAGCCGCCCACGAACTGCAGCTGAAAAAAGCCGAAGCGGAAATTGCCGAAATCAACGATAAGATCGGCAAATTGCAGACCCAGTCCGCTCTGGTCAAAAAGAATACCGAATATCAGGCCATGCTCGGCACGATCGCCATGCTGAAAAAATCCATCAGCGAACTGGAAAGCCAGCAGCTTGAACTTATGGATACGCTTGCCGGAGACGATAAAGCCATTTACGCCGCCACTGCCGCAGTAAAGCCGGAAACAGCCCCGCTGCGCGAAGAACTCGCGGAACTTGCCGAACTGGTCAACGATGTCAAACGGCGCGGCAGAGAACTTTTGGCCAAACGCCCGGAACTGCGGAGCATGGTCGACAGCGAAGTACTGCCCCGCTATGAACAAATCCTGCAGAAAAAAGCCGGACAGCCGCTCGTTGCTATTGAAGGCGATAAATGCGGCAACTGCCATTTGCGCCTGACGCCGCAAACCTTGAACAGCGCCCGGGCCGGCAATATAACATTCTGCGATAACTGCATGCATATAGTGTACATAGCCGACGAGCAGGAATAATATTGCAGCTGAAAATTTACGCCCGGATGATTTGAAATATCAAAAAACACCCGGGCGTAATTATTTTTATCAAAAACGTTTACGGTGCATCAGCACCTTTGGTGTAGTCAAAGCCGACGACCATATAGTTCTACGCTTTGATCGAAGCGTAATTACGGCTTTCCACATTGCCGCCGATATACAGCACGTTGGTTACATCGCTGTCTTGGGGAATGATCGTCAAATCAGTACGGCTGTTGCCGCTGTGCCGGAAAGAAGCATAGCTGGAGTAAATAATACCGTTTTCACCGGTGTTCTCATTGTCCAGCAGATAGATCGCTTTACTGGCATCCTGAATTTCGCCAAGCGTGCGGACTTTTCCGGCATTTTTATCGGCAAAAGACTTTTTACCGCTCAAATAGCAGTTTATGGTGTAGTGGCTCCACTTGAAATCGACTCCGGTTTTATGAGTGCTGTAATTGATCGGACGCGCTTCGCCGGGGCAGAGAAAAACGTGGCTGCGGCTCGAAAAAAGATCGTCATTGACACTTTTAGTCTGCAGTCCGCTCATATATGGAGCAATCAGATATTGCCAGCCGTAAGCCGCGAAGTTTGTTGAACCGTTTGCCAGCGGGATCCACTCTTTATTGTCGTCACAATAAAGCAAGGTGGATGTACCCATCTGTTTGAGAGTGCTTTTACATGCAGAATCTTTGGCGCGGGCGCGGGCTGCAGACAATGCCGGCAGCAGCATCGCGGCAAGAATGGCAATGATTGCGATCACGACCAAAAGCTCGATCAGAGTGAATCTTGATTTTTTCATCTGTTTTTTCCTTTTTTATTTGGTTGGCAATTCATAAAGTCCGATTTCGTCAAAGTAGATAAAATCATGACGGTTGCGCTGTTCGGATGTACAGCAGCTTACGCTCACAGTATTGATATATTCGGGCATGGTAAATATGCCGATGACTTCCTCGTATTCGCCGGCTTTCATGGTGCGCGGAACAATCTTGATCAGGGGGTTGAAAACATTGTAATCCCAACTGTTGCCCTGCTGAAACAATATCTGCAGATCACCGAATCCGGCTTCGGTACGCTTGATCTTGCCGTAAAGCATATATTGGGTGTTGGGCTTGACTTTGATATTTTTAACAAAGTAAGTACCGCCGAATTTACCGAGA
Source organism: Victivallaceae bacterium (assembly GCA_045635745.1). Lineage (GTDB taxonomy): Bacteria > Verrucomicrobiota > Lentisphaeria > Victivallales > Victivallaceae > SIG78. Next base: position 34,189 of record JAZTWG010000026.1, read on the forward strand.
TTTTTAGCGACCAGCGCCCGCGATTTATTGACACCGCCATCCGGGGTCAAAAAGAATCCGCTGTCTTTATGTTTATTTTTGGCACGCTGCCAGAAATGCCATTTTTTATAACTGTCACATTCAAAATCACCGCCTTTGATCAGATTAGGTACATTTTCTGCCTTGACCCGGTCGCGCCAGTATTGTTCCAAAGTGCGGGGGGATTTGACGGCTTTGATAAAGGGCAGTATCTGCGGGAATATTTCCTGCATGAGCTTGCCATCCATATACTTTTTGTCACGTCCGAAATAGCGGATGCGTTCCTGATAGATCCAGACATATTCCTCACTGTCACGCATCGCTTCGGCAAAGTTTCTGTAAACCGCCTGCATACGCGCCGGATCATTCCAGACAAGTTTGGGGCTCATCACATCATAAATCATCTGATGAAATGCACTGGCCTGTTTATTGTTGAAAAAATATGCATCCATGTAGATCGCCGGAGCATACGCGATCTGCGCTTTGGCTTTGAGCCGGTTTTCCGGCAAAACCTGACTGTTGAAAAGCATGCGTTCTTTGGCAACGGCATAATCAAAGTGACGGCGGCTGCTGGCGCGGTAAGTGTAATACTCATTGCCCTCGATCAATCTGGTAGCAGGATCAAGACCGTCAAGGATACCATTGAAAAACGGTACAAACAAATTGCCTTGAGCATAAGCATTGTTATCGGCAGTACCCAGTGTTTCGTAGTTCAGTGAATGTAAAAACAGACAGAAAATGGTGATCCCGGGATAATTTTTCTGCACTTCAGTTATCCACTGTTTGCCGCGTTCACGCGCCTTCATCCACACCTGATGGCGGCTCTTTCCGCAATAGGGCTGATAGTTGAACTGCTTATCAGCGTACATCTCGCCATCAAACTCAATACCCATCATGCCGCCTTCGCGGGCAACGCGCGCCATTACCCCATAGTTATTACAGGCAATGCGCCAATGCTCATCGTTGAACCAATCCAGATCACCATAGCGGGCGGCAGTACCGATAAAACTGTGTTTAAGTCCGCCGGAAGTGATCTTTTTGAGTTTGGGTATTTCGGGAGCAAACCACTCATATTTGAATTCAAAATCTTTCTGCAATACCCGGCGGCTGCAGGCAGTTGCCCCTTTGGGGTCTTTGTGTCCATAGCCGTAAACTTCCAGAAAAATCCCATCAAAAGCCTTGTTCAAAACTTCAAGATTCTGCAAAACCACATCCGGGGTGCGATCTGTCCATGCCTGAAGCAGTATGACCTTTTTGTTCTTGAGTGCCTCAAACTGTGCGTGCATCTCGTCCTCTGTCGCCGGAGCGGCGGCAAGCAATCCGCAACATGCGGCAAACAGCGCAAATATAAACAGTTTTTTACTTTTCAACATTCTTTACCTCCTGTAAAGGTTCTGTTAAGATCTGCCGAACTGATTTGCGGCAGATCAAGTTGGGTTTTCTATATTCAATTTTTTTAGGCTCACCGTGATTTTCGATCATTGCCAGCAGAGCAGATGCTGCGCTTGAGGCTATATATTCCAGATCTTGAGCTACAACCGTCAGCGGCGGATTCAATTCCGCAGCAAAAACCGGATCATCAAAAGCAATGAGCGAAATATCTTCAGGAATATTCAAATCGTGCTGCGTTGCAATGTTATAAATCGCCGCAGCATCGTAAATATTGGGGACCAGAACTGCTGTCGGCATAATATTGGCAGCTTTCTGCTGCTGTATAATGCTCCAGAGGTCAGCATACCGTTCCAAAGGTGCGGCGCAGCGCGGCAGCAAACTTGTATCGACTTCCCACAATGGATGCACTGGCAGCTGATGGTTCCACATAGCCTGACGGTAACTGGCAGCATAGACCGGACCCGATGCCTGCAAATTATTATAAAATATGGCAATCTGCCGGTGACCGGCACTGCAAAGATAATCAACGGCGCTTTTAACCGCTTCGGCATGGTCAGTGCCAAATGATATTTCCGGCAGCTCCGGTATGGCATACCCGATGGAAACGACCGGAATATTTTCTGCACGCAAATTGGACAACTCTGCTCCAAAACCCTTTTCCGGTACAAAAACCATGATCCCGGATAGTTCGTACTCTTTGATCAGCCGTCGCCATTCCGAAGGATTCCCCTTAAAAGATATACATTCGTAATTGAGCTTTTCAAAAAACGTACAAAATTTACTCAATACTGCTTCATTGTAACAACTGTCGGCAACGATCATCTGATGACAGATTATACCAATACGCCGGCAGCTGTGGCGGACACTTACGCGCTTGCCCACATAAGTACCTGATCCGGCGCGACGGTAAAGCAACCCTTTGTTGACCAGATAGTTCAAACTGTGCGCCACCGTAACCGAAGTCGTGGAAAATCGTTGTGCAAGTGCCCGGTCTGAAAAAAATCTGTCACCTTCAGCTAAATTGGCACGCTGCAAAAATTCTTCAAGCACTGCCGCGATCTGACGGTATTTGGGCAAGTTTTTAGTTGCCGGATTGATTATTGGCATATCGCTTAAACGCATGGATGCACTCCAATTGATTAAATCCCTGACTCTCCGGAGTTATTATATAGTAAATTTAATTTCTGTCAAGTAAAATAAGTCAATTTCCAACAATAAACCGACATATATCGCATTGACAAATTTCTACTCCCCAAGCTCTGCTGCATGGTTTATTTTTTCAATAAAAAATGGTAAATATCATCCAGTTTTATATTGCAGGATATCTTTGAAGAGTTTGCGCTTGAATCAAGTTCAAATATTTGCCAAAAGCTGTTTGGCAATGTATATTATACGATATGAAAAATATTGTAAAAAAAGCATTCACTGATTCTCTGCCCGTCCTTATGGGGTATGTTTCCATGGGGGCGGCTTTCGGTATTTTGCTGGTCACGCAGGTCAAAGCGGCGCACGCCGGAACTGCGGCAGCCATGAGCATATCGACCATCTCCGGAAGCATGCAGTTTGCGGCGGTGGAAATGCTGAAAAATGCTCCGGCTTACACGCTGCTTTTAACTGCAGTTCTTGCTTTGCTTATCAATATCAGGTACAGCATGTATGGTATATCGTTGGTGCGCTATTTCCGCAACTATCCCGGATATATACGCTACTATCTGATCTGGACTCTGACTGACGAAACTTATGCCTTGGAGAGTTCCACCACACTCCGCGGCAAAAAACGCATGTATTACTCGCTTTGGGTCAGCAGTTTTGACCACCTCTACTGGATTGCCGGATCGGTTACCGGGGCGGCGGTCGGTTCATTTATAACCTTTGATACTGCCGGGATCGACTTTGCCATGACCGCCTTGTTTCTGGTGGTGCTGACAGATCTGATACGCAGCCGGGCCAATCGTATTCCGGCCCTGACCGGCGGCATTTCAACCTTACTGGCACTGGTGGTTTTTATTGCGGTTTATCCCGATGCCGTCAACCGCATGCTGCTGGCGGCAATGGCACTTATGATCGCGATCCTGCTTTTGCAGCGTAAGAAATACCAGAAAAAGTACGGGGGTACAGCATGACTTTGCACCAGTATGCCATGATTGCCGTAATGGCCGCAGCAGTAATCCTCTTGCGAAGTATACCCTTTGTGCTTTTTTCCGGCAAACGCAAAGTGCCGCCCAGTCTGCTTTATCTGGGCAAAGTACTTACCGCCGCAGCGATCGCCATGCTGGTGGTTTACAGTTTATATGGCAATCTGAATTATCCTGATTGCGGGGTAAAAAATCTGCCGGCGGCACTGGCGGCATCGGCATTGACTGTGATATTGCACTGGAAGCTCAAAAATCCGCTGGTCAGCATTATTGCCGGTACAGCATGCTACATGTTTTTAATTCAACTTTAATAGAGAAAGGTTTGGAAATGAATTTTTTAAGTAAAACGCTCGTCACTTCATTGAGTATGGCATTGTTTTTGAGCTGCACAGCAGCAGAAAAAAAATCTTCTGCGGCTAAAAGCAGCAGCGATGTGGAAATTTTTTCCGGCAGAGACAACAAAGCCCAGCTGCTGCAGGGGATTCTGCCGGCAAATGTCAAAAATATTGCCTGTATTGCTGCGGGCTCCTATCCCGGATCTGCCGGTTACCGCCGGGGCATCGAGCTTTTGAAACAGGCCGGATACAATGTAAAAGTCATGCCCCACGCTTTTGAACAGCCCGTCCGGGGGAAAGGCTCCGCCAGGCTGGAACACCGGGTAAAAGACTTTGTCGATGCGTGGAATGATAAGGATATTGATATGATTCTGTGTATCCGCGGCGGCCGCGGATGCGGCGATGTCATGCAAAAGATCGATTGGGCAAAACTCCCCCGGCGCCCCGAACTTTACGTTCAGGGATACAGTGATGTAACAATGATCCTCTGTGCCTTGCAGAAGCGCGGCTACGGTCATCCGGTCGCAGGCCCCATGGTCGGCGCCATGCAGGGACTGACCAACGATGCGCTCAACGCCATGCGTAATATGCATAACAATAAACAGGTCGGACCGGTGAAAGTCACCCCGATCGTCAAAGGTGATTGCGAAGGTCTGCCGCTGGCCGGCTTGCTTTCCCGTTTTGCCTGGGTAGTGAAAACCTCCGACCGACCGATCGTCAAAGACCGGATCATCTTTATTGAAAGCGTGTCGGCCAATGTGGATCAAATGCGCAGTTATTTCCAGACCCTGCTCGATGAAAAATTCTTTGATGGCGCCGCCGGGGTGGTCTTCTGCTGCTTTACCAAAACCGGAGCCGACAAAAAAACAGTGGATAATCTTCAGAAGGAATTTGCCTCCAAACTCAACGTGCCGGTCTATATGAACTTCCCCTTCGGGCACCGCAATATAAGCTACACTATTGATTTCAGCCGCAAAGCGGTCATAAAAAACAATACTGTAACTTTTCCAGCCCGCTGAAAAGCAATCCTTTAATCTGCCGGAAAAAACAGTAATTTTTTCCCGGCAGATATTTGACTTTCCATTGGAAAAGATTATATTATACCCCGACACAACCGATTGTGAATATTTTCAACGGATATTTTCACTGATAATATTACAGGGCGAAGCCGACAGAAACGGAGATCAGTCGGCAGTAGATTTCCGAGGCAGAAATCCGCATCCGTTCTGATAAGGGCAAAGATAATTTGCCGTACCGTCGAAGCAATGCCCTGGCTGCCATTGAACAAGCGTTCCGGCTGCCGGCTGAAGCGGCAGTGAGCATGCGGCTCCACCATATGACCGGAGGGAATATATCAGTGAAACAAAAAATCAAAGTTGTTTTTAAAATAAGATCTGCAACCTGATCATTCAAATCAAACCCGTAAGGAGCAAAACTATGGCATTTTTACCGATCAGCGGAACTTTTCTCGATGGTATATCCTGCGATATACCGTCCAATAACTGGACTCCCGACATCTGGGAACGGGAATTTGCCCGTTATCAGGACAACGGCGTGAACGAAGCCTACATCATCCGCGTAGGCTGGGCCGACAGCATGATGTACGACAGCAAAGTCATGAAATGCACCCTCTGCCCGGAAATGGATATGGTTCAGCATTTCCTTGATCTGGGCGCCAAATATAACATCAATATCTACATGGGGTTGTTCGATACCCGCAAATTCTGGATGCAGAACGATTGGGAAAATGAAGTGGCGATCAATACCGATCTGATTTATGAAATCAAAGAGCGCTATGGCGATCACCCGGCATTTTACGGTTGGTATATGAGTCACGAAGGCTCCATGAACTATCACCAGACCCAGATCTGGAAGCCTTTGTGCAATGAGATCAAAAAGTTTGACAAGACCCGTCCGATCATGGTTTCGCCCCGCTATGCCGGCAAAAAATGGAGCAAGGAGTATCCCATCAGTCCGGAAGTGCATGCCAAACATTTTGAGTATATTCTCAACGAAATGGAAGGCTTGATCAATGCCTACGCCCCCATGGATGGGCATGTACCGTTCAACGAACTTGAAAGCTACATGGCGGCAATGGCAGAAGTGCTGAATAAGTACGGGGCGCAATTCTGGAGCAATCTCGAAACTTTCGACCGCGACATGCCATACAAATTCCCGCCCATTGAGTTTGCCAAACTCAAATTCAAGCTGGAGATCGCCGAGAAATACTGCAGTAAGATCATCTCATTTGAGCTGCCGCATTTCATGAGTCCGGACTCCTGCTATCCGGGAGCCGGACACCTTTACAACCGCTACATGGCATACGCCGAAAAGCGCCGCGCCGAAAATAAATAATGCCTGCAAATACGGAGTATTCCCAAGCTCCATATTTCAAAAACTTACGTTGGAATTGCTTTTAGTTTTCAAATCCAAGCAATTCCAACTTATTTTTAAAGCTCTGTTCCCAATAAGGGCAGGTAAAAATAATCTATACTGGGAAAATGGGTTGCAACTAACCAGTACTGAGGTTTTGCAACACCATTTTTCAACTTTTTATCAAGGCGCGTATCTTTTTTTCAGCAAAAGCTGCATACCTTGAAGTTTTGAATAACCCAATCTGATTTCAGCAGATAATTTCCAGCTTTCCCGGTTGGATATTGTTCAGCTTGAGCTCGTTGCGAACGGCATCAAACTTGCCTGCCGCTGCTTTACTATTATTCAATATCTCTGCAGGAGCGCTTTCGCAGCAGAATGTTATATTCCACTCTTTGACTTCGCTTGAACTGTCAGCATTGATTTCTACTCTCCATCCGGCGGCAGTTTTATCAAGCGTTATCAGGCTTTTGGCACATTTGCCGCTGCGGTAGTCGAAAGTCACGCCGTCATCTTCATAAAGCGTAAATTCAGAGTGTGCCGTATTACCCGGATAGATCAACAAATCAAGTTTTTCCATCTTCTTTGCTGCCGTATGGCTCATCACTTCGCCCATCGGGACAATGGCGCCGGCGCGCAGGAACAAACCGCCGCCGCGATCTTCCGGCCACTGATAATCGGCAATATGCCGGTTGCCGGAATAAACCTTGCCGCTCCAGAAATCGCGCCATTCGCCTGCCGGCAGATAAATATCGTGTTTGTAGATAGTTACCAGCAAACTTTCGCCGAAGAGATATTCATGCAGAATATCGCGGCAGGCTTTGTCGTTCTGATACTCGACCGCAAGCGGCATAAGTACCGGCAGACCGGTCTGCGTAGCTTTGTAAGCATTGCTGTAAATATAAGGTATGAGCTGCGAACGCAAACGTGAATAATACTGGTGCATGGCCAGAAAATCATCGCCCTGAACCCATGGCATACGGAAGTAGGTCCAGCTGTTGATCTGGCTCCACGGCAGAAGATAGCCGAAATGGATACCTTCAGCTTGCGCTACTTCCATATCGTTGGTTACCCAGCTATGCCCCACACAGGAGGTGTTGAGCATGGCGCCGAGCGTTTCAATGCGCCCGCCGGTATCGCCCGTCCAGGTGCCGCAATAGTGCTGAAACCCCAGCCAGCCGCAAACAGTGAAAACCAGCGGACGGCGGTTGGTGAACTTGGCAAAACCTTCGTTCATCTGCCGCGAATAAAGCAAGGGGTACAGATTGTGCATTTCTGAATCAAGCATGCCGTTGCCGCGCCAGACACGGTCGGGATGCAGACAGACCTGATTGGCGCCATCCTGCTTGAAAAAGTCCGCGCCCCAATCCACAAATTTTTCCAGATGTTTGAACCAGGGTTCTTCCGGTTTGGTGAGTTTATCCATATATATTGGCCGGGCAAAGTGATCGTCGATTTCGGCCTCTTTGCAGAATACGGGGGTATGGGTCTCTTTTTCTTCCGGATTGTTGCCAATACGCCGTTCTTCTTCAAAACTCAAATCATATTCGTTGCAAAGCCACAGTTCCAGCTTGAAGCCCATGCGTTTGAGTGCCTGCATCATGGTGTGCGGACAGGTTTTGAACATGTATTCATAAAGCGGAAAACGCTCTTTGCTCCATTGTTTATCCACGGAAAAATCATAAATGGTATCCATCCAGCCGGGTTCCAGACCGATAACATCACAGGGTATGTTATATTCGCGGAAGTGCTTGGCATCGTTCATAACTTCCACATCACGCGCCTGGGTGCGGCATATGTACCACAAACCGAAGCTCCATTTCGGCGGCAGTTCGGGCCGTCCGGTCAACTGAGTATAAAAGTCAATGAGTTCCTTGAAATTATTTCCGCGCCAGACATAAAAATCAATAATGCCGGATTTATCGAACCAGCAGAGTTTATTTTTGTCCGTACAACCCATATCAAAAATCACCTGATGGGTACTGTTGACCATAACCGCATAGCCGCGCGTGGACATGAAAAAAGGTACCGGTATGTAACTGGCTACATTGCTGACATTGCAATTAGCTTTATAACCGCGGTGGTAAATACGGTTGCGGGTAAGGTCGCCGAAACCGATATAATCTTCTTCGTCATCAAAGATTTCAAATTCAACCAGCGCCCCCTCTTCGGAACACGCGGCATTGATCATGCGGAAATACTCAAAGTTTTCTGCGTTAAAAGCATTCAATTTACCGCAGGAGTCGTCTTGCAAAGCGATTTTCAGCTGCGGAGTCTCCTCCCTGTGTACATCTTCTTCAAAAATAAAACCATATTTGTTAAGGGCACTGCCCTTCATGGGCATATGTTCCGGTGCAATCTGAATACGCACGCAATTTGCATTGATCTGCGTAAACTTGTAATTAAGATTCATGAAATAACGACCCTTTTTTTACATTTATTATTCTGCTGCATAAAAATAATACCGGAAAAATTTTTTTCAACCTTATTTTGTTTAAAAGTTGCTTATTTTTATGCTGTATATCAATATTTCCAAACGCTGTATCCGTGACCGGTCTGGTCAAAACCATTATCTTCAAGCCCGTAAAAGAGAAATTTATTGCCGGTGAATGATGAAAGCTGACGATTTTCTGCGTGCCCATCCAGATACAAGAAATTGGCACAGCCGGGTCCGGTTTCGCCATAACCTATAAATTTATCCGGAGCATAATCCGCTTTTCCACCGTGCCGCCAAGCTACATAAGCAGTGTAGTCCAGACGGAAGGTTGTGGTAGAAGCATTATCTGCATTAAGGATTGCCTTGGAGGGATCCGCAACTGCTCCGCTCTTACGGCTCCAGTCCGGCGAAGCATTTTTTCCGCCTGAAAGCATGTGATTTTGTGCATAATGACCATAAGTGAAATTGGGCGTACCGGTGAATGCCGGAACCGATTCTGCGGGGCAGGTGAAAGGACGGTTGCTGTCCGCAAGTCTTCCCTGCACCATAACATATTTACCGACGCGTTCTTCGTGACACCATAACAAACCGCCAGCTGCTTTGTCGTATGCCGGACAAATTACATCATTGTTATCATCTGTGTACATTCGTTGGGCTACTCCGATTTGCTTGAGATTGCTCAAACAACTGGAAGATTTAGCGGCTCCGCGTGCTGCCGAAAGTGCCGGCAGCAGCATTGCCGCCAATATGGCAATGATGGCGATTACAACCAACAATTCTATAAGAGTGAATTGTGCAGAAGATTGGAAGGTGTAATTTGTTTTTTTCATTGTAAAATCCTTTTTATTTTGTTATTTGATTAAACTTCCAGGGGCAAAAGATACTTGAGCAGTATCATGGGCTACTGGTATGGAAACAATTCTATCCAAGGCAATATCGTCAATTTTTACGGATTTTTTCACATAACTTGGACCTTGGAGCTTAATGGAAATATATACATCACATTCGCTTTCATTTGCATCCGTAACAAGTTCTTTAAGAGATGTACCCAGATACCATGATTGATGGAGCCAAAGCAATGCTCCTTTACCGAATTTTACTCTGCCAAGATAGTAATAGTGAAATTTTTCATCCTGCGGCAGATTGGCTTTGGGTACAGTGAGTATCGGGGTTACTTTCTTTTTAAGCTGCGGATCATAAATACCGAACATCAAATCAAAATTGTGATCAGGTTTCTTCTTGTAACGTTTGGCTGCAGTGGAAAGTTTTATGCTGTAACCTCCGGCGGCATCGCTGTCAGCGGTATATCCGGTAAAGTCACAATATGCCAGCTGACGGAAATTTTTACCGGCATTCAGTTCAGCGGGTAATTCCGGCAGTGACTTCCTGATTAAATCTGGATTCCAAGGTACATAAAATATCCGGTCTATACGCACATCGTCAAGCGATTTTGACCCGGTTACATAACTGGGCCCCTGAACTTTCATTGAAACATATATCTCGCCTGGACGGTCTGGCATGGAGCTGTCTGCCAAAGCCCGCAAACTGCTGCCGACATACCATGTCCAATGGGCCCACAAAACACAATCCTCGTTCAAAGGAGCTTTCCCGAGATTGTAGATATGGAATTTTTCATCCTGCGGCAGCTTATTTTTCGGTATGGATTCTATATAAATATGTTTCCGGTTCTTGCGGTCATATACACCGAATTGCAGATCGCGTTTATGCATTTCCGGTGTGTTTTTCTTTTTCAAACGTTTCATTTCCCGATCCCACGAAAGGCATCTGCCTCCGGCCGCGGTACTGTCGGTAACAGTCAGAGAAAAATCACTCCAGCAAAGGTCTTTAACCGGCAGAAAACGGAATTTTTCCGGCAGCGGCGGACGATTGATTCCGGCAATGAGATTATTACACTTACTTTTTGCATGACGTTGGAAATGGCTGGTGTTGAAATATTTTTTTACATAAGCAGTATAATTTTTACGGATGCGTTCCTGCTGACCCGGAGTAAAAGTTCCTTTAAGGGTTGCTTCGGTAATATCCACGATCAGCCGTTCCTGAGCAATATGATTAAGGCGTATTTGATCGCCAGTTGCAAGTTTTTCTGCCTCATCAAGCAAATGGTGTGCCTGTTGGAAAAAATTACTGTTCAAATATTTGCGGTTGCGAACATCAACATGTCCCAAGGGGGCATTCTCTTTTGCCATTGACTTTTCCAGTAAGTCAAGATATTTTATCATTGCCGATGCCGCTTTTCCGTAAAAGGCTGTCATATAATCATTTATGAGATCATTTGCATTTAAAGCCGGATTCCACATCAATTTTGCCGCCTGATAACTGCGCAGATCGGCAAAACTCACCATACTTTTTTCATCATCAATCTCTGCTTCAATAAATATATTACTGACGCCGAGCTGATGATAAAACTTTATGTATTCCGCACGGTCACGAATTGCACCTTTCGGATTGGGAACAGATTCATAATAGAGTTTCCAGTAGTCCCATATGGCAATATTGGAAGCATATTTTTTCCAAGTTTGCAATTGTTCTTTGTACCATTTCTGTTGCGGATTCGCAAGCGGACGCAGTACATCCCGGCTGTTGGAGCCCGCACCGAACTCCATGTCCATAAACGCACAGTTGATTATTACATTTTTTGCCGCCTGGATATTTCCTTTCGGGGGAATAATTGTATCCTTGTAAGCAAATGTCTGAATTTTTATTTCCGGATGAGTTTTGATTATTTCAGCGGCTATTTGGTTGATAAAATTCAATACCAGTCCGGAAACATTGTGTTTTTCTGCAAATACTTTGCATGGCTGACAATGGCAAGCTGCATTGCAGTCATTGGCGGAAATATCATAGATTACCGGATACGGCGCGCCGGTTTTGTCGCACTCTTGCCGGTCTTGAGCAATATATTTTTTCAGTTTGGCGATAACATGACTTCTGACAGCCGGCAGAGAATAGCAAATCTGTCCTCCGGCTGTGTGTGTTACTTTTACCCGTTTGCCTGCCGGGTTCATCCAACCGTATTCTTCCGGCAAATCTTCGCAATAATATAAAAATGTATGGCACCCCCGGGGACGCCCCACCTTTTGCGAAAAACCGTGTTCCGGTAAATCGCTTGCAGCATTCATCCGGTTGTACACATGGTATCGCTGGAATTTTTCCAATGGTTTATTCAAGTAAATATCATAATAGTTGCGGATAAAGAATGCCGGTTTACCGCACCATTGAAAATCAGACGGCAGTACCATCGGCAATTTTTTCGGTATATATGTGTAATCAAGCGAACAGAATCTGATTCCCATTGCTTTTTCCATGAACTCCAATGCCCCATACAACACGCCCCGCGGGCGGCCGCCTGAAATAACAACTGCGTTATTGCCGGAACGGGAAATAACAAATTCTTCAGCCCCCAAAGTTTTGTCATATTTGAGCACAATCTCCGGTAAAACGTTTGCCGGAAAATGTTTTATTGCTTCAGTCAGTTCTCTTTGAGCAGTTTTTTCTGCCGGTAATGCATCCGGTATTGGTTGTACTGCTGCAGAGAGCAGACAACCTGTAAGCAGCAAAAATAATATTATAATTTTTTCTTTCAGCATAAATTACAACTCCTGTACGGTATTGATTGTTGAGCAGGTAACATATTAACTCCTTTCTTCTGCTGCTTGCCTGCTTTGTATTGAATAAATTGGAAAATCATATTTTTCAGGTATTTCATAATTCAAAAAACAACTGCTGTACGGTATTGTTGGAACAGCCATACGCAACCGCAACAGATGGTAAGCTTTGAGAAAAAGTCTTTCGTAATCGCTGTTATCTTCTTCGCTGAATAGACGGCATGCGTATTTATTTTCCCAACGCCAAGGCAGAATTATCAGCATATCATCCGGCGGATTGAATTCTTTGCGTAATTCGTCAATCAGCTCCTTAAAGCCGCTGTTCCAAATAAGCAATGCTTCAGGATATGCATTCTTTTTATGCAGATATTTGAAAAGTCTGCGAATATTTTCACTGTTGGAGATACTTCGGTCAGGAGAAGGGATCTTGTTGTTGATTGTTTGAAGACCATGCTCTTTGATGAGCTTTTGCCAGATATTCATCTGGTAGCTGAAGTAATTTTCCAGCATTCCCGGGAATGCCAACAGCAAGTTATGATAATTTTTTTCTTTAAGTTCAGTAATGATCTGTTTCCAACAGTTTTCATGATTCCACTCTACCATATCCATTTCAATACCCATTGGTAAATAGTTGGCAGCGGAAAAAGGTATTTTCAGATGTTTTAAGCATAGAGCAAGCTCAACAGCTATTGAGCTGAACAGAAAAATCACACCTGCAAATCTTTTGAAAAACATTTCTTCAACTTGTCCGAAATGCAATGGCGAATTGTATATAACATATTCCACCTCAAATCCATCAGCACGGCAATGTTTTTCCAATGTCAGCAATGCTGAATGACGTATATCAGTGCGCAACACTATTGCAATTATACCGCGTTTACGGGTACGCACCCGGTTGTTTATATGTATACCGCGACGCCGGTTGAGCGAATCTGTACTTATAAGTTTATGTTCCAATAAACGATCCAATGCCCGTTTGACAGTTGCCGGTGCCAAAGAAAATTCCTGCTGCAAAACGGAATACGGCGGCAGTTTTGATGTATAAAAATTTGAATATATCCGGTTTTCAAGTTCTACAACCAGATCAGGATATTTGCATATACTCATAAAACACCTTGGTAAATTCCTCAATCGATTTCATAGTATAGTGCAAGTAAAAGAAGTTGTCAAGATTGATTTACTGTTAATGTCTCTGTTTTTTATACTGCAAGTGAAGTGTAATTTTTATAAGTAAATGTAGCATAAGCAAATATAAAACTTGTTAGTTTGGAAAATACCTGATATGTTCAAAAATTGCTGAAATAGTGTACATAAAAAAACTGCTGCAGAATTTTTTAATATCCTGCAGCACAGAAAAACTTAAACAGGCGTTACCTCCTATGTGGGAGGATCAGAAAAAGATGTTTGATATAGAGTGACAGTTTTTCCTTTTGAGGCGGTAGGAGAAATCCTGCCGCCTTTTTTTTGCGTTTACAGGGGCGTGTCGCGGCGTTTGGCGATATGGTCAAAGGGTTCAACAGCAATCTCAAGATAATAACTTCGCCGGCCACCCGGGCTTTGCCGGGAACGTCGGAAGTGTTCTGCGATTTCTGGAACAGTATATTAGCCGATTCAGCTGTGGATATACT
>JAZTWG010000027.1:0-50208 GCA_045635745.1 Victivallaceae bacterium
GTCCATTCCAGCCACGGTGGGACGGATGTTTTCCGTGCATTTTCCTTCCTGCTTATCATATAGGAGTGTCGCCGCAAAGAATAGGTATTTTCATTAAAAGAGCTTCCGGGGTTTGCCCAGTAATTGGCATAAACTCTGGCAGCAAGCGGCTGTCTGGCAGTTTCAATAAGTGCTTTCTCCAAGATTTCCTTGCTCGTATATCCTTTTTGCAAATCAGCAGCAACATTGCCGGTTATCAGCATCGCCCGATATACAAATGGCGTACCGCTGCCAATGGCAAATTGCTGCTTTTCCACAGCATCCTGTGCCATAAGTTCCATGATTTTCTGCGGTTTTGCCGTTGCCGGAGCCAGATTATTTCCCCAGCAGAGAGCTGAAGAGGCCGTCAAAACATTGTCGTTCAGCTTGAATCCCTGCTGCATATGATAAGGGCGCCAATTCAATTTGACCGCCATTATGTCATCTTCCACCAAGCACCACGGCATAAGATACCCGAATGTTCCCATGCGGTTTTCTTTTATGTGATAACCGCCGAGATTCAGCATGGCAAGATTGATAAAGCGCCCGATTTTTGCGTTACGGATATTTGAAATTTCGCCTTGCCCGCAGTCAAGCTCCAATTGTCGTGCAAGGGGACCATTCAATATGACGTATGGAGTCCATGCGTGGGTGCTTGCCAGAGTTCTCCTGAAATCACCATCAGTCATGGCTTTTGTGAATGCAATCAATATAGGCATATATTCCGGAGGACATCCTGCCATAACGCCATTTACTGCGACCAATTCTGCTGTTGCTTTGCGGTAAGTTGGCGGTATCGTTGCGATAACGTCCCCGGGAGCATAGTCGGTATATTTCATAAATTCGGCAACTCTTGCCGTTGTCGGCGGAATGATCGGCAAGCCATCCGTCCACCCGTTCTGTGTAAAATACAGATTGATTTCATCCAAATTTCCGCTGTAAGAAATTTTACTCTCCGTATCATTTTTTTCAGCATTGCGTATTTCTTCGGCAGAAAAAGGTTCAGTCAATGCTTTTATGATCTGCGGATACAAGACTTCTCTTGTGTTTTTCAACAATTCATCTCTTGTATGAGCTGAAAATGCTCCCGGATAAACCGCAACCCGCGGTATGGATACTCCTGCAATTCTCGCGACTTTCCGGGATTGATCGGCAAATCCCGGAGCCGCGATCATTACTGAAGGAATTCCTGAATATTCTGCGGCGATACAAGAACCCATTTCTTTGGGCGTACAAAGTCCGCATCCGCCATTACCTGAAATAACGGCATCTATTTTCAACTTCTTCAGTTTCTGCATAAAATCATTTTTCTGATGACGTACAACCCCTGGACCGGGCCACGGACCTGCCGAACCGATTTCTTTCAAAACATAAATCCGGGCATCCGGATAATCTCTTAAAATCAATCTTTTCAGTTCCGGATGGGTGACAGATGCCATAAAACTTCCGCCGACAATAGCAATTCTTTTCCCTTTTAATGTTGATAATCTTGGCGGCTGCTTTATATTCTTGATACTGTTTTTTCCAACAGGAGACAACACACTTGATCCTTTTTCGCTCGATGAACCCGGCAGAGCACAGGCACAGCTTTCATCACACTCAGCTGAAGCAAAGACATTGAATATCGTGGATACGGCACACAGAAAAAGACAAAATTTCACCACTGGTATTTCCTCCTGGATTTATAAATGTTTCTGTACAATATAACGATTTTTAAGATGATTTTATTGCATTGCAAAGAAAAAGGCGACACTGAAAACCGATGCCGCCGTAACGAAAGGTCAAAGGAATTGTCAGAAGCATAAACAATAAGGCTTTACACCGCAGTTATTATACCGAGGGGTATTGGTAAAATTAACTGCACTGTGGTTTATGTGAACAGGTCGGCAAACGGCTTTTATGCAGTAAATTCATTCTCTGCAAGGAGGATTTTAACTGCCGACAAAGAAGGTCAAGGGGCCGGAAGTAATCTACCGCCCCATTTTTTTGCCCGAATTCCGGGCAAAAAAAAATAACGAAGCCGCAAGGCTTCTCTTCACTGCGCGAAGCGCAACTTCACTTAAAACCGAAGGTTTTCTTCACATCTTCACCAAACTCCGGAAGCCTTGCTTGTCCCGCCATAGCTCGCAGAGCGACGGCGGATGAAGACGCTCCCGTCTTCATTTCATTACGCCGCGGCAAGCCATTTCATTCCGCTTGTGAAGGCGTTCCGCTATCACTCCGTTGCACTTGCTTGTCACGGCGTAATCTGCAAAGCAAATGAAGCCGGATGAAGTTGCCGCCTGTGGCGGGAGGATGTGTTTCTTTTTACAGCGCACCTGACGGTGCTTAAATATATCCAGCTGTATTTATATTCAAATGGATATATATTATCAGTGCTGTCGATTTGATAGCGGCTAATTGAAAACTGTTCGCATTTTACGGCAAATTCGTCCGAAACCGACCAAGTAAAAAACGTTTTTGTCTACTACACCTGCTGGTGAATTGTGTCCAGTGAGATTGTGTCTTGATTGCATGATCTTGCCGGATACTCCTATTTGCATTGGGTGTAGTAGGCTCTTGGTCGGGCCTCGGACGAAGTGTAATTCTGAGGTATTCGGTTTTTTTATTATCTGAAATTCCCCTCAATTCCACGCTATTCACTGAAGATCTGTTTGCCCTTTGAATTTCTTTGCTGTCTTTACTGTGGCAGAAAAAACGAAGGAAAAGTTGATTACTTTTGTTAAACAACTCGTTCCGGCACAAAATTTGGGGGCTCTAACGGGAATTAAGTTTCAGTGAAATAAAGTTGCTATGTCAAAAAAAAGCGAGGTATTATTATAGCCAAAGAAGAACGCCGTGCACAAAATATAAAGATAATGAAAGTTTTTTTGCTTTTAAAATAAATATCTTTCCCATCATTGTGAAAATTCTTTTCGCTCTGTTGGTAGTAGTCGATGTGTTTTTTTGCTTAAAAATTGCAATGGACGCTTGGGAAGCCAAAGAACATCTTAGGGTGCTGCTGGGATTAGGAATTATTGTTCTGGGACCGATTCTGCTGCATATTACTTTTGAATTGCTGCTTCTTCTGTTTTCGATATTGGATTTATTGCGTGAAATTCGTAATAACATCTTCAAAATTCTGGAAAATCAAAACAAATAAGATTATTTACCGGCATAGCAACTTTTATCAAATAATTTTATTTATGGTACAGTAAAGCCGTAAATAAAATCAATACTCTCTGCGGAACAGTTCTCCTGTAAAAAATGGAAAACTGTTTCGCAATTTGTTTAATTTTTACTTGTGAAGATGTTATTTATCGGGAGTAAGACTGCGTTTCTTGTTGCAGTTTTTTCCGGCAAGGGGAATATAGGATTTACTTTGTCCAGATGCGGGTGTTCAAATCGAGCAGCTGAACGATATTGAGTATTTCGATTACTTCGTGTAATGATTTTTCCAGCACTTCCGCCCGGGCGAGCGTACCCCAGAAAGGTGGTTCCAGCCAGCCGCCGCAGCGGGGAAGTGTCATTACTAAATTATTGTCGCAGAAAAGCGCCCGGATGGGAGCTTTTTCGGTATTTTGCACCGCCAGCAGCTGTTCCATAAACTGCGGCGTGAGCAGATAACGCGCTTCGTGCTGATTGCTGCTGTAAACGGCAAAACGTTTTTCAAATTCTATATTTTCCAGTTTGACGAGTTTGCCTTTTTCGCTGAAATTCAAATTCTGCAGAAAGTTACCCATCAGCTTTCCGAAGCACTTTTCTGCCACATCCGGCAATATTGCAGTACGGCAGCTGAATTCTTTGTTGAAATCGGCAATAAAAACCACTCCCCGGAAAATGGTGGTATAGGAGGTGCGGTTTTTACTTTTGTGTTTGCGTTCTATATGCACTTCGGAGGCTTCGATGCGGGTTTTGCCGATCGTACCGCGCAAAAGGTCTTCGCTGCGGTAGCGGTCAAATGAACCGAAAAGCGCGAATTTTTTGAACCGGCTGCGCTCCAAGCCCTTATCAGGATGGTAGGTCAGCGGAAGTTTCAGTGCATTTATCAGTTCTTGCATCACCTGATGCCGGTAAAATGAACAATGCTTTTTGTGGAAAGCCGCCATCAGTACCGCGCCGCTTAAAAGCATGAGCATGCCGACAACCATGCCGGCTTCGCCGAATTGGAAAATTTTGCTTCCCAACAGTCCCGCTCCCCCCAGCGCCACGAATGCAAAGCCGATTACTTTGACGATCTTGCGTTTGCGGTCAATATCTGCCAGTTGGCTTTTCAATTCGCCATCCAGCACCTGCCGGGCGATTTGCGCGCAATCAAACTGCAATGCCGTTTCTGACATATTTCGATCTTACCGGTTGAAAAGTGCGTTGACGTCCACGTTGGCTTTTTCAGCTTCCGGAATGGTGAAGAGTTCGCGTTTGCTCAAGCGCATCATCGGCGCAAAGAAACACCCGGGCACCATTTCAATGGCGTTGTTGAAATCAGTTACCGCGCTGTTGTAGGTTCTGCGGGCTGCGGCCAGCTGTTCTTCGATTTCGTTCAAGCTGGTCTGCAGATGCATGATATTTTCCGAAGCTTTCAAATCCGGATAGGCTTCCAGCTGCACCATGAAACTGCGTAATGAACCGGTCATCTGCCGGTCAAGATCGCTTTTTTCCGTTACAGTTTTGGCCTGCGAGCGCATTTCGGCGATCTTGCTTAAAGTTTCGCTTTCGTGTTGCATATATTGGGAGGCTGCTGCCACCAGATTGGGTATGAGGTCGCAGCGTTTCTTCAAATATGCATCCACCAGTGCCATGGCGTTATCGACCATATTGCGCTTCATGATCAGGCTGTTGAAGATGAAAATAAACAATACTACAAAGACCAGAACGATGATACCGATCGCTGACATTTTAAGATCCCCTTTTTGCTTTTATTTTACGAAATATATCCATTCGCCTTTTTCGGGCGAAAATTTACGTTCCACATTATAACTTTCCGGATTTGCCGCCGCCCGGTTGAGCCAACCGGCGACCACCGGAGTCTGATCGGCAATACCCGCAGCTGTTGCCAGCTCCAGTGCGGTGCCGTTGACCGGAGCTTTGAGCGAGCCGAAAAGTTTCTGGCGCGCATCAAGCATACCTTTTGCCGCCAGTTTGTATGCCTGAACTCCCGGCTGATGGAAGGCATTGATATTGATGAATTCCGCGTAGATGGCTACCGCGCGCTCGTAAAGCGCAATTATCAAGCCCAGATTGGCCGGCGATATGGAGCTGATTTCCATAGTGATCACCGGGCGTTTTTTACCCGAAAGTGCAGCACTCAATCCGTAAAGGAACCCGTGCAGATAATCACCCATGGTGCATTGATCCGCCAGCGGCACATTTTCCGCATCGTGCAGCACTTCGATAAAGGTGGCAAAAAAGTCATCGCGCCCGTCATTAAGCTGCTGGATAAAGGCGTGGGCATCGGTACCGCCTTTGTTGCCGAAGACATTCAAGCCCTGATTGACCACGTTGCCGTCAAGATCCAGTTCTTTGCCCAGACTTTCCATCACCAGCTGCTGCAAGTAACGCGAAAGCAGTACCAGACGGTCGGAGTAAGGCACGATCACCATATTGCGGTCGCCTTTGCCTTTGCCGGCAAGATACCACATGGCTGCGAGCATGGCGGCGGGATTGTCGCGGTAATTGCTGTTGCGGGTCCATATATCCATGCGGCATGCGCCTTCAAGGAACATGCGGAAATCGATTCCGGTCAGCGCTGCCGGCACATGCCCCACAATACTCGTTTCGCTGGTGCGGCCGCCGATGGATTCAGCCATGGGAAAAACTTTGAGAAAGTTGTTTGCTTTTGATTGTTTATCCAGCTTGCTGCCCGGCATGGTCACCGAGCAGGCGTAGTCGGAATAATTGAGTCCTCTGGCCGCATAAATTTCAATCAGAGCGGTCAGATTGTTGAGCGTTTCCTGCGTGCCGCCGGATTTGGAAACGCAAAGATGCAAGGTCGTTTCCGGATCGATAACTTCCAGCAGATCTTTCAACCCCGCCGGGTCGGTGTTGTCCAGAAAATATATTTTCAAGCCGTTGGCGCGCTGTTGACGGCTTTTTTCGTTCCAGTAAGGGCCATTGATGGCAAACTGCAGCAGTTGAGGCCCCAGCGCCGAACCGCCGATGCCATTGACGACCACAGCTTCAAACCGTTTGCCGGTGCCGCCGGTAATGTTGCCGCTGCGTATTGCGGAGGCAAACTCTTCAACCTGATTGAAAAGTTCTGATGTGCGGTAAACTGCGCGGTCGGTAAAGTGGGTGACTTTGCGGTTTTCATCGGGATTTTTTATGGCGCCATTTTCCAGCGCGATCATCTCCCGGGCGGCCCGGAGAAATTTTTCCTGCAGCGCATCCAGCTCTGCCCAATTAAAGTTCATACGCGAAAAATCAATGGAAAAACCACTGTACG
The DNA here is from genome assembly GCA_045635745.1 of Victivallaceae bacterium. Classification (GTDB taxonomy): domain Bacteria; phylum Verrucomicrobiota; class Lentisphaeria; order Victivallales; family Victivallaceae; genus SIG78. The sequence continues at coordinate 6,440 of JAZTWG010000027.1, forward strand.
CATCAAACATTTTCATATTCATTTTTTCAAGTTCTTTCTGCTATAAAACTATTTGCCGTAAGCTGCGGCAAGATATTCAACAAATTCCCGGTCGGCCGGCAGCCAGTCTACACAGTCCAGCGCAGATTTTTTCAGCCATTTGAATTCCTGATTTTCACAGGCAACCGGCTGGCTTGCCGCCGCCGCGATCCCTCGGATAAAGTGCAGTATCAGAGTTTTCCCGGGCTCCGGATTGAGCGAAAGAGTGTACATCTCATCCAGTACCGTAACTTTCAGCGCCAGTTCTTCGGTCAGTTCCCGCACCAATGCTTCTGCCAGTGTTTCACCCGGCTCGACTTTGCCGCCGGGGAACTCCCATTTACCGGCGTGGCTTTTGCCTGCCGGACGCTGTGCTGCAAGTATACAATCATTCCCGTCAAAGATCACCCCCGCAACCACCTCGATACGATTTTTCACGGTCATGCCAGGGCTTTCCGGACTGCCTCTGCAAGCATTTTCTGCCCCAGTACGCCGATGTGCTTGCTGTGGATATTACCATCTTTGAAGATGATAAAAGTCGGAATGGTGCGGATGTTGTATTCTGTTGCCAGATTTCTGCATTTTTCAATGTTCAGTTTGCCGACTTTTACCTGCTCGCTGCTGAACTCTGCCATGGCATTTTCCAGTACGCCCGACATCATTCGGCAGGGACCGCACCAGACAGCGTAAAAATCTGCCACGACCACACCTTCATTCTTCAATTCAGCAAAAGTTTGTTCATCCCATTCATTGACCGTTGCCATATTCGGAAACTCCTTTTTCAGTCATACTCCAGTATAAATGCATATTAAGATATATCGACAAATGATTTTTTACCAATGTTCCAATATACAAATCTGTTTTTTTTTGAGCTTCAAACAAGATTTCCGGCCGCAATTATCCGGAAATTCGGCAAACATTCTTCCAGCTGCGTTTGAGCTTTTTCCATGCTTTCCCGGTCCGGATAAAGTGCAAACAGTGTCGGCCCACTGCCGGTCATCTGCACAGCCAGGGCATCGCTGCTGCGGATTTTGCCGGCTGCGATCTCCAGAATCGGGTATTTGTAAAAAACGCCATCCTGCAGGTCGTTGAAGATCGAACCGGCGAGTTTTTCCACATCGTTATTTTGCAGGGCAGAAAAAATTTCATTACGCAAAACATCACTCATCGGCGTGATTTTTTCCGGCGCGGTCAGCCGGTAGCCTTCCGCAGCACTGACTGGAAATTGCGGCGCGGCCAGCAGTATGAAAAGTTCCGGCATTTCAAAAGGCAGCGTTTCAGTTATTTCACCAATGCCGCGCACCAGCATTGGCTGCGGCTCCAGAAAAAACGGTACATCGGCACCAAGTTTGAGAGCCAGTTCGGCAAGTTGTTGCGCATCAAGTGATTTTTCACTATTGTTGTTCAGCAGCCGCAAGACTGCCGCCGCATCGGATGAACCGCCGCCCATGCCGCCGGCCACGGGAATATTTTTGCTGATATTTATATCCCAATGCGGCACCTGACCGGTTTTTTGCGCCCAGAGTTCGGCCGCCCTGCCGGCAATATTGCTCACCCCGCCGGGCAGAAGCACATCCGAACACGCCACCAGTATTGAACCGGGAAGAGTATCGGTGCTGATCGCCACATCATCAGAGGGTTCGGCCAACGGCAGAAAAATACTTTCGATGGTGTGATAATTATCGGGGCGTTTACCGGTGACTTTGAGATACAAATTGATCTTGCCCGGCGTATTCAGATAAAGCAAATCGTTGTCGCACATAGTTTTTCAGCAAGTCAGAAGAGCAAATACCGCCAGAACCGCCAGCTCCAGCAGATAACCTGACATAGTCATATCATTGGAGTCGATCTTGCCGCAGCGGCGCAGAAACAAATTCAGCAGCAGTATGGTCAGAAATGCCGATACACCCAGCGCCACCAGCGTTGCCAGCGGCAGACTTACCAGATTGAAAAGCAGGAAAAATCCGGCCAGCGCCACAACGTATTCGCTCCGCGCATGATGGCAGAAACCGGGGATCCCCAATGCTGCCGGTTCTGCTGCCAGAATCGCTTCCGCTGCCAGCGCCGCGATCCAGGCGGCGCTGATCACGCCGGCAAATCCGGCCCGGGCAGTCAGAAAAACAGCGGAAAATTTACCCAGCAACGCAAAAATGGTCAGCAGCAGCGGCACGACTCCAGTCAGATTTTTGAGCGTATCCTGCCGCAGGGCAATGGCATTGCAGAAGGTTTTGCCGCCGGAAATATTTTCAAAAAATGTTACACTCAAAGCCAAACCGCGCCAGCCGGTGCGGATCTCCGAAGCCAGCACTGCGATCAACGCAAAAAGCAGCGCCGCACCGTTTACCGGCAGCAGGCTGTTCAAAATCCGGTTAAGCACCAGCATTATCAGACCGCCGGCGGCCGCCCAGATCACGGTGCCGTAAAGCGGATTGAACACAAACTCCTGTTTTTCAGATGCCGCCTCCGGACGGCAGAAACGGGGCAATGCCTGATCGCAGGCAAGCTCCCAGGCGGTATACATGCTCCGCCAGAAAGGTGAATTTTTGATCATCGATCCAGCTCCTCGGGGTTGCAGACAGTTGAATTTTGTGATAATATATGTCACAAATCTGCCTTTAGCAAGGTCTGCAACAATAAAAAGTACTTTTTTAACCGAAAAGTTGCTGAATTGGTGGCATAACGGGTGGAAAAACTCCGGGATTGGTGTTACTTTATAGAGTGTATAGTACATTTTCAACCATTATATATTAAAACAAAGCGAGGAAAATTATGAAAGTTTTTGTCGGTGTCGGTCTCGGCCCTATTCAAACCGGTATTTTTATGTCTGGAGCCTGCCGCGGCGGTTTTGACCGCATTGTTATTGCGGAAGTCGATGATAAACTGCGTAACGCCATCAATGATAACGGCGGCGTGGTAACGATCAATACTGCGTATGCTGACAGTATTAAAGTTGAAGTTATCAAAAATGTGGAAGTCTATAACCCCAACACTCCCGAAGGCAGAGAAAAACTCGTGGAAGCCGCCGCTGAAGCTTGCGAACTTGCCACCGCACTGCCCAGTGTGAAATTCTTTGCTTATTGCGCGCCGTGGATGGTGGAAGGTTTCCGCAAGCAGCCCGACCGTGTACGTTTTATCTATACGGCCGAAAACAACAACCGTGCTGCTGAAGAACTCGAAGAAGCTCTCGGCGAAAAGTTCCCCAACACCTACTGCCTCAACACTGTGGTCGGCAAGATGTCCGGTGTGGTGCCGGAAGCCGACTGCGCCGCCCGCGGTGTGGAAAAACTTGCCCCTGCCGCTGACCGTGCTCACCTGGTGGAAGCGTTCAACCGTATCTATATTTCCAGCTGCCCGGGCATTGAAAACCGCTGTGTGGAAAATCTGTATGTGAAAAACGATCTGCTGCCTTTTGAAGAAGCCAAGCTTTACGGCCACAATGCCATTCACTTCCTGCTGGGAACTTTCGGCAAAACCGCCGGCTGCGAATACATGAGCGATCTTTCCAAACACCCCGAACTCATCGCTCTGGCGCGGGAAGCTTTTATCAACGAATCCGGTGCTGCATTGTGCAAGAAATATGCCGGTTTTGACGAACTCTTTACTGCTGAAGGTTTCAAAGCCTATGCTGAAGATCTGCTCGAACGCATGCCCAACCCCTTCCTGCAGGATGCCATTGCCCGTATCACCCGCGATCTGCCCCGCAAACTCTCGTGGGAAGACCGCGTAGTCGGTACCATGCGTCTGGTGTTGAGTCAGAACGAAGTCCCCCGTGTTTTTGCCAAGGGTGCAGCGCTGGCGGCCAAAGAAGAGTTCGGCGCTGATGCTGCGGCAGTCAAAGCCGGTTTGCAGGAACTTTGGGGCAAATGGGATGACGAAGCAGTGAAAGTCTGGGAACTCATCGAAAAAAATCTGTAATGATCTGTGGAGTATTTCATAATGAATTTTTCTGAAAAAGATCTCAAACCCCGTGCTCAACTGGTTCCCATGGTTGTGGAACAGACCGGTCACGGCGAACGTGGTTATGATATTTATTCAAGACTGCTCAAAGACCGCATCATATTGCTGGGTACGCCCATTGATGATGATGTGGCAAATCTGATCGTGGCGCAGCTTTTGTTCCTGCAAGCCGAAGACCCCAAAAAAGATATTGACCTTTATATCAACAGCCCCGGCGGATCGTGTACCGCGGGTCTGGCGATCTACGATACCATTCAGAGTTTGAGCTGCGATGTCAAGACCTATTGTATCGGTCAGTGCGCCAGCATGGGCGCGGTGCTGCTGGCCGCAGGCACCGCGGGCAAACGTTTTGCCTTGCCGCATTCGCGCGTGATGATCCATCAACCGTGGGGCGGAGCGCAAGGCACGGCCAGCGATATAAGCATTCAGGCCAATGAAATATTACGCACCAAGGCTACTTTGAATGGTATTCTTGCCAGCCATACCAAACAGAAATTGAGCAAGATCGAAAAAGATACCGACCGCGACTTTTTCATGTCTGCCGACGAAGCCGTGGCATACGGCCTGGTCGATCAGGTGGTCGGCAAGCGTAAATAACAGGATTTTTACTCAACATGAGCAAAGATAAAAACAGACATTGCTGTTCATTCTGCGGCAGAAGCGTGGATGACGGCAGCGCCGGTAAAGTTATTGCCGGTATGGATAACAGTTTGATCTGCGAGCATTGCGTGGAAATTTGCAGCGATATGCTCAATGGCAGCGGCAAAAAAGGGAAAAAATCCGCTCCCGGCGATGTTGCTCCGGGCAAGACGCCTGAAGTCGAAGAGCTGATCCGCAATCTGAACGTTCCAGCACCCGCCGAGATCAAGGCCGAGCTGGATAAATATGTTATCGGTCAGGACGAAGCAAAAAAAGTTCTCTCCGTGGCGGTGCATAATCATTACCGCCGTTTGCAGAGCCAGCTGGAAAAAACCGACGAATCCGGTGAATTTGCCGAAGTTGAACTCGAAAAGAGCAACGTACTTCTGATGGGGCCCACCGGCAGCGGCAAAACGTTGCTTGCCCGCACGCTGGCGCGTATGCTGGATGTGCCGTTCTGTATTTGCGATGCCACCACGCTGACTGAAGCCGGGTATGTGGGTGAAGACGTGGAAAATATCATTCTTCGTCTCGTTCAGAATGCCGATTATGATATTGCCCGCGCCCAGATCGGGATAATCTATGTGGACGAAATCGACAAGATCGCCCGTAAAACCGACAATGTCTCCATCACGCGCGACGTTTCCGGCGAAGGCGTGCAGCAGGCGCTTTTGAAAATTCTGGAAGGCACCATTGCCAATGTGCCTCCGAAAGGCGGCCGTAAACACCCCGATCAGCAGTATTTGCATGTTAATACATCGAATATACTTTTCATTGCCGGCGGAGCTTTTGTCGGGCTGGATAAAATCGTTCAGCGCCGCGTCGGCAAACAGGTGTTGGGCTTCAACCGCCTGACCGATGATGGCGAAGCTCAGCAGAAAGCCGCCGAGGCAGAAGCCGAAGCCGCACTCAATCAGAAGCCCGAGCCCGAAGATCTGGTGCGTTTCGGATTGATTCCCGAATTCATCGGCCGTATGCCGGTAGTTGTGGATCTGGGCAAACTTACTGCTGATGACCTCAAACGCATTCTTTCAGAACCGAAAAATGCGCTGGTCAAACAGTATCAGAAGCTTCTGAAAATGAATAATGTAACTCTGGAATTCACCGCCGATGCCATCGCCGAGCTTGCCATGCAAGCCGAGAAAAAAGGCACCGGGGCACGCGGGTTGCGTTCGCTTATGGAAAGTTTGATGACCGATGTAATGTATCAACTGCCCAGCCCCGGAATCACCCGCTGTGTAGTAGATGCCGCTGCCGTTCGCGGCGAAACTCCAGTCAAACTTTCAGGCAGCAAACCCAAACCCAAGAGCAGAAAAAAGGCATAAAGAGTTGGGCTGGTAAATAATATTGCTAACCAACAGCATACGCGGCGGTAGCCGCGAAGCGCGGTTAGCGCCGCGAGCGCATGTGAGAGTAGTTTGCAGGATGAATTCCTGCAAACCCGAGGCAGCATGCTGCGAGGTCGAACGGAGTCGAGCGAAGCCTTCCGGCGTTTGAGGACGATTTTACGGCAAGCCGTAAAATCGCTTAAGGGGGCGGCAGCCCCCGCCGTTAATTTAAAGTTGTGTGTAACTCGCGCTGGATGTCGCAGCCAAATTAGCAAGGGGTTCCAAGGGGGAAAGCAATCCCCCTTGGGTTGCGGCAGCCGACAGCAATTTGTGTCGGTACAACAAGTGCATCGCCGCATAAGACTGTAGAATAATAAATAAGCCTGTACCTCCAAAGGTTCAGATAACCGTTTTGCTATCTGTTATGGTTATTTTAAACAGAAAAATAATTTTAACTCATCTACTGCCAATTATTTGCACTGTTTTATTGCTTATTGGTTGCGGTAAAAGCACTGATAAGCTCAATACTGTGCATATAGCTACGGCAACGCTGGTCAAGACGCTTGACCCGGCGCTGGCCGATGATCTGGCGAGTCGCAATATGGCGGGCGCGCTCTTTGATACGCTTCTGGAATACGATTATCTGGCGCGGCCATACAAGCTCAAGCCTTCCATGCTTGAAAGTATGCCGCAAATGCTTGACAACAACCGGAGTTTTGTCTGCACGCTGCGCGATGACTTGTATTTTGTGCCGGATAAATGCTTTGGCAGCAATGATTTGCCGGCGCGTAAAGTCAAAAGTTCTGATGTGGTATTTTCGCTTTTGCGGATCGCTGACGGCAGTCTGCACAGCCCGGTTTACTGGCTTTTGCGTGGTAAGGTCAGGGGGATCGAAAAGTTTTATGCGGCCACTGCTGCTGTAAAAGATCAGGCCGGACGCTTTGAGCTTTATGCGAAAGGTGTGCCGGGGCTGGAGATCATTGACGATCGGAAGTTTGTTATTCATTTGAACTCACCTGATGCGCGTTTTCTCTATAATCTCGCTATACCTTATACCGGGATCGTGTCGGAAAAAGCGGTCAGATTTTACGGGCAGGAAGCCATGGCTGATTACCCGATAGGTTCCGGAGCGTTCAAACTCGGCGAATTCAAGCGCGACTACTCCATAACTCTTCTGAAAAATCCCGAATACCGTGAAGAATATTTTTCAGCGGCACAAAATCCCGCTGACCGCCGGCGCCGGCTGCCGCTGGCGGATAAGATAATCTGCTCCAATATCCGGCAGAATTTATCGGCATGGCTGTTGTTTCTGCAGGGCGAGCTGGAGTTGAGTGCACTCAACAAGGACAATGCCGATCTGGTTTCCGGCGGCAGAACGCTTGCGCCGGCGCTGAAAAAACGGCAAATAAGTCTGATCGAAAACCGGGAGTTTGAAATTCAGTATGTCGGGTTCAGTTTTACCGATGAAAAACTCAAGAACAACCTGAAATTACGGCAGGCTCTCACTGCTGCTTACAATCTGCCGTTAAGGATAAAACACGCCAATGATCTGGCGATCCCCGCCATCGGCCCCATACCGCCCGGTGTGGCCGGATACGATAAATTGCTGGCGGAAAAGATGATAAAATACGATTTCAAGCGCGCCGAAAAACTGCTTGCCGAAGCCGGCTACCCCAAGGGCATCGATCCGGCAACCGGCAGAGCGCTGGAAATAACCTTTGACCAATCCGGCAACAGCACCCGCCATCGGCAGCATGGCGAAATGACCGCCGCCGACTGGGGCAAGCTGGGGATAAAAGTTAAAGTGAATCTGAACAATGCCGCCAGATTTTATCAGAAACTGCGCAATGGCGAAATGCAGACTTTCCGGCTGTCGTGGATCGGCGATTACCCGGATGCGGAAAACTTTCTGCAGCTTTTTTACAGCAAAAATATCGGCGGTTCCAACCGAGCTGCGTTTAACGATAAAGAGTTTGACCGGATGTTTGAACGCTCTTTGAGCATGCCCGATACGCCGGAACGTACTGCGTTATACAGAAAAATGGCAGAATATCTGGTGGCGCATGCTCCTTGGATTTTTGAAAGTCAGCCGATAAGTTTTCAGCTCAAACACGCGTGGCTCGAAAATTACTATTCACATGATTTTGCCTGCGGACGCTGGAAATTCTGGAGCGTGAATAAGATGCTGAAAAACAAGCTGCGGAAAACTTTCAAACCCTTGAGTATGAAAGATCTTCAGGTATTTTAATTAAAATTGCGCCGCTTGCCGTGCTGTATTGTCTGTATGAATGTGTTTTTTACCGGAAACGTTCGCGGAACTGCCGGTGGAGTTCTTTATCGCCGTATTTATCGGCGGCTCCGGGCAGCAGTTCATCCGGAGTGTAGTTGCCGGCAATACCATGTATGGAGATCAGTTGAGTATCTTCATTGAGCGAAAAAAATATCTTCCAGGTGCGGCAATGCAGCTGAAACATTTGCATTTCTTCATTAAAAACCAGACGCTTGCGCGTGGCATCTGTCGGGCGGAAACTCAACTGTACATGACAGAAATTTTTAAGGTCAAGCCCGCTTGCATCGGCAATGAATCCGGCCTGAATGGCTGCTTTTTCGCTCCAGACCAGCTGCCACGGCGTTTTTTCCACATTTTCGCGCCAGCCGGCATGGGATCCAGGAAATGAATCAACTTCCGGAATATAAGGTTTTACGTCCAGTACCGCCGTGCCATCGAGCAGATCACAGGCGCCGAGGCGCAGCCCTGTTGGCGTGACTTCTTTAAGCTCCACCGCGCTGATGCCGATGGGGTTGGGCCGGTGCGGCGAACGGGTGGCAAAAACACTGTAACGGTCGCGCTCCGCCGGCACCGGCACGCGTACTTTGCTGTGCCAGGCGGTGCTTTTATTGCGGTCAAATACCCACACCAGCCAGATGCGGTCAAATCCGGTCAGATCTTCAGCGCAGGCCTGATATGCCGGATCGCTCCAACATAAAAAAGCCCCCGAGGCGGCGTATACCGCCTGCCGGGGAGCTTCGTACTGATATTGCTGACTGCTTTGGATAAAACCTATGCTGTGAAAAGTGAATATGTTGTTTTCTCTTTTGTGCAGTCGGTCAGCCATAATTATTTTTCACCGGCGTTTTTACCGTCGATCACCTGACCGTTATCAGCAAAGTTGCGTTCGTTGCTGGAAAGCGCCTGGAACAAGCGGCCGATATCGCGGAAACCGGCCGCCAGGAACCATATCGTTGTGCCGATACCCAGCATAAAAGCCAGCATAACGTAGAACTTCCACATGCGCAGCCAGGTGATCGGCTGCCAGTCGAAGGCAAAGTGCCCCACTGTGCCCGTTACGAAAAACCCGGTCCAGGTCAAAGTCCAGACAATGCTGGCAAAGAAGAGGATGCGGTCGAAGAAGGTGAATTCGTTGGTCAGCCCCAGTATGCGCCAGATCCGGCCGGCGTTCCAGGCTTCGGTGTGTTCTCCGGTAGTATCGTACTCGCCGCGGTGCAGCATGCGGTCAAGATTGAATTTACCGTATTTGTGGATCTTGCGGTCGATCCACGAAATGAAAAAGTAGCTGAAAAAGCCAAGTACACTTACAATAAATGCCAGAATCTGGCCATTGAGCGGGAAACGCGCCTTGTGCTCCATGAACCATTGACCGGTTGCACCGCCGTAAAGCTCTGCCAGTACCGGCGCAAGAGCGGGCCAGACCTGCTGCAGAACGATACTGATAATAGCCAAGCCTGAACCAAGGATCATGGCTACCCATGCGCCCAGAGTGGAGCCGCTGCGGCTGTAAAGCCCGCCGATGATCACTGCACCGGCACCGCCGGTGAAGATCGCCCCGGTGATCTGGAAAAAGAGCAATATGTATTCTGTCTGCTTGAAAAGCCAGCTGAAAAAGAATGCAAAGCACCCGACAAATATAATGGAAAGACGCAGCATCAGCAGGTGCTGTTTTTCCGTAAAGGGCTTTTTGCGGAAAGGCAGTATGACGTCCTGCACAAAAATCGAACCCCAGCTGTGCATGTAAGTGTCGTCGGTGGAAAGCATGGCCGCAAACATGACTGCGGCAAACAACCCTACAAAGCCCACCGGCAGGACTTTATGCAAAAATAGCGGCACGCGTGCCTGACTGGCATCCTGTTCGGCCATGGTGCTCAATATCTGCTGGATATCGCGCGCCCGGTCGGCAAATTCCTGATTGTTGAAAAACACCACCGCGCAGATGGGTATGAAGATCAGCAACGCGGTCTGCACCAGTGCTCGCCAAGTGCCCAGAAAACGGGACATTTTGGCTTCGTGTGCGCTTTTTGCCGCTGCTGCGTACCCCGAAGAACCCTGCCAGGAACCGGTGTGCATAACGGTCATGGCAAAACCCATCAGGAAGAACCAGATATTGAAGTCCTTGATCTTGGTGGTGGCGTAGGGGTTGAAAAGTGAGGCATCCGGATTGTTTTTGTGGAGCTGCTGGAGCGTATCAAAAATCGTTTCCCAGTCGAACTGCATTACCAGAAAGACCATCAGCGCCAGAAACGCCACATTGCAGAACATGCCCTGTATGAAGTCGGTAAGCATAATGGCGATCTGTCCGCCGAAGATGGCAAAAATCACCCCCATACTGATTGCCACCAGCAGCAGGCAGACAAAAGTACTGAAAGTACAGCTGATACCGGGAATAGTGAAAGTTTCCGGCAGACTGCAGAAGTAAATGAAAAATTTGACCGATACTGCCGGGAAGATCCCGTAGTTCAATACCCCGGAAAGCCACCCCAGAATACCGCAGAATACCCGGAAGTTGCGGCTGTAACGCACCTCAAAAAACTGCGCCATGGTCAGGCAGCGCGTTTCCCGGAACCGGTAGTATACCCAACCGGTAATGGAGATGATCAGCCCCAGCGGCCCGGAGAGAAAACTCCACCATATCGGCGCAAAACCGGCCACATAATATTGTTCAAAGTTGGCAATGATACTGATCGCTCCGATCCCGGCAATACCACTGGTGATCGCCAGCAGATAACGCCCGGCGCAACGATTGGCGGCCAGAAAGTCCGCTGTACTTTTTACGTAACGCTGACAAATGATCAGTGTGGCTGCCAGCACTATAAACAGTGCTCCAACAATGGTCCAATCGATCCAATGCATAAAAAATCCTTGGTAAAAAATATTGATGTTTGGGTGTAACATAGCACATTTTTACTCAAAAAGCAATATTTTCAGATATAACCAGATAAAAATTTTTCACGATTTTATTACAACTTCTTCAGATAAAAACTCTTTGCACTGTAAATACCGATTGAAGCTTGCAAAATTGCGGATTTGCTGTATATTAATATGGGTTTTGTTTTTTTAAAGTCTGAATTACGGAAAATATCTATGGAAGTCGAAGTGAAAATATTGAACCGTCTGGGTTTGCATGCCCGTCCGGCGGCGTTGATCGCCCAATGTGCCGGGCACTTCGACTCCGAAGTGAAACTTGCCCGCGATAACGGCAGTGTTGCCGATGGCAAAAGTATTCTTTCCCTCCTGATGCTCGGCGCATCGTGCGGAACGGTTCTGACTCTGGCTACAACCGGTTCTGATGAAGCTGAAGCCTCCGCCGCCATTGCCGGGCTTTTTGAAGCTAAATTTGACGAGGAATGAACAATCGGTCATGAGCGTGGAACCCAAGGAAACAGTTTGTCAGGGCATAGCTGCCAGTAACGGTTACGCCATCGGCAGGGTGTGTTTTGTCCGGCAGAACGACAATTTTTACCTTGACCCGCCGGACAGCACCATAACTGCTGATCGTGTCCAGTCCGAAATTGCGGCGTTTCATGCTGCATTGGATGCCGCCCGCGCCGGAATCCTCAAGCTGCAGGAAGAGCTGCGTACCAAAGCCGATGAACACGATGTGGGGATTTTCGATGCTCAGCTGCTGATAACCGATGATCAGCTGCTCACCCGTGAAGTCGAGCAGATGATAACGCGCGAGCTGAAACCGGCGGATTATGCGTTTTTCAAGGTTGTGGAAAAGTTTGTAGCCGCCATATCGGTCATGCCCGATAACTACATCAAAGAACGTACTGCCGATATACGCGACGTGGCATCGCGGGTGCTGCACCATCTGCAGGACAATACTTCCGGCAATATAGAGTACGACGATCAGCGCATTATTCTGGCGCATGATCTTACGCCTTCGGATACTGCTGCGCTGGACCGGCGCCGGGTGTTGGGCTTTGCCGTGGAGACCGGCAGCGCAACTTCGCATACTGCAATTCTCGCACGCTCCATGCAGCTGCCGGCGGTGTTGGGTATCTCCAACGATTTTCTTGAACAAGTCAAAGACAATGATATGCTGATCCTCGACGGATACAGTGGTAAACTGATATTGCATCCCACCCGGGAGACCGAGGCTGCTTACCGGCGCAAGATGGAAGCCGCGCTGGTGGTTTTTCATAAACTGGCCGAAGAAAAGCGTTTGAGTGCCGAAACCCGCGATGGATTTGTTCTGCAGCTCTCCGGCAATATAGAAAATGTGGCTAATACAGAAACGGTGCATGAATTCGGCGGCTGCGGTATCGGACTTTTCCGCAGCGAATTCATGTTTCTGAATTCCAGCGGTCTGCCGAGCGAGGAAGAGCAGCTGGATATTTATTGTGCCATGCTTGCCAAGATGAAAAACGAACCGGTGGTGGTGCGTACATTGGATATCGGCGGCGATAAACTCGATCAGGCGCTTCAGCGCTATGTGGAACCCAATCCTTTTCTCGGTTTGCGCGGCATACGCTTCTGCCTCAAAGAACGGCCCGATATATTCCGTACCCAGCTACGGGCGCTGCTGCGGGCAGGGCGCTACGGCAATTTGCGCGTAATGCTGCCGATGGTAAGCTGCGTGGAAGAGATTCTGGAGGTCAAGGCGATTATCCGCCAGCTGCAGGAAGAGCTTTATCACGAACATATAGAACACGCACTGCATCTGCCGATCGGCGCGATGATCGAAACTCCGGCGGCGGCGCTGCTGGCCGACCCGCTGGCCAAAGTGGTGGATTTTTTCAGTATCGGCACCAACGACCTGGTGCAGTATACTCTGGCGGCTGACCGCACCAATGAGCGGCTCAATTATCTGGATATGCCCACCCATCCGGCGGTGCTGACTCTGATTGCCAACACCATAGCTGTTGCGCGGCGGCACAATATCTGGGTGAGTGTTTGCGGACAGATCGCCGGTGATCCGCGTTTTACTCCTTTGCTGGTGGGGTTGGGGGTGCACGAGTTGAGTATGCCCCCGGCTCAAATCGGACCGGTGCGGCGCGTGATCCGCAATCTGCAGATGGCCGATGCAGAGCTGGCGGCCATCGAAGTATTGGAAAGTGAAACTCCGGCCAAAGCGCTGGAAATATCTATGCAAATGCTGCGTTCGGCAGCTCCGGAGATCGCCGATCTGGTTGCGCCGGAAAAAAACAACTGAAGATTTCTTAAAGAAAGGCTGTAGAAAATGAGTAAATTGGTATCCGCCCAGATCGCGGCTGCGCTGGGTAATTCTTCCATGATCCGCAAGATGTTTGAAGCCGGTAACGAGTTGCGGAAGCAGTACGGCAACGATAAAGTATACGATTTCAGTTTGGGTAATCCCGATGTTCCGGCTCCGTCAGCGGTCAAAATGGCATTGCAGGATATAGCTCAAAATGCCGATAAACCCTTTGCGCTCGGCTACATGCCCAATGCCGGATTTCCGGATTGCCGCGCCAAGCTGGGGGAATATCTTACGCGCGAACAGGGCGTGAGTATCCCCGGCAGCCATGTGATCGCCACTTGCGGTGCCGCCGGCGGGATCAACGCATTTTTCCGCGCGGTGCTGGAAGCCGGCGACGAAGTCATCTGCCCGGCACCCTACTTTGTTGAATACGCTTTCTATGCGGGCAACTTTCAGGGCAAATTGCTGCCGGTGCCCAGTAAAAAAGATACTTTCGAGCTGGATTGCGATGCCATTGCCGCGGCCATAACGAACAAAACCCGCGCGGTGCTGGTCAATTCCCCCAACAATCCCACCGGGCAGATCTATACGAAAAAAGAACTCGAAACTTTGGCTGAAATATTGAAAAATGCATCGGCAAAATACGGTAGAGCCATCTACCTGATCGCCGATGAACCCTACCGGTATCTGAATTACGACAACTGCGAAGTGCCGTCGGTGTTTTCGGTCTACGATGCTTCGGTGGTGATCGGTTCTTTTTCCAAAACGCTTTCGTTGGCCGGTGAACGTATCGGCTATGTGGCGGTAAATCCGGAGCTGGAAGGTGCCGATGAGCTTATCAATGCGGTGATCATGACCAACCGTATCCTCGGATTTGTCAATGCTCCGACCGTGGCGCAGCAAATACTCATTCGCAGTATTGATTCTACGATCGATCTGGATATCTATCGCCGCCGCCGCAATCTGATGGCTCAAGTGCTGACCGATGCCGGGATAGAGTTTCTCATGCCCAAAGGCGCATTTTACTTTTTCCCGAAATCACCGGTGGCAGATGAGCGGATCTTTGTGGAAAAGCTGCTGGCAGAACGCATTCTGGCGGTGCCGGGAAGAGGGTTCGGCATGGAAGGGTACTTCCGGTTGACATTCTGTGTTGATGAGTCGATCATAGCCAACAGCGCTGAAAGTTTTAAAAATGCGATGAAAAAACTGTAAAAAAACTCCTGATCGTGTCCCGGGCGCGGCGGAGAACAGATGTATAAACACCGGTTCCTGCCGCAAGAATTTTTGCGTTACCCGCGGCATAAAGTGATTTTCAAGAGTTGTTTTTTACACGAATCGGTGTTATATTAACTGATAATATATTGTAAACAAATTTCTGAACAGAGTTTTTGTCCATGAGTGAAACCGGAAACAATTTGCTGCTCTCCACCCCGCTGGATTTTTCTTTCGGCGCCGGAGAGGAAAATGCACTTCTGCTGGATTGCGGCCGCAAACTTTATGAAGTGAATCTGCGCTACGAAGTTTACGGTCAACTCTCGGAAAAAAAAGATAACGCCATACTTATCCACCACGCGCTGACCGGCGATGCCCATGTGGCAGGCAAACACACCCCTGAAGACCGCAAACCCGGCTGGTGGGATGAAATGGTCGGTCCCGGCAAATTCATTGATACGGATAAATATTTTGTCATCTGCTCCAACGTTATCGGCGGCTGCTCCGGTTCCACGGGGCCGCGTTCAGTCAATCCGGCGACCGGCAAACTCTACAATTTGGACTTTCCGGTGGTGACCATTGCCGATATGGTGCGGGCGCAGAAACGGCTGATCGACCATCTCGGAATCGAAAAACTGCTGGCGGTCATCGGCGGCAGCATGGGCGGCATGCAGTCCCTGGAGTGGGGCAGGCTTTATCCGGATATGGTCAAAAGTGTGATCGCCATAGCCACCACTTCGCAGCTGGGGTCGCAGAGTATTGCATTCAACTGGGTGGGAAGTCAGGCTATCCGCAGCGATATAAATTTTCAGAACGGCGAATATGTCGTCAATCCCGAACACGGACTGGCCACCGCGCGGATGCTGGCGCATATAACCTACTTGAGCGATGAATCCATGAGCCGTAAATTCGGACGCAATCTTCAGGATACTGATTCGTACAGTTTTGCATTCAAACGCGATTTTGCGGTGGAAAGTTATCTGGAATATCAGGGGCAGCGCTTTGTGGAACGTTTTGATGCCAACAGTTATTTGTACATAACCCGTGCCATTGATTACTACGATCTTGCCAATGGCGGCGATCTTGCTGTGGCTATGAAAGATTACAAGGCGGATATGCTGGTGGTATCGTTTTCCAGCGACTGGCTCTTTACTACGGCACAGAGCGAAGTGATCGTAAAAGCGGCGCTGGCCAATAATCTTAATTGCTCGTTTTGCGAAATAGAATCCAGTTACGGGCATGACGCATTTTTGCTGGAAGTCGACCGGCTCGGATCCCTGATCCGGGATTTTCTGCGTAACCAGCAGGAGGAATTCTGATATGAGAAGAGCTGTGATTTCTCCGGAAGCAACTGCTGAAGCCGTTATCAGCCGGCCGGATCTCCGCCGGATGGCAGAGCTTATTGAGCCCGGCAGCCGGGTGTTGGACCTGGGGTGCGGCAATGGTGACTTTCTTGGTTATCTCAAAAAAAGCAAAAACATCCGGCCGCTGGGCGTGGAGCTTGATGCCGATATGGTCGCAGAGTGTGTAAAACACGGTATTCCGGTGATCCATGGCGATTTGAACAGTCCGCTGGATTATCTGCAGTCGGCAAGTTTTGACTGTGTCCTGCTCACCCGGGTACTGCAGGAATTGACCAATCCTGAAGCCGTTCTGCGGGAAGTAACGCGTATCGGCAAACGCGGTCTGGTGGGATTTATTAATTTCGGTCATATAATGAACCGCATGCAGCTGGCGTTTGCCGGCCGGATGCCGCGCAACGTGGCGCTGCCGCACGAGTGGTATAATACGCCGAATATCCATCTGGGCACGATCCGGGATTTCCGTGCGCTGTGCGATGAGCTGGATATAGAAATTATCCGCTCGTTTCCGGTGGGGCGCGACCGCAGTTTTCTGGCCGCAAGTCTGCCGAATCTGTTTGCCTACGCATGTATTTTTGAAATCCGCAATAAACAGTAAGATCTACCAATTTCTTCAATATAAAATTATGGAGTATATATCATGAGCAACGATCTCAAAGCTTCAGCACTCAAGTATCATTCCGAGCCGATTCCCGGTAAGATCCATGTGGTTTCCAGCAAGTCCTGTGCCAATCAGCAGGATCTGGCTCTGGCCTACACCCCCGGCGTGGCTCAGCCCTGTCTGGAAATCAAAGATGCCCCGGAAAAGGTTTGGGAATACACCGTAAAAGGCAATCTGGTGGCGGTGGTCAGTGATGGTACTGCGGTTCTGGGCTTGGGCAATATCGGCCCGGAAGCCGGTCTGCCGGTTATGGAAGGCAAAGCGGTGCTGTTCAAACGTTTTGCTGATATCGATGCGGTGCCGCTGTGCATATCTAAAGTCTTCAATGAAAAAGGCAAGACTGATCCGGCCAAACTCATTGCCGTTACTGAGTGTCTGGAACCGAGTTTCGGCGGTATCAACCTCGAAGATATCGGTGCGCCCGCCTGTTTTGAAGTGGAGCAGACTCTCAAAGAAAAGATGAATATTCCGGTTTTCCACGATGACCAGCATGGTACGGCGATCATTTCGCTGGCGGCGATCCTCAATGCCACCAGACTTCTGGGCAAAAAACTCGAAGATTGCAAATTTGTGGTCAATGGAGCCGGTGCTGCTGGTATTTCATGCAGCGAACTTTACATCACTGCCGGTGCCAAACGCGAAAACTTCATTATGTGCGACAGCAAGGGCGTTATCCATGCCGACCGCACCGACCTCTCCAAAGAAAAACAGCGCTTTGCAGTCAAAACCGACAAACGCACTCTGGCCGATGCTCTGGTGGGGGCGGATGTCTTTCTGGGGCTTTCGGTCGGCAACTGCCTGACCAAAGAAATGGTCAAAACCATGAATCCCAACCCGATTATTTTTGCCATGGCCAACCCCACGCCGGAAATCTTCCCGACCGATGCTTTTGAAGCCGGCGCTGCAGTTGTCGGTACCGGCCGTACCGACTTTCCCAATCAGATCAACAACGTTCTGGGCTTCCCCGGCATTTTCCGCGGCGCGCTGGATTGCCGCGCCCGCAATGTCAATGAAGAAATGAAACTTGCCGCGGCCGAAGCTCTCTGCGAAGTAGCCTGCATGAAGGTCGATCCTGAAACCATGGAAGAACTCAAAACTGCGTATCCTGCGGATGCGGCCAACGGCATGTTCGATGGCGATAATCCGCTCAAGCTTTCGTACGTTATTCCAAAACCCTTCGACCCCCGCGTGGTACCCCATGTGGCCCGCAAGGTTGCCGAAGCGGCTATGAAGACCAACATGGCTAAACTTGCCATCGAAGATTTTGATGCTTACGAAAAGAGCGTACGCGCTCGTATCAAAGCCAATCGCTGAACTTTTTTCAAAAACTTTCGCAGGAATTGCTTTTGTTGAAATAATAGGCGCTGTTTCCAATATTGGCTGATATGCGATATTTATCGTATGCAGCCGCTGCTGCAGCCGGGGAGGAGATTGCTTTCTCCTCCTTGACAGCCTTTGCTCTTTGAACTGTACCATCCGGCACGAGTTGCCTGGCAACTTTCAGGCAAAGACGGGCGCATACGCATCCTTAAGCGATTTTACGTCGAACCGTAAAATCGTCCTCAAACGCCGGATGATTTTGCTCATCTCCGGAGAGGCTTCGCGGAACTTTTCCGCCCGGTTTGCCGGAATTCATCCGGCAAACTGCTCTCACATCTGTTACGCGGCTTGCTACGGCGTAATACAATGAAGACGGGCGCTGACCGCGCTTTGCGGCGTGCCGCCGCATGACTTGTGGATAAACGACATTTTATCAACCGATATCGGGAGCAGAGCTGAATAATAAAAGCAAATCCGTTTTTTATTCAGCATACACGGGATTACAAATGGCTCTCCGGAATATTTGGCAATGGCGTTTTTTCCTGTCGCCGGGTTTGCCGTCGCGCTGTTCGCAAATCAAAAACGCTATTGCTTTGCTGTTTGAACCATATTTACCGTTAAAAATGCACTTTTTTATGAAAATGGTAAATTTTTTTTCGATATTGGTATTTTATTTTGTTTTTTTTGATGTTATTTTATAAAAAGAACAAAAATCACTCAACCACAGGAGAAGTGTTATGAAAAAAGTCTGCAAGGCAGCTGTTGTAACTTACAATGGTCAAGTTGAATGCCGGGAAGTTGAAATGCCGGAACTCAAAGATAATGAGGTTCTGGTAAAGGTTCATTGCTCCCTTATCAGCCCCGGAACCGAAATGAACAATCCGCGCGCGCTGCGCGCCAAGCCCGCTGAAGATAAAGAATATGCCGGCAGATTCGGTTATTCCAGCGCCGGTGAGATCATCGAAGTCAAAGGCGATGTCAAAGATCTTAAAGTCGGTATGCGCGTAGCCTGTATGGGCGGCGGCGCCAAACACGCTTCTTACAATGCTGTGCCGGTCAATCTGGTGGTGCCTATTCCGGATAATGTAACTTACGAAGAAGCCACCTTTGCTTCGCTTGCCGCCACCAGTCTGCAGGCGGTGCGCCGTACCGAACCGCAGTTGGGCGAATACGGTATTGCACTGGGGCTGGGGATCGTCGGCAACCTTGCCGCCCAGCTCTATCAGCTCTCCGGGGCCCGCGTGCTGTGCTGGGAAGCTCTCCGCAGCCGCCGCGCCATTGCCCGCAAGTGCGGACTTAAAAACGCCATTGACTTCCGCAAGGTCGATGCGGTCGAGGAATCCAAAAAGTTTGCGGCTCCCTACGGTGTGGACTTTGCCCTGATGGCGTTCGGCGGTAATGCCGATAAAGCCTGGGAAAGCGTTCTTGCTGCAATGAAAGTTTCTGCCGACGGTCATCAGATGGGCCGTATTGTGGCAGTAGGCGGATGCAAATTCACTATTGGCGGCGGTGCGTGGTCTGGCAATGTGGATATCCGTCCTTCTTCGCGTACCGGTGCCGGCTATCATGACCCGGCTTGGGAATACGGCAAAGATTATCCCGATGTGTTTGTGCAGTTCACCAGTCAGCGCAACGCCCGCGAACTGATTGCGCTGATCGCCGAAAAGAAACTCAAGGTCACTCCGCTTATTACGCACCGGCTCAAAATCGAAGAAGTTGGTGCCGGCTGCGACATGCTTATTGAGCATCCGGAAAAAGCGGTTGGTGTGATTTTGGAATACTGAGGAGAGAAGTATGGCTTTCAGAATTGGTTTGGTCGGTCTTTGCACCTCGCATCCCGAAGGCTGGGTGCCGGTCATGCGTGAGCTGGCGAAAGAAGGCATTGCCGATATCGAAGTGGTGGCTTGCTGGGATTCAGGAGAAACCCGTCCGGCAGACTTCGCACAGACTTTTGCCAGGGATTTCAATATACCTTATACCCCCGCTGCGCTTGAAGAAATGCTGCCGTTGGTCGATGGTGTGATTGTGCACACTACCAACTGGGATAAACACCTTGAACAGGCACGCATTTTTGTCGAAGCAAATAAAGCCGTCTATCTGGATAAACCCGTGGCGGGTAATCTTAATGAAATCAATCAGATTCTGGATTGGATCAAACAAGGCAAACGCGTTACCGGTGGTTCGGTTCTGCGTTACTGCCGCGAAGTACTTGCCTGCCGCAAGGCGGTCGAAGAAGCCGGCGAAACCATCTATACCGGTTACTCGGTGATCGGCGTGGATGACTACAATTATGGTATCCACGGTTACGCCACATTGATTGCCGCTATGGGCCCGGAAGTGCTTTCGGTGCAGTACATCGGTTCTTCCAACCAGAAGCAGATCATGATCAAATTCACCAACGGCCGGGTCGGTATTCTTACTGTGGGCAAAACCAAGTGGCTGCCGTTCAATCTGACCGCTACCACTGCAAGCAAGGTGCATCAGGTTTCGGTAGACAATATGCAGCTCTACCGTGCCATGCTCGAAAGCGTAATGCCCTATTTCTCCGGCAAAACCGATGTTGTGCCGCTGGAAGCCATGTCGCTGGTGATGCCCGAATTGGCCGCACTGGCAGCCAAACAGTCGTGGCTCAATAACGGTGCCGAAGTGTTTATTACCGATATTGATAAAAATATCAGCTATGATGGCACGCAATTTGCCGCCGAATACCGTCGCGCCCGTATGGGGTGAGTGGCTGTGACGCGGTAATTACGGAAAAAATCCGTTGTTGTAAAACTTTTGCAGGGGCTGTTGTAAAACTTACTGTTTTGCAGCAGCCCCTGATTATTTTCAATAGCTCTATTCTCCATAAGGGTAGGTAAAAATAATCTATATTGGGAAAAAGGACCTTTATTGGGAACAGAACGTTTTCAATAAATAAGATACAATAGATAATTCGGCTTATTTCATATTGATTTTTTCAGCATATTCCATCGCTGTTGCCGAATATATGCTGTGCCATGTAAAAACGGAGATTGGGAGATGCAAGGAGTAAATTCAATAAGACAGGCAGGTAAAAGCTCTACCGTACTTTTGCTCGCGCAAGCTGTTACCAGCCTTCGGATATCTGCCGCACCAGATGCAAGGCTGTGTCGTAACAAGCCTGCTGCACGCCGCTCAAACGGCCGCTTTCCACATCGGCGCCGGCCTGAAAATGGCTCTGACCGGAAACCGTTCCTGCCATCAGAGGTTCACCCTGACCGGGAATGATAAGTTTGTATTCCACTGTTACTCTGGCGATCCACTCATCGGGACGGTAATCGCGGTCGCGCTCCACCGCGCTGGTTCCAACTGCAGTGAAGGCTATATTTTTTATGGTCATAAAAAGTACGGCATCGGCACGTTTCTGATCAAGCAGTTTGTAAGTACCGTCCTGCATTATAACTTCGCTGGCCATCATACGCATATTGCTGGCGGCATTATAGACCGATGTGGAGTTTTCCACCGGCGCAACAGCAATACTGTTGAGCTGCGGGTGCTTGATAAAACCGATGTGGTAACCGCATCCGGTAAGCATCAGCAGCAGAAGCGCTGCCGGCATATTGCGGAAAATATTCTTCAACATCATTTTTTCTCCTTTTTGATATTCAAATCATAGATCGGTAGCAGAAATTTGCCGTTGCTGTTTTCCGGCACCATCAGAAGTTTGCGTTCTTCCTTCGGAAACTTGAGCATTTCATACCTGGGGTACTCCGGCGGAACTTCCGGAGAAACCTGTTCGGGAAAATAACTTTTGTCCAGCCGGGTCAGAAGTTTTTCGCTGTCAGCGGCCGCTTCGGTATCGGGAAAACGGCGCATGACTTCCAGCAGATAAGTGCTGGCGGGTTCGTCACGGTTTTCGCGGTGATAAAATTCTGCAACATTGTACAATCTGCGGGCATAGGCATTGCGCGCTTTGGCTTCGCATTGATTCACCCATTCGTTTTCGCTCAAATCAGGATATTTTTTGCGGAATTCCCGGAAAACGCTCATCGCTTCGTCAAAATGTTTGCCATCGCCGTCACCGGCGTAAGACATTTCACTTAAAGCATTGCCCATTTCCAGCATGGCGTAACGCGCAGCTTCGCTGTCGGGATAGATTCTGATGATTTCACGCAGCAGCTTGAGTGCCGCTTCGTTTTCCTTACTCTGGAGCTTCCTGACCGCCAGTCGCAGCCGGGCGTTGGCTCCGCCGGGAGCAAAGGGCGCATTCTTGAGTGCCGACTCGTAAACTTCCTGCATCCGGTCTTTATCGGTCAGCCACGGAATAAAGCGCAGACTCCAGAAGGCCGGATCGCTGTATCCGTGAAAATAAGCATCGGCGATGGCGTACTGCCGATCCACCAGTTTGCTGTAATCAATTTGTGTCGGATAACGTTTGATGATCTTTTCGATGGCTTCAAACTCTTTGCCGCGATAACCGGCGGCGCGGTAGCTTTCAACTTCGCGCAAGGCTGCTTTGAGCTTGAGTGACATAGTATCGGCCTGCGCTTCGGCTTCTGCAAAAAGTTCGGCGGCATCCACATAATCTTTTGCATTGAACTTCTTGAGTGCTTCGCCGAAAGTTTTGGCACTTTCCGCATCGCCGGCAATTACTGCGGTACAGAACATTGCCAGCAGCGGCAACACCGGGAACATTTTCCGGAAAAAAGCAAATAAACGCATAAAAAAATCCTGTTTTAACTGTTACAATATACTTATTCAAGATAATATAACTTCATATTTACAAAATTACAAGAAAGCTTATCTGCTATTTTTGCATTAACAAGTTTGATTTCAACGCAAATGAATGTATATTACATCATGCGAAAAGTGATTTTACCAATGGGATACATGCACAAGTGAGCTTGAAGAACTTCTGGGAACACCGGGAAAGATATTTTCTTGAACTGATCGAGGGGCGCCGTCACACCCGCCGCGATCGGGTGGTGTTGGCGTTTCTGTTTGTGGCATCCCGCTTTTACCGCATGGCAATACAATTCCGGATCTGGCTGTATGACAAGCGTTTTATCCGCAATCACGCCATCGGCTGTCAGGTCGTAAGCATCGGCAATGTCAGCTGCGGCGGTACCGGCAAAACTCCGGTGGTGGAGGTTTTTGCCAAAAGTTTGAGCAAACAGGGGCGCAAAGTCGCCATCCTGAGCCGCGGCTACCGCAGCAAGGAACAGCGGAGCTTTTTTCAGAAACTGCAGGGATTTTTCAGCCCCCGCAAGCGCGAAGTTCTGCCGCCGCGCGTGGTTTCCGACGGGCGCGACCTCCTGCTGCAGAGCGATGCCGCAGGAGATGAACCATACATGCTCGCTTCCAACCTCAAAGATGTTGCGGTTCTGGTGGATAAAGACCGGGTTAATGCCGGACTTTATGCCATTGATGAGTATGCTACTGATACTTTGATCCTGGATGACGGATTCCAGTATCTCAGGCTGAAAGCGCACATCAACATTGTATTGGTGGACTCCACCGCTCCGTTCAGCAATCACCACGTTCTGCCGCGTGGAATCTTGCGCGAACCGATCAAAAATATACGCCGCGCAGACTACATATTTTTAACCAAATCAAATGGCGGCAACCACTTGCGCCATCTCAAGACTTTTTTGCGCCGACACAACCGCCGCGCAGAAATCATTGAGTGCTGTCATAAACCGCTATATCTGGAACGCGTCTTTATGCGCGGAGCTCAACGCCCGCTGGAAGATTTGAAAAATTGTCCCGTTGCCGCGATCTCCGCTATCGCAAAACCGGAAAGTTTCGAGGCCTTTTTAACCGGATTCGGTGCCAATATTGTACACACTGCACGTTATGCAGATCATCACCGCTACTCCGAACAGCAGATTCTGGACTTTGTAAATCAGGCCAAGGCTGCCGGCGCAAAAATGATCGTTACCACCGAAAAAGATGCGGTGCGAATTCCAAGACTTTTGCGCGAAGACATCCAATTCTATTTCCTCCGCGTTGAAATCGACATTTTAAGCGGGCAGGAAAACTTCGATCAGTGCATCAAACGCATCTGCTTTATATGACGCAAGCAAATGCATGGCAAATCTCGGGACCTTGCTGCGTCGCCGGGTGCAGTCGAGAACACAGGTTCACTCCCTTACCCGTCTCCTTGCAAAATCCCGACCTTTGCTCATGCATTTGCTTGCTGCGATAGTTTTCGTGGAACTTGTTTATCGTAAGTGGGGGAGAGCCCTTTGCTGAAGTCTTTCGTGGGTGGAAGAGAATCCTTTGCTGAAGTCTTTCGTTGGTGGGAGAGAACCCTTTGCTGAAGTCTTTTCTTGCTGCGATAGTTTTCTTGGAGCTTATTTATCTACTTACTGCGATAGTTTTCGTGGCGTTTTTTCATGGTTTTCGTCTGCGGCTCTTGCGCTTCGCGTTTTGCAAGCTCCGCCCTCCGGTATTCGCTTGGCTCCGGCTGGTCAGGGCCGGTCAGCAGTTCCGCTGGCAAACAGTCGCGTTATTTTCTCCGGCGGCGGATTTTTCTGCTGGAGTATTGACAAAAACATCTTTTGGCGTGATCTGGCAAAGGAGGTTTTTTATGAACGTGAAGATCGATGTTATTTATCAGGATGGCGAGGCGGTGGCGTTCCGCAATACGCTGTTGCCCGGCAAAAAAAATGTTTTGGAATTTTTCCGCGCGGTGGCGTTTGATCTGGAACTTTGTTTCAGCAATGCCGATGGCGAACCGGTGAGCATTGCCGATGTGGAAAATCCCGGCAAAGTGCAGCTGCTTTTGAGCTGCCGCGACCGTGTATTGGCTTCGGTGGAAAATCCCGGCGAGTGGTCACTCAATGAGCGGGGATTCCAAATTCTGAAATTTACCGGCATTGTTTTTGATTCCGGCGATATACGCAATGTACTCGCCGACAGTTATCTGGAAATCGAACCGAACTACCGCGGACGCGCCGAATGTGAATTTTCGGTTGCCGTTTACAGCAGCGATGCGCCCCGGGAAGCTGTGCAGTTGTTTATAACGATGAATGCATTGCTCAAGGATACCCCGGTCAGCCGCTGATATTGTCGCTGTTTTTCCGGTGCAGTACGTTGTAAAAGCGGATTGTACCGGATTTTTTTTCCGCAGAACAGTTTTGCTTCAGCCCCTTGAAAAAATTCTGCCGGTGTGCTATATTATACCTTATCAGGGATGATCATATTTTACTGGCTCTGTTTTTTCGGAGCCGGATTTTTTTTCGGAGTGATTATGACTTTTACTGCTTTTCTGTTGATCGTATTTTCTGCTTGTTTGCATGCTTCGTGGAATTTGCTTGCCAAGCGCTCGGCTATGACGGTGGCATTTTATACTGTAATATGCGCCACCGCGGCGCTGCTCTGGAGTCATGTACAGTTCTGGACACCGCTGAAAGTATGGCAGATGCCATGGATCTTTTATGCTTTTATTGCCGGATCGGTTTTGAGCGATGTTGTCTACTGTCTGGGGTTGGTACGCGCCTACCGGACTATGGAAATGAGTACGGCTTACCCCATGATGCGTTCGCTGCCGCTGCTTTTTACCGCGGCGGTCACCAGTGCGGCGGGGTGGGGGGCTGCGCTTACACCGCTTGCTGTTTTCGGTATGGTGGTGGTGTTTATCGGCTGTATGATCATGCCGATGAAAGATTTCAGGGGTTTCAAATGGAGCGATTACCTCAACAGCCGCATGCTGTTTATCATTATCGTAGCTTGCGGAACCACCGGGTACACTATTTTTGACAGTCAGGCGCAGGCGGTTCTGCGGCAGGTTTATTCCGAAGCCGCCAAGCCGGTGATAAGTCTTTCGTATTATTCAACGCGCGGAATTTGCCTGACGGCAACTCTGCTGCTGGCAACTTTGCTGATCAAAGGCGAATTTATCAATCTCAAAAATATCTTTCGTTTGAAGCAATGGCCGGCGCTGGCTGCGGGGGCGTTCGCATCGCTGACGTATGTAACAGTTTTGCTGGCAATGAATTATGTAACTAATGTGTCTTATGTGCAAGTTTTCCGCCAGCTGGGGCTGATCTTCGGTTTGTTCGGCGGCATAATCATACTCAAAGAGCGCTGCAGCGCCCCGAAGATCACCGGCACTTTGCTGATAATCACCGGACTGGTGCTTACGGTTCTGTAACCAGCCTTTCGCCCGGAGCAATACCGGAAACCGTATCGACAAAACTCCCCACGCCGTAGCGCGAAGCTTTCTGCAGCGGCCGGCTCTTTTCGATCATGATATTTTTGGCCGAATTGCTGTGGAATTCCAGCTTGAACGGTGCTTGGTCGTAGCCGAAATGCTGATAGCCGGTCATGAAATTAAGCTGCACGCGCTTACCGGCTTCGGCTTTCAGAGTGTAAGTTTTTTTGAATTGCGACTTCGGGCGCGGGGTTTTCACCGAATAGAGCGTAAAAGAGATCTTGCCGGATTTTTCCGCTTCCATCGAAAGCGTGTACCAGCCGGGAATCAGCGGCAGACTCTGCGCTTCTTTTTCCTGCCACAGATTTACGACTTTCACGCCAACTTTGCCTTGGAGAGGAGTTTTTTCCGGCTGCATATTTTTCCGCATGACCGGTGCGGCAATCGCTGCAACCCACTTGTAGCCTTTTTTCTTGGGATGGGCGCCGATAAGATTTTCCGGTTTTTTCCAGGTATCAAGTTCTGCACGCAAGGGTTTTTCGTATTCGATCCAAACCACATTGCCGTTGGGGAAATATTTCTGAAAATTCTCCCGCAGCAGCTTGTTGATCATTGACCCGGTACGCTCGCGGGGGGTGGATTCGCCTTTTTTGCCGAAAGGACTGGGCAGGATCGAACCCAGAAATACTTTGTGAGTGCAGGGACGGGCAAGCAGAATATTGACCGCCTTGACAATGCGTTCAACCGTGGCCTGGGCAACGGCAGGACTTTGTGCATCTTTTTTGGCGGCGCTGGCGTCGTTGACTCCGATCAGCAAATGGTAGTACGGCGCATCCGGAATCCGGCTTTTATCGTTGATGCGCTTGAGTACCCGGAAGCTGGAATCGCCGCCTTCTCCGGCATGCGAATAACCCAGAACCGCCGTATGGGTACCTTCAAAAGCCAGCTCCGGAATCAAAAGCAGCAACTCTTTGCGGAAATAATCGCCATCCTGCGCCCAGGTGACACTGTCGCCGATCATACACAGCACAAGTTGGTTTTTGCTGCGGTACTGGATTTCCTGTTTGTCCAACGGGCGGAAAAGTTCGCCGGCGGTAAGGGTTTTGCCGTCATAGTCGAGTTTATCCCAGGTGCGGTTGGCAATATCCTGCTCGTTGGCGGCAAGAGTAAAAAGTATTGAAAAACTAAAAACAAACAAAAAATTTTTCATATAACAGGTCCTTTCTTTCTGTTAACGGTTTGAATATATCACAATATATGTTATATTCAATAGCAAAAAGCTTAAAAAATTTACCATTTTCATAAAAGACACTCTATGGATATTGAACTGTTGTACTGGGGACGCTCCTGGGGAAAATTGAGTAAAAACCGCAAACGGCATTTTGAGTATCACCCATACTGTCAGCTGGAGATCTGCGAATCCGGGCACTTACTGATGTATACTGATCACGGTAAGTTTGTTTTGCGCGCCGGTGATATGCTTTTACTGCCGCCGGGAACCGGACATTATGTGAGTTATCCGGATGAAAACAATAAGTTTTATTCGCTTAAATTTGAGTCTTCCGAGTCACCTGCTGCGCCGGGTATCATTCTGAATTCACCATTCAACGAGTGGTGCATAAAAAGTCTGAACTTCTGCCATCCGGAAAATGCCCGCTATGCCATGCCGATAACCGACAGCGGCCGCGAGATCGTGGAAGGCGTATTGAGTTTGTGTGTAAAACGCTTCTGTCATCAGGATGCGAGAACCCAGCACAGCGAACCGGAGATCTTCCGGAAGATCCGCGACTGCGTTATGATCGCCGGATCGGCAGTAAATGTGGAAAGCTGTGCTGCGTATATGGATATGAGTGCGGCACAGCTGAATTATCAATTTTCCAAAACGCTCAAAGCTCTTTCGCTTTCGCCGGAAGAGTATTCAGTAAAAAAGGTTATCGACCAGACGATCCTCTATCAGATCGATCGCTATCTGGATTTTACGACCTTTTCGCTCTCATTTATCGCCGGACAGCTTAAATTCAACAATGTCTACACATTTTCGCGTTACTACAAGCGCCTTACCGGAATATCACCCAGCGACAGACGCAAAAAACGCTGCCGGAAGCTGAAATGATTTTTCCGGCAGATGGGATGGCTCTTTTTCAGACTATATTGCCGCAGAAAACTTGACAAGCGCTTTTTTTATACTATATTTTGCAGAAATGTTATTATGATGATCGAAAGGAAAAATCTGTTATGTACAGCCACAAAAAAACAAATCTTACCTGGCATTTTCGCCGCAGTGTGCACATTCTGATCGAATCTTTGCCGACTTTCGGCGCTACCGAAGGGCAGTTGCGCGCTTCAGCTCTGACTTATTATACTCTTTTTGCCATCGTGCCGGTCTTTGCGCTGCTTTTCGGTGTGGCAAAAGGCTTTGAGCTTGACCATTGGTTGAAAGTCGAACTTTCCCGGCGTTTCAGCGAACACGGAGAAATACTCAACTGGATCTACAACTTTGCCGACACCACTTTGAGAGAAACCAAGGGCGGACTGGTCGCCGGGGTCGGTGCGCTGATCCTCTGCTGGTCGGTAGTCAAGATGATCGGCAATATCGAAAGCGCGTTCAACCGGGTGTGGCGGGTCAAGAAAAACCGCACGATATTCCGCAAATTTACCGATTATCTTTCGTTTCTGGTGATCGCTCCGATTCTGCTGCTGGCGGCGAGTTCGGCCACGGTGATAGTATCGCGTATATTGCGCGAAATGATAGAAAAAAATGCGTTTTTAAGTTACAGCCGTATGGTAGTGGAATTTGGTATTCAGTGCGTGCCGTATCTGCTGGCGTGGCTGCTTTTTACCTTTATTTATATATTTCTGCCGAATACACGCGTAAAGTTTTCAGCGGCGTTGTTCGGCGGGGTGATTGCCGGGAGTATCTGCCAGCTGCTGCAGAGCGGATACTTTTTTGTGCAACTGGCACTTTCGCGCTACAATGTTATTTACGGGAGCTTTTCAGCGTTGCCGCTCTTCCTTGTCTGGATGTATCTCAACTGGCTGATAATGCTTTTCGGGGTGACTTTGAGTTACCTTTATCAGAATTTTGATTACGAAAGCAAACGGCAGCGCGACAGCGAGCGCTCCGAGGCCGACAAGCGCTTGCTCGCATTGCTGATAACCGCCAAAATCACCGGCGACTTCGGTAAAGGTCTGCGGCCGCCGACGGTGGTGGAAATATCGCGTACACTCAATCTTTCCATGACCATGACCAACGAATTATTGTCGCGGCTGGCCGCCAACCGGGTGGTGACCACGGTGGTTAACAGCGAATACGACAACCCCGGCTACGTTCCGGCGCTGCCCATAGCTCAAATGACTGTGCTTACTGTACTGGCCCGCTACGATGATCTGACGGTGGAAAACTCTCTGCCGCCTTTGAGTTCGGCAATACCCTCCGGCGAGGCTGCCAAAGCGATCGGCGAATTGAAAGATGCCATGAGAAATTCTCCCGGCAACCGACTGGTGGCAGAACTGCTGCCGTAAACGCGCGAAGTCTCGACCTCATACTCTGTACACGGTGTAATACTTGTGTGCCTGCGAAAACTTGCAAAAATGCCAATTTGCAGTATATTATACATTATTAATTTTTTTAAGCGTGAACTTTATAAACGAAAGACAGTTGAATATGGCAGAAGAATTGCAGAGTTTGTTGGAAAAAATCCACCGTGACGGGATTGAAAAGGCCGCTGCTGAGCGCGAAGAAATGCTCAACGCCGCCAAAAAAGAAGCCGAAACTATCGTTGCCGCCGCCAAAGAAGAAGCCGCTAAATTGCGCTCCGCCGCTGAAAATGATGCCGAAGCATTGAAAAAACGCGCCGAAAGTGCTATCCGTCAGGCTGCCCGCGATATTCTTCTTGACCTCAAGAGCGAACTTAAAAAGCGTGTGGAAGCTATTACCCGCAACCGTCTGGATGAAGCTTTGAGTGCCGATTTCATGGCATCTCTGGTAGCCGATATTGCCAAGGCCGTGCTCAACGATCCTTCCAAAGGTTCTGCCGGCACACTGGAAGTAATGGCCGCTCCCGCCAAGTGCGAAGAACTCGTGCAGAAGCTTTCGGCAGCAGTCGGAGCTGATATGGTCAGCAGAATTTCCGTATTTCCCAACTCTGCCGCCGGCCGTGGTCTGAAGATCAGCGTAGATGGTGATCAGGTGTTTTTTGACTTTTCCGATGCGGCTCTTACCGAAATGGTTTGCGAATATGCCGGCAGCAAAGTCAGTGCGGTTATAACTGCGGAAGACAAGCAATAAGCCGGGCAGGAACTATGGCTAAAGAATTTACTTACTTTGCCGGAACGCTGCCGATGCTGTTTTTCGGCGAAAAACCTGCTGTAAGCCTTGAGGCTTTTGACGAAGATGCAGCTCGTCTGACTGATGCGGAAACAGCAGAACTTTTGCGGAAAGTTACTCTTTACACTGAAGATACTGCTGCTTTTCCGGCGGCAGTAAAGAAGTTTTACGATTGGGAAAACTCGCTGCGAAACTCGCTTCTTGACCTGCAGAAAAAGGTGCGTCCCGATGCCGGAGATTTCAAGCGCAATAATCCGGATTTCTATTCGGAGATCGCCATTGCAGCCAATCAGGCGTTCAATAATCCGGATCTGCTGGAAGCAGAAAAAACTCTCGACCGTTTGCGCTGGGAGGCAATGGATAATTTCTGTGCAGGGCACTATACTGATTTTACCGCGTTGGCATTTTACCGTATAAAACTTGCCATGCTGACCAGATACCAGCTCCGGACGGTGGAAAACGGCAACGCGGCTCTGGAAAATATTCTCCAGGGCATGATGGAAGAAAAAAGCAACAAATTGATTTAATATAAACGGAGAAACACAATGCAGGATTCACAGAAAGGTCGGATCGTTGGCGTGAACGGCAACATCCTGACCGTTGAATTTCCCGAAAATGTTACCCAGAACGAAGTGGCATACGCCATTGCCGGCGATGTCAGACTCAAGTGCGAAGTCATCCGGGTACGCAACAACCGCGCCGACATGCAGGTGTTTGAAAGCACCAACGGGCTTAAAGAAGGCGATACGGTAGAATTTACCGGCGAACTTTTGAGTGTGGAACTCGGTCCCGGTCTGCTCACCCAGGTTTATGACGGGTTGCAGAACCCCCTTAACGAACTTGCCGAGCAGGGCGGCTTCTTCCTCAAGCGCGGAGTTTACCTTGCAGCGCTGGATTACGAAAAGAAGTGGGATTTTACCGCAGTTGCCAAGGTTGGCGATATTCTCATTGCCGGGGATACTGTCGGTACGGTGCCGGAAGGTATTTTCCAGCACCGCATCATGCTGCCGTTTGCCTTTCAGGGCGAGTGGAAACTTACTTTTGTCGCTGAAAGCGGCGCCTATACGCTCAAAGATGTTATCGCCAGAGCCGTGGATGCCAACGGCATCGAAAAAGAGATCTGTATGGTTCAGCACTGGCCGGTGAAGATTCCGATTGCAGCTTATGCCGAAAAACTTCTGCCGCAGGAAACCATGATCACCCAGCAGCGTATCATCGATACATTCTTCCCGGTGGCTACCGGCGGAACATTCTGTACCCCCGGACCGTTCGGCGCGGGTAAAACTGTTTTGCAGCACGCTTTGAGCCAGTTTGCTGAAGCTGATGTAGTTATTATTGCCGCCTGCGGCGAGCGAGCCGGCGAAGTGGTGGAAATTCTCCGCGAATTTCCGGAACTTGAAGACCCGCGCACCGGCCGCACCCTCATCGACCGCAGTATTATTATCTGCAATACATCCAGCATGCCGGTTGCCGCGCGCGAAGCGAGTGTGTACACCGCTGTAACTTTGGCTGAATACTACCGCCAGATGGGTTTGAATGTGCTGATGCTGGCCGACTCCACTTCGCGCTGGGCGCAGGCATTGCGCGAAATGTCCGGCCGACTGGAAGAGATCCCCGGCGAAGAAGCATTCCCGGCCTATCTTGAAAGTTTGATCGCCGCATTTTACGAACGCGCCGGTCTGGTGAAATTGCGCGACGGCTCCATTGGTTCAGTAACCATCGGCGGCTCGGTCTCTCCTGCCGGCGGTAACTTTGAAGAACCCGTTACGCAGGCGACTTTGAAAGTGGTCGGTGCTTTTCTCGGTCTTTCGCGTGAGCGCTCCGATGCCCGCCGCTTCCCGGCGATCAACCCGCTGGAAAGCTGGAGCAAATACACTTCGGTCGTTGATGCCAAAAAACTTGAACGCGCCCGCAACATCCTGCGCCGCGGCAACGAAGTCAATCAGATGATGAAAGTTATCGGCGAAGACGGTACCGATATTGCTGACTACATAATCTACCTCAAGAGCGAATTTCTTGACTATGTATATTTGCAGCAGAACACCTTCGATAAAGTCGATGGAGCCACCGGCTGCGAACGCCAGCGTTATGCGTTCGACAAGGTGGTGAATGTGCTGGACAGTGAATTCGCTTTTGAAGATAAAGAAGCTGCCCGCAGCTGGTTCCAGAGCTTGCGTCAGAAGTTTATCGACTGGAACTACGAAGCGGTCGGTTCCGAAGATTACAAAACTCTGGAAGCCGCCCTCGATGAACAAGTCAGAAAGCAGGTGAAATAATGCTTAAAGTATATCACAAGATCATCCGCATTGCCGGTTCGGTTATTACGGTCGAAGCAGACAATGTAGCATACAACGAATTGGCGGAAGTTTCCGGTGAGCGCGGCACTTCTCTTGCCCAGGTCATCCGTATCGACTCCGGCAAAGTCTATTTGCAGGTATTTTCCGGCAGCCGCGGTATCAATACCGGCGACCAGGTGCGTTTTCTCGGCCGCGAAATGCGCGTTTCGGCTTCCGAAGATCTGCTGGGCAGAATTTTCAACGGCCGCGGCGTGCCGCGCGATAACCGCCCGGCGATCGACAGCGACCTTATCGAAATCGGCGGGCCGTCGGTCAATCCGGCAAAGCGTATTATTCCGCGCAACATGATTCGTACCGGGATCCCGATGATCGACGTATTCAACACGCTTGTTGAATCGCAGAAGCTGCCGATCTTCTCCATTGCCGGTGAACCCTACAACCAGCTGCTTGCGCGTATTGCTCTGCAGGCAGAAGTGGATGTGATCATCCTCGGCGGCATGGGATTGAAGTACGACGATTACCTTTATTTCCGCAATACATTGGATGAAGCTGGTGCTTTGAGCCGCACTGTTATGTTCATTCACACCGCCAGCGACCCAACGGTGGAATGTATGCTGGTACCTGATATGAGTTTGGCGGTCGCTGAACAGTATGCCATTGCCGGTAAGCGAGTATTGGTGCTGCTGACTGATATGACCAACTTTGCCGACTCGCTTAAAGAGATCGCCATTACCATGGAACAGGTTCCCGCCAACCGCGGTTATCCCGGCGACCTTTACAGCCAGCTGGCCAGCCGTTACGAAAAGGCCGTAGACTTTGACGGTGCCGGTTCTATTACGGTACTGGCTGTTACCACCATGCCCGGCGATGACGTGACCCACCCGGTGCCGGATAATACGGGGTACATCACCGAAGGTCAGTTCTACTTGCGCAACGGCCGTATTGAGCCGTTCGGTTCGCTTTCGCGCCTCAAACAGCAGGTGAACAGCCGCACCCGCGAAGACCACCGTGCCATTATGGATGCTATGATCCGGCTTTACAGCGAATACAAATCCACGCTGGAAAAGCAGTCCATGGGTTTCCAGATGAGTGCGTGGGATAAAAAGCTGCTCAAATATGGTAAACGTTTTGAAAACGAAATGATGGATCTTTCGGTAAATATTCCGCTGGAAGAAGCTCTTGATCTGGGCTGGAAGATTCTGGCTGACTGTTTCGACCCCGCCGATACCGGTATCAAGAGTGATCTTGTCAACAAGTTCTGGGGCAAGGCGTAAGGTGTTCGGAGTTGTGCCATGAGCAAACTTAAATTAACTAAAACTGAACTCAAAACTCAAAGCGATGCGCTCAAGCAGTACCGGCGGTTTCTGCCCACATTGCAGCTCAAAAAACAGCAGCTGCAAGTGGAACTGCGTAAAAGCCGCGATCTGGTGATTGCCAACCGCAGCGAATACGCTTCTTTGCGTAAACAGCTTGATGCTTTTGTCGGGCTGTACGCAGACAAAGGGGCAGTGGAGTTCATTAAAAATAATCTGAAGATCGTGGGCGTGAGCCGATCCACTGCTAATATCGCCGGGGTGACTGTGCCGGTATTTGACAAGGTGGAATTTGCCGAGAGTTCCTATGATATGTTTGCAGCCGATTTCTGGCTGAACGGCGGTTTGAATGCAGTCAAGAAACTTATTTCGCTCATTGAAGCCGGTAAAGTGCTCGAAGAGCAGTACCGTTTGCTTAATATGGAGCTTTTGAGTACCACGCAGCGGGTAAATCTCTTTGAAAAGGTGAAGATTCCCGAATGTATGGAAAATATCCGTAAGATCCAGATCTATCTGGGGGATGCCACCACCGCCGCTGTCGTACGCAGCAAGATCGCCAAACGCAAGATGCAGGAGGCCGCCGCATGATTGTACCGATGAAAAAAGTACTGTTGCTGACTTTGAGCAGCGATCGCGATGCTTCGTTGGAAAAATTGCGTGAATTGGGCGTATTGGAAGTCGTTTCCGAAACGCTTGCCGACAGTGCGGATCGAGCCGGAATTGTTGCTCAGCTTGCCGCGCTTGATCGGGTTTTGGGCGCATTGGGTTCGCGCAAAGTCAAAGAGATGCCGGAGAATGTCGTACTGCCGGAAAAAGGTGCCGAGCTGGCTGAATTTGCCTTGAAACTCTTTGCGGAAAGCGAAACATTGGATCGGGAACTGGAACTTTTGCGTAAAGAATATGCCGCGCTGGAGCCGTGGGGCGAATATGATCCTGTCAAAATAGCTGAACTCAAAAGCAAAAATATCTATGTATATTTGTGCGAAAGCAACGCCGAACAGTTTGCCGCTTTGTCTGAAGTTTTGACTGATGCTGCATTGAATAAACTCTCCGAAGTTCAGGGTATTATCCGTTTCGCGGTAGTTGCCGATCACATTATAACCGATCTTGCTCTGCCGGAAGTAACACCCGGCGACCGGGCGTTGTCGGCTGTCGCGCACGATATAGCCTGCAAACAAGATAATAAAGCTGCCATCGAAGCAAAGTTCGATGCGCTTTCCGGTCGTTTGCCGGAGCTGAAGCTCTATCGCAATGAAATTGCCTCTGATGCCGAACTTTTGAGCGTTCGCGATGGTGCAATAGATTGCGGCGAACTGGTGGCGCTGAAAGGTTTTGTGCCGGTTACTTGCGCGGCAAAACTGGAAAAAGCCGCACAGGAAAATGCCTGGGCTTTGAGCTTGAGCGATCCCGAAGCCGGCGAAAGTGTGCCGGTGCTTCTGGAGCCGCCCAAATGGGTCAAGCCCATATTGCCGCTTTTCCAGTTCCTCGGTATTGCTCCGGGATATGAAGAGTTTGATATGAGCCCGGGTATGTTGATCTTTTTCAGCATATTCTTCAGTATGATCATCAATGATGCCGGTTACGCCGCTGTAATGTTGGTTGGTGCTGTGATTGCCGCTGTTGCTTTGCGCAACAATCCCAAAGCTGCCATGCCGTGCCGTCTGGCACTGGTTTTGAGCTTCTGCGCTACTGCGTGGGGTGTTTGCAACGGGGCGTATTTCGGTACCGAAACCAAGTTTATGCAGGTGGGATTTTTTGCCTCCGGTGCGGATCAGACCGCGCATTTGCAGCTGGTCTGTTTTGTGTTGGCACTGGTACATCTTTCGCTGGGGCACTGCTGGCGCCTGGTCAATGTTTCAAGTGCATTGGAAGCAATCGGTCAGTTGGGCTGGATTCCCATTCTGATTTTGGACTTTATGGTAGTGTTGGGATTGCTGGTTTTCCCCGGTATGGCTTTGCCGACATGGGCGTTGGCCGCCGGCGGTGCGGGGCTTGCCATGGTGTTGATCGGCGGAGTTGACTGGCGTGATGTCGGGGCAATTTGCAACTTCCCCTTCGATCTTATCGGCAGCTTTACCGATACCTTGAGCTATGTGCGTTTGTTTGCTGTCGGTATGTCCGGTACATACATGGCTCAAAGCTTTAACGGTATGGGTATGCAGCTGTGGGAGGCATCTCCCTGGTTGATTCCGGTTGCAATACTGGTGATCGTTTTCGGGCATCTGCTGAATGTAGCTCTTGCCTTTATGAGTGTGTTGGTGCATGGTGTGCGTCTTAACACTCTGGAATTTTCCAACCATGCCGGTATCCGCTGGGGCGGTCAGGCATATAAACCTCTGAAAAAAATTGAACAATAAAATTATATAAACCAAAAATTGAAAGGATTGAAAAATGAATGTTGAATTGTTGAAAGCTCTGGCTATGGCTGGCGGTTATGCCGCAGTTGCTCTCGCTGCAGTAGGTTCTGCCGTAGGCTCCGGTATTGCCGGTCAGGCAGCTATTGCCGCCTGGAAACGCTGTTATGCCCAGAACAAACCCGCCCCGTTCCTGCTGGTGGCTCTGGCCGGTACCCCGCTCTCGCAGACCATCTATGGTATGATCCTTATGATGCTCATCAAAGGCGGCAATGGTAATGGTATTTTCTATCTTGCCATGGGTATCTTTGCCGGTTTCGGTCTGATGGCATCTGCTATCTTTCAGGGCAAAGCCGCTGCTGCCGGTTGTGATGCCTTCGGCGAAACCAACAAAGGCTTTACCAACTATCTGACCATTTGCGGTATCGTCGAAACCGTAGCACTGTTTGCTCTGGTATTCGGCATCATGGTCATATAAGGCGAACAATCTTGCGGGAAATCTCGGGCCTTGCTGGGGCGTTCGCCTCGGTCGAGTACAGTCGTACACTCCCTCGGCTCGCGCCTTGCAAAACCCGACCTTTCCACGCAATATTGTCCGCCTGCGGGCGGGAGAGAAGTTCGCTCGGTCTTGGGAAGCTTTGAGAAGCCTTGAGAAGCCTTGGGAAAAGGCGGCAAGACAAATCCCAAAACCTCCCCAAATCTCCCAAAATCCCCCAAGCCGCCATCTACTATATCGCCCGCGCATGCGGCAACCATACTTTGGGGCACAAAAAAAGCACTGCATTTTTGCAGTGCTTTTTTATTGCAGAATTTATTCTATTACGAATTCAAACTCGCTTAAGTTATCATGTTTCCACGCCAGATGTCTGGTGGAGGGCGAAAGAGCAAAGAATGGCGAGAATGTACGCGCTTTGACCGTCTTTTTATCGGGCATGAACTCCAGCAGCCGCAGCCAACCATCGCCGCCGCTGCCGTGCCAGCCGCCGCCGATCGCCTGGGTATTGAACGCCATTTGAGCTACGCTCTTGCCGGATGAGTTTTTATCCATGGAAAAAGATATACCGCGCTCCCATTTGTCAGGCGAAGCTATGTGGCCGCATACTACCATGCGGATATTTTTGGCCGGATAGATGAGCTTTTGGAAAATGCCTTCGCCGGCATTGCCGCCTTTCTTGCTCAAAGCATATTTTTCCTGTTCGATGCGTTTGCCCTGCCAATTCAGATAAGAGTGGGTCAGTACAATACCGAAGTGGTTGGCAAAACGGGGCTGATCAGCGATCTTTTTGGCCCATGCCAAATCTGCATCGGTGGGGGCAAACTGCAAGCTGATGATCAGGAATTTGCGGTTGTCCGGGTAGGGGGCGGTAAATTCGTATGCGGCATTTTCCAGTGTGGTTATGCCGAAAGCATTGGAGTTGCACGCCACCAGCTGGCGGCGGGTCAGCGGATTGCGGTCGGTGGGGAAATATTTGCCAAAGAAACTGTTGCGGTTTTCCGCTGAGCGTTTGCCGTAGTCGTGATTGCCGGTACTGAGGATATAAGGCACTTCGCCATCCAGCCGTTCGGCGGCACGCGAAAAGGCTTTCCATTGTTCTTCGCTCATCAGGTCGTTTTGACCGGGCTGAACTATCTGCAGGTCATTGCGGTTGGTCAGGTCGCCGGTGAAAAGCACCTGATTGATATTCATTTTTTCCCGGTTTTCCACGATCCAGGCAAACAAGATCTCCAATATACCGTAATTGCGGCGGAGTTTGGTGTAGCCCTGCACATCGGGCACTACGACCATGGTCCAGGAATTGGCATTTTCCAGCTTGGGCGCCTGGTATTTTGCGGGGGATTTTGTCGCAGCCGGGACGGCGGTTTTGACTTCGGCAGTTTTTACCGGAGCTGTGGTTGCGGTTTTGCAGCTGTCAAGAATACCGCATGCAGTTAAAAACTGTACCATTGCAGCGGCGGCAGCCAACATCAGAAGTTTGCGGATCATAAATTTCCCCATGTTTTTCAGGTTGAAAAATAATTTATTTACGGTAAACAATATACTATATACTTATGAGGTTTTTTTGCAAATAAAAAAATTTTCAGTTTGACATAAATTCTACAGACTGTATATTAACTGCAACACCGCAGGAGCATTAATAACAGGGGGTTATTCAAAATGAAAAACTTTTTTGCTGTATTGGGGTTGATTTTTTTGTCATCATTGGCCGGCGCCGCCATCATTGAAATCCGTCCGGTGGAGGATAAAATCTGGAAAGTTGGAGAAACAGTGGATTTTACTGCCACTGTGCTGAATAAGGACGGCAGTAAACCTGCTGCCGGCAGCTATGTGCTGCATGTGAGCAATTCCGGCGGTAAAGAATTGTGCAAACCATATAAGGTTGATGTTGCCATAGACAATCCTTTCCGCTTTTCTGCCAGACTTGATGCTCCGGGATTTATTATGGTACAGTCAGTCAACTACACTCCGGCGGGCGGCAAGCCGGAAGCATGGCAAAATGACCGTGGTGCCAATCCGCCTTCCTGCGGAGTACCTGTGGAGCCGGAAAAAATCCGTGCCGGAATGCCTGTGCCGGATGATTTTAACCAATTCTGGCAGCGCGGTATTGAAAAATTCAAAAACGCCCGGGTTACGATAACTGCCGCTGAAGGTGCCGCAAAAAAGCAATACCGTGTCAGCAAGATACGGGTGGATTTTCCCGAAAGCAGTGATTTTATCGACGGTTTTCTGGCAATTCCGGAAAAGCCCGGCAAATATCCTCTGGTTGCCGGTGTGCCGGGAGCCGGGCCGGGAGCTGTTGGTGCAACTCCCACCTATACTGCCCCCAGGCCGACGGTTATCCTGTGGATGAATGTTCATAAATTTTCTACCGCCGCGACTGCCGACGAACAGAAAGCCCGTTATAAAGAGTACAATAAAACTTTTGAAAAAAACATATATTGTTACGGAATGGCCTATGACCGGAAAAAGTATATTTTTCGTAATGTATGGCTGGCTGTAAATCGTGCAGTGGATTATGTAATTGCCAATGTCAAAGAGTTTGACGGCAAACATGTCGCATTTGTCGGCAGCAGTCAGGGCGGCGGTACGGCGCTGGCCTTGAGTTATCTCAATAAAAATGTTACTTGTACCGTGGCGAATGTTCCAGCGTTGTGCGATCACTCCGGTTGGAAGCTGGACCGGCTGCCGGGCTGGCCGAAATTGCACGCCGTCTGGCATGGAAAAGCTGATGATGCCGCCCGTTACTTCGATGGCGCAAACTTTGCTTCGCGGATAAAAACTCCGGTGATGATGGCAGTGGGATTTGGCGATTTTGTCTGTTCGCCATCTTCGGTTTATGCTGCTTACAACAATTTGCAGGGCGAAAAGAGCATATTTCACATGCTTCGCGGCGGACATTACTGCGACAGAGAATTTTCGCTTGAAGTCGGCAAATTTCTTGATAAAAAACTCTTTGGTGAATAATTCTGCGGCGGCGGAGTTTTTCAAACTCCGCGCTGATCCGGCGGCCAGATGAATTTGTGCATCTGCAGCTGCATACGCATATTGCTGCGCGGATTTTCCAGCAGCAGCTGTACCAGCGCTGCCGGTTCAATAGCGCCGAATACCGGGCTGAAAATCAGCGGAATATCTTTTTTATCCAGCTGCCAGCGGTCGATCCATGCCAGAGCGTATTCAAAATCGGCACGGCTGCCGGTAACGAATTTCAGTTCATCGCCGGCGTGCAGATACTGGTAGTTTACCGGATCGTTGGCTTCGTGCATGCCGCTGGAGGGCAGTTTTACATCGATTATCCGCTTGAGCCGGTGAGGAAAGTTATCCAGCCGTACTGAGCCGTTGGTTTCCATAAGTACTTCCAGTTCGTTTTCCAGTAATACTTGTGCCAGCAGCGGCGTATTTGCCTGCAAAGCGGGTTCGCCGCCGGTTATTTCCACGGTTTTTATGCCGCTGGCAAGTACCTGATCGACCAGCGTGCGGAGCGAACACTCCTCGCCGCAATCTTCAGCTTGAGCATATTCCGTATCGCAGTATTGGCAGGCCAGATTGCAGCCGGCGAGACGGATAAAAAAACAGGGCTTTCCCGCGTGGGTGGATTCGCCCTGGATACTGGAGAAAGTTTCGACAACTTTCAGAAATTTATCTTCCAATGCCATGATCCTGCAAACCGCTTATTCAAAATAACTTGCGCGGCTGCCGGGCGACTCTTCCACGCTTACTTTGGTGATCCTGATCCGGTCATCGTTGAGCCGTTTTGCCAGCTCCGTATAGATTATCCGGGCAATATTTTCGCTGGTTGGATTGCACTTGGCAAACTCCGGCAGATCATTGAGATAAACGTGATCAAAGCGGTCGATAACTTCGTTGAGTTCCTTTTTCAGAATCTTGAAATCCAGTGCAATGCCGATTTCATCGAGCTCGACGGCCTGCAGATAAACTGTTACCTGCCAGTTGTGACCGTGAAGTTTGCGGCAGTCGCCGGGATAATTGGTCAGGCTGTGAGCTCCGGAAAACTGTTTGGTTATTTCCAATTCGTACATGTTTTTTACTCCCCGGTCTTTCAGGCAAAAGTGTAAAGTTCTGCTTCGCGGACGATATCGCTGTGGGCGGCTTTGAGCACTTCCAGCGCCTGATCCGGATCGGCAAAGCGGAACACCATAACAGCCCGTTCATTTACCTCGGAGGCAAAGGCGTACATATATTCCACCTGACAATCCTTGAGCGTATCGAGCAGCTGGGCCAGACCGCCGGGGCAGTTGGCTACCGGAATTGCCAGCACTTCGGTGGTTTTGACCACAAAACCGCATTGCTCAAGCACCGTTTTGGCGCGTTCATGTTCTTTGACCAGCAAGCGCAGAATCCCGAACGACTGGGTGTCGGCCAGCGAAAGCGTACT
This sequence comes from Victivallaceae bacterium, assembly GCA_045635745.1. Lineage (GTDB taxonomy): Bacteria > Verrucomicrobiota > Lentisphaeria > Victivallales > Victivallaceae > SIG78. The sequence goes on from JAZTWG010000027.1 coordinate 47,695, forward strand.
GATATTTATATTATGTTCTTTGAGCGTGCGGCACACATCGTTCAATGCGCCGGGACGGTTTTCCACAAAAAGTGACAATTGCGTGATTTTCATATTGTCTTATCTCCGTAATTGTGATTGACACAAAATCCTGATTTATACACACAGGCAATATAATGCCATATGCCGACCTTTGCAAATGCTGTAAAGGTGCCTTTGAGAATTTTTTTATGCAATAATTGCACTTGCGGGTTGTTTTTTGTATGCAAAGCGTGTATATTGAGAATATCGGCGGCGGAAAAGGGAAAAACAGAATATTTTGTGCTGCCGGGGTATAAATGTTTGCAAGGATGATCTATGAAAAAAAATCTGAAAAATCTTCTGATGCTTGCCGGTGCCGCTTTCATGACCACTTTCTGCGGCTGTTCGGTGGAAGAAATGGAACGTATATTAGGGCTTGATGTGCCCAAAGAAGCATTGTTTATGCTCTCATTTCACCGCGAAGTGAATTATCCGCGCGGCAATTTGAAAAGCGAAATGACTCTGATCATGCCGCACAGCCAGCGGCGGGTGGTGGAGCGTTATCCGATCATGTCATCGCACTACATAGTCGATATTGCAGCCAAGCCCGTACCCGGCCGACCGGGGTTTTACCGGCTTTTTCTGCGTCCTGACCAGAAAGGCCGGATGATGTGGATGCAGATGTCTGTGCTTGCCCGCAATGAGCCGGTGGCGATCATGCTCGACGGTATCTATTTTGGCGAATTCAAAAGTCTGACCGTTACCGAAGGCACCGAAAAATGGGTGGAACTGCCGCTGGATGTGGATGGCGCCCGGGCCAAACAGATCGTAAAATATGCCAACGATAATTACCGCTTCTTCAATGGCGGCAGCCGCGAAGACAGCCGGGATCTTTTCCCCGAAGAATAATCAGATTACATTGGCTCTGGCATGAACACATCCAAGATACATTCGGTGATCCTCGCTGCCGGTTTGAGCCGGCGGATGAACTCGGCACACACCAATAAGGTGTGTCTGGAGCTGTTGGGTAAACCGGTGATCTGCCGGGTGGCGCAAGCGTTGGAGGATGCCGGAATAAATTCACATACCGCCGTTATCGGCGCCTGTGCTTCTGAAGTGCTCAAGTGTCTGGATGGCAAAGTCAGAAATCTCGGTTACGCATTTCAGAGCCGTCAGCTGGGGCCGGCTGATGCGCTTTACTGCGCGCTGGAGTCTCTGCCGGAAAATATGGCGCCGGATACTTTGATCCTTACGGTGCCCGGACACCGCATAATTTCGCCGGAACTTTTACACGATTTTCTGGATTTTTACTGCAGAAACGATTTTCCGCTGGCCGGGCTGAAACTGGTGGATGAACAGGGCGCAACACTTCAGGATCTTTCAATCACGCTCGGCCGACTTGACCATATCCGGGAAGGATTGCAGAAATTGCGGCAGAAGACTGCCGGCATTCAGCGCGAAGCAGCGTTGAGCGAACTGGCTCAAGAGATGAATCCGGTGCCGGAAAAAGCTTTGCTGGCAGTAACAGATAAATCGCAGGTGATCGGATTCAACAATCCAGCCGAATTTCTGGAAGCCGCGGAGTTTCTGCGCCGCCGCGAAGGCCTGATTGCCGCAACAGAACCGGATAAACGCATTTATCACCGGCTCGACGAATGGCTGGCAAGCATAAACTCGCCCGATACCAACGCGCTGGATCAGGCTTTGCTGGCGCTTTACAACGGCGATACAAGTTTTGTTGAGCAGCGCAAAGATGCCATGAAAAAACTGCTTGAAAAAGCTGCCGGATGCTGGCACGGCAGTACTCCGGTGAGCCTGATCCGTTCGCCTGGCAGAGTGAATATTATGGGGCGGCATGTGGATCATCAGGGCGGCAACTGCAACCTTATGACCATAGGCTACGAAACATTGATCGCGGCCCGGCGGCGCAATGACGATAAAGTGACTCTGCAGAATCTGGATGAGGAATTTGCTCCGGCAGAATTTTCCATCGGCGAACTGGTGCGCGATCTGCCGTGGGATGACTGGCAGCAGCTCGTAGGCAGCAAAAAACTTGCCCGCTTGCTCAAGCAGTATGGAGTGAACTGGGCGGACTATATAAAAGCGGTATTTTTGCGTTTCCAGAAGCACTTTGACGATAAAAAACTCCACGGCATGGATATGATCGTTTCCGGCAATGTACCCATGGCGGCGGGCTTGAGTTCATCTTCTACGCTGGTGGTCGGCGCCGCCGAAGCGGTGGTTGGCGCCAACCGACTGGATCTGGAACCGGATAAACTGGTGACTCTGTGCGGCGAGGGCGAGTGGTTTGTCGGCACCCGCGGCGGTGCGGCTGATCATGCGGCGGTAAAGCTCGGGGCATGCAACAAAGTTGTGAAAGTGGGATTTTTTGATTTTCGCGTGGAAGCCAAGGTGGATTTTCCTGCCGATTACGCTTTGATCGTGGGCGATTCCCGGATTATGGCGCGTAAATCCGGCAGCGCCAAAGATCAGTTCAATCACCGTGTGAGCTGT
>JAZTWG010000028.1:0-6457 GCA_045635745.1 Victivallaceae bacterium
GGTCAGATCAAGACTGGTTCTTTGAGCCGTACCGACCGTATTGCCAAGTACAACCAGCTGCTCCGCATCGAAGAAATGCTCGGCAGCGTTGCCCGCTATGGCAAATGATCAGCTGAAAAGCTCGATTAAAAATAGAAAAATCCGCCGGAAATCCGGCGGATTTTTTTTGTGTAAGAGTGAAAGATAAAGGCTCTGTTCCCAATACGGGTAGGTCAGTAAAAATCTTTATGATCAACTTTTGTATTGGAACTTTTTTAAAACTTGAATGGTATTTATCTATTTGCTGAGCAAATAGATAAATGCCGGGAAAAGGTTTGGAAAAAAGGGGTGGAGTTCCGTCTTCACCCTGCGGGTTACGCCGTGACAAGTTGAGGAGGGGGAAAAGGACCTTTCCTTGTATATTATTATCTGTCATCGCAGCTGCTCCCTTTGGCGAGAATGGGATTGCCACTCGTCGGAGCCAAAGGAGAAGAGCAGCTGCTTGACAAATTAAAAAGTTATGCTACGGTAACAGGTGTGTTATTTCGGTTGATCACGAAAAAACACACGGAAGACACAGCATCTGATCCTTTCCTGATCTTTAAGATCGTTTTTTAGGTTATGCGTATCTTCCGTTACCGTGCTCTTCACCAAGGTCGTAAATACCATCTTGAACATAAAGTTCGTATAGTTACAAGGATGACCAGTGAGGCACACAACCAATATACATCAGGGAGATGTAAAATGCAAGCATCTAATCAAAAATTATGGGTTGGCATTGATGTTGGCTCAAAATCATTTCACGCGGCCTTGGATTTTCCGATGTTGTTCACTGATCAATCTGCGTTATCCGTGGTTGATCTTCCTCAACGCGAATTCAAGTTCACCCATGCTGGTGTTAAAAGTTTTTTGAGTTGGGTGCAAGCTCAACAAAATGACTTTTTCGCAGAGTATTCAGACGATACTTTTGATGATCTTCCTTTGAACATTGTAATGGAGTCCACAGGAATTTATTCAACCAAATTAGAAAAAATGATTCTTGGCTTGTCTCCTTACAGTAATATCATTATTGCCAATCCTGAGCCTATAAAAGCTTTTTGCATCTCTTTGAATATCAAAAACAAAACCGATAAAAGTGATGCTCAGGTTATTGCAAGATACGGTAAAGAGCGTACTCCGGCTGCTAAAAAGAAAATATCCCCGGAAATGGAGAATCTGCGTTCTTATTCCCGAGCCAGAATTTTTTTGAAAGATCAGAGAACGGCTATGGGAAATTATCACGACAATGTCATTGGTAGTTTGCCCAAAAGAATGTGCAGCAATGTTATCAAGTCCATAGATAAAGAGATCGCAGGATTGGATCGGGAGATTGATAAGGTTGTTTCAGCAACGCCGGAAATCAAACACGAGGTTGATATTATGACTTCTATGCCTGGTATCGGTCAGGCTACAGCAGTAACTTTATTGAGCGAGTCGGGATCTCTGAAAGATTACGCAACCAGACGTAAAATAACTGCAATGAGTGGATTAAATCCGGTAAGAAAACAATCAGGAACAAGCGTCAATTCAACCCATTTAAGTAAAAAAGGAAGCCCCTTGGTGAGACGCTTCCTTTATATGTGTTCAAAAACAGCATTGCCACGGATTCCGGCATTACAGGATTTGTATGACAGGCTGCTTGCCAAAGGAAATACCAGAATGCAGGCTCGATGTGCTGTGATGAGAAAGATGTTATTAATTCTTCGGGGAATGGTCATAGCCGATAAAGAATTTGATAAAAATTACCAAAATATTTCAAAATCGGCTTGACTTTAAGCAAACCATCTCAAAAGGTCTTTTCCCCCTCCTCAAGTACCGACCCTTATTGGGAACAGAGCATAACGCTTTGCGGCAGTTGCCGGAAAGTTTTCTGCCGGGATCATAAGCTGATATTCAACCTTTCCGCCGGAAAGCTTGCGCCAGCTGGATTTCAATACTCCGCCGGGCAGCTGGTGTTCCCAGCTGAAACTGTCCAGATCATCGGGTATTTGCGGGGCAAATTCAAATTTCCGGAATGCTGCCTCCTGCGGCTTGATACCTGCCAGATAGCGCACTGCCCATGCCGCAACGTCGCCAAGCATCGGGTGATTCTGCGATTCATTGCCCTGCCAATTTTCCCACAAAGTAGTCGCTCCGTGGTCAAGCATCCACTGCCATCCGGGGTATTGGTGTTGGGTAAACATCCGGAATGCTGTATTGATATAGCCGTATTCAGCGAGCGCCCGCGGAACGTATTTGGCTCCGACAATACCGAAATTGGCACGGTAAAAGTCGTTGCGGATGAGTGAATCCAGTTGGTCGGCATCCTGTTGTGAACCGAATCCGCAAGCCAGCAGCAAACCAAGTTCCGACGGGTGTTGCGCATCGGCAGGATTTAATTTGCCGCACAGTTTTTCTGCCAGATCGGTATAGTATTGCTGTTGAGCGGTTTTATTCAGCAGTCCGGCAAATTGCGCCATGATTTCTGCACAGCGGCAAATCAGGGCTGTATCGACCAGACCCGGCGGTATGATTGTATTGCTGTCGGGCAGTTTCCACTCTGCCGGTCCGATATCTATAAAGCCGTTCCGCTGCAGCGGCAGGCAGAACTCCAGATATCTTGCCATCTTGCTGAAATGTTTTTTGATAATTTGCAAACTTCCGTTGTACATGTAGCACTTGTGTGCCAGCAGTATCGGCGCAACGCTCCATACCGGACCGAAATCCCAGTGCCAGCCGAAACCGCTGCCGGGAACCATGCCCGGCAATTGCCCGCTGGGGCGCTGATAGTCAAAGATCATATCGACAAAATCGGCGTAATGCTGTACTGCATCGTACCAGGCAAGCATACTGTCGGCAGCCAGGTGGGCATCTGCCAGCCAGCCGTTTTTTTCGCGGTGTGGGCAGTCGCTGGGAAAGCCTGTAAAATTACTGGTCAGGCTGCGTTCGGTGATTTCCAGCAAGTGGTTAAAATCGCTGTTGGAACTGTTCAGATTTCCGCGCCGCGGGAAATTGCTGCGCAAGCTCAATGCCTGCAGGGAGATGATTTCTGCAGCGCCTTCCACAGTAACTTGCGCATAGCGGAAGCCGTGATAGCTGAAAGACGGTGTATAACACTCACCGTGTTCATCGCCGCGCAATATGTAACGGTCGGTCTGAAAATTTTCTTTGTCAACATACCAGTTGATGTTGTTTTGCGAAAAGCCGTTTTCCTTATCGAACAATTCGCCGTAGCGCAATATTACCTGACTGCCGGATTTGCCTTTAACGGCAAGTTTTATTGTTCCGGTGAGATTGACTCCGAAATCATAACAGACAGTGCCGTTTTTTTCCGGCATGACTGCAACTGGTTCTATTACGTTTTGTATTGTAATTGGGGCGCTGCTCTGCAAACAGAGTTTGCCGCCCGGCGGCATCAGCCGCGATGCCGGAACCCATTGGAGATCATCCAGTATGCGTGCGTCAAATGTTTCGCCGGAGCGGGGCGAATCGTGCAGTACCGGACCGGATGCAGCTTCCCAGTTTTCCGATGTTTCCAGCAAAGTGGTTTTTCCTGCAAACAGTCTTAACGCTGCTTTGCAGATATGCCGGTAGCTGGCGAAGTTGGAGCCGTATACATCGGAGTAGTTCCCGGCATACCAGCCGTATCCGAGATGTATTTCGCAGATATTTTCTCCACTGTGCAGGTAATCTGTTACATCAAATTCCCGGTAACAGGTGCGTACATCATACCGGGTGAACAGCGGGTCGAGGCGACCATCACCTACACGCTGCCCATTCAGATATAATTCGTAAAAACCCAGTCCGGAAACACGGCATTTGACCTGACGCGGCAGTTGTTCTATTGCAAACGACTTGCGCAAGTACGGCGCACCTTTGCCGGGGGGCATCAACCCGATCCACAAAACATCTTTCATAAAAAATCTTATATTTTCAGTATTTTTATTGCAAAATTTGCATGTTTATGTTAAAATATAGTATATTACTTTCAAAAAATCTAATAAAGAACTAAAAATTATGCGCAATATAGACCCGGTTGAACTTGCCACCCGTTTTGTTTACGCTTCGCTGCCGATCATGTTCAACGGCAGACTGCAGGCGCCTTTTGTCAGCGAACACAAACATGAGTTCGATGAAATCGTGCTGATCGTATCCGGCAGCGGCGTACACCACACCCGTTTCGGCGCCGAAACGGTAGAAGCCGGCACGGTACTGATCATTCCGGAAGGCGAAAGCCACGCTTACAGTGAATCCAGCAATATGGTTCTGCACAACTGCATGATCCGTATCCGCAATATACCCTTGCCGCTTGGCGAAATTTATCATCATCCGGCTTTTGCCGCACTCTTCCTGGGCGACAGCAAAGTCCATACCCGCGCCGGAGCTTTTCCATCGGTCAAACTGACCGGCGACGATTTTCAGCAGGCGATCGAACTGCTTGACCATTGCAATCAGGAGATCCAGGAGCAGAAACTGGGCTGGAGTCTCAACTGTTTCGGCAGTTTCCTGCAATACCTTACACTGCTTTTGCGCCATTACGACGCTCCGGAAAAGGATGCCGACGACATCCACCACAAGATCCGGCAGGTGATCGAATATATCAACCAACACCCTGAACGCACGCTTTCGGTAACTCAGCTCTGCAAAAAACTCGGTCTTTCCGAAAGCACTCTTTTCCGTCGTTTCAAACAAACCACCGGCATGTCGGCTTTGGAGTATCAGTTGACCATGCGATTAGCCCGGGCTGCCAGTCTGCTGCTGGAAGAAAAAACGCTTCCGATCAACGAAGTGGCTTTGCAAATGGGCTTCACCGACAGCAACTACTTTGCCAAGCTCTTCCGCAGCCGCTTCAACTGTTCGCCCAGGGAATACCGCAAATTCAATCGCGCGCCGCTTGATCAAGCCTCCCTTCGACCTTGAATTGCATTTCAAACTGCAAAGGCTGCTGACCGTTCCAGCGACGGTTTTTTATTGCAACATCTTTTGATACATAGGTGTAAAACCGGTGCAGATTGTTGTTGAACGCCACAGCAGGACCGTTCACGCCGAAAACCATATTGTTTTTCATTATCAGCATAATGCCGTCCGGGGCAACAAACGATCTGGCTTGAGTTCCGACTGTCCGGAATTCCTGAGGCGCATTCTTGCCGAGTTGTACCTTGTCAAACGGTACATTTTCAAATGCCATGCAGCCGAACATGGTAAGACAGGGCTGACGCGGAGCATTTTCATCAAAACTTATGCTTGCATTCAGAGTTATCACCGGCGAGTTTTTCTGTAACGTCCAGCGGTAACGCGCCGTCACCCCCGGAAAGCGGTAGATGCCTTTGCAGAATTTGCCGGTGCACTCCACGATCAGAGTATTATCGCTGTTTTCGATCACTTTTACTTCGGCATGGTGATCGTAGCGCAGATAGTGCAGTTCAGTATCCGGCGCATCGGCTTTTTTGATCCAGTCCAGCATAAAGCCGCGGGGAAATTCCACTTTGCCATCGGCACTGGTGAACCAGACCGGGTACATACAGCAGTTATAGAAAGTACAACGGTAGTATTCAGTTTTTACATCATACCAGTCGCACTTGGCGTTGTATGCAGCCATCGGGGCGGCAGACAGCACACCTGTCAATAAAAGCAATGCAGAAATAACTGTTGCTGAAAAAATTGTCTTCATGAGCCAGTAAACCCTTCCTTATTTGACCTGCCAGCTTTGCAAGTTGCAGAAGCTGTTGCCTTCCAGCTTGATAAATACCCGGTGTGAACCTTGTACTTTACGCATCAATCCAGTTTCGCGTATGGCAAAAGTATTCCAATCCCGGGTCGAAAAATTCACCCCGTCAAAGCTGAATTCAGCAATCTTATTGGCTGATTCCAGATTGTCGATGTAAAAACTTACTGTTCCGAATCCGCACCGCGGCGGGGCGGCAAATGCCGCTTGCATGACCTTGCCGTCGCCGTTGGCAAAGTCCACCGTGCCGACACTGACTACTGCATCGCGTATCCAGTTGATCTGGTTGCGGGGTTCATCGCGGCGGCCGCCGACAACTTCGGCAACATCGCGGGCATGATGCAGATCGCTTGCTTTACCGGCATTGCGGTCGCGCATGGCATTGGCTTTTATTACAAACGGGTCGGGCGTCTGCGGGGCGCGGCGGATAACTGCAAAATGTTTTTCCATATTGACTTTGATTGCTGCCGGATCGTATTTTTCCGGCGCACAAATTACCAGCATCATACTGCGCGGTTCCATGCTTATCGGCAGACGCAGATCACTGCCGGTACTGGCGGCAACTACCCGGTCGGAGTGCGAATTCCAGATCAGAACATTGTTGCGGTTGGCAGGTAATTTGTAGAGCAGTTCATTGCTTTTGAGTTCGGATGTGTGATTGATAAGCATGATCGCCAACACACCATCTTTATTCCATGCGCTGGATACCACATCTTCGGTTGCAACAGTTTTGGT
>JAZTWG010000029.1:0-4483 GCA_045635745.1 Victivallaceae bacterium
CGGTTGGGGGCCTTGGCATCATAAGCCTCACTCAGCATGATCGGAGTCAGATACCAGTGACTGTGTCCCCACATACGGACTTTGGGGCCCAGTTTGATATTGCTGAGCTTATACCAATGATACTTTTCATCCTGCGGCGGATCGCTGATGGTCAGTCGCTGCAAGGTTTTGCGGATCTTGTTGTCATATACACCCAATTCAAAAGGCTTTTCGTGATTTTTGCCGTCATAACAAACTGCCTTGCCGGTAACTGCATCTTTATCGGCGACAACTTTGCAGAGTTTGTGCTGTGATTTGAAGTTGGCAACAGTGTAATCCGCAATCGCAAGTTTATGACGCAAGAACTCCGGCGGCTCAATAACTTGAGCATTGCTTTGAGGTATCTTTATTTTTGCATTGGCAGGAGTGATGATAATGCGATCCATATAACAGGCATTAGCTTTGGTCGAGTTTTTGACATACGCCGGGCCTTCAAGCTTGTAGGATATATAAATATCATACCGCTGCAGCGGATTGCGCGGATCATAGAATCTCTGCAAAAATATAGGCGACAAAGACCAGGTGTAATGCCCCCACATCCGCAAAGTGGGGGTAATTAATACATTGGAAAACTTGCACCAATGATATTTTTCATCCTGCGGCGGCAAAGAAAATACTTGGCGGGAAATTGTTTTACGCGTTTTATTGTCATAAAGGCCGAGTTCAAAAGGCTGTTTATGATCTTTGTCATATTTGGCGGTACTTCCGCCGGCGGCATCGGCATCGGCAACTACAGTGAACCGCACTCCCTGAGTATTGAAGTCCCGGGTCGTACAATCGACTGTAATCGGTACATTTTTAAGAAATTCCGGTAGTTTTATCGGTGTAAGGTATTCTTCGTAGCGGGTTTGATTCTTTTTCAAAAGTGCGGAGCGGGTCAGGCCCGGGCGGTAATATTTATCAAAACAATATTTCATTACTGCTGCATCCGCCGCAGTTTTCCAGCGTTTGACAATCATTGCCCGATTGAGCGGACCACCCTGATCTTTCAAGAGTTTGAGGTCAGTTTGGTTGATAATCAGCGAATCAAACGGCAAACGTTCCTGCCGCACCCGTGCCAGATACACAGGATTGTTTTTTACCGCATTTTCCGCATCTGTCAGGAATTTATGGGCGGTCATAATCAAGGCCTTATCCAGATATTTGCGGTTTTTGAAACTTGCTCCGGAAATACCCATCGGATCTTCTGCCATACGCTTTTCAAGATAACTTAAAAGCAGGCTCATATGTTTGGCGGCCGGACCATAATATTTATGCATAAAATCTTCAATCAAAAGTTCAACATCCTGTTCCGGATCGATTTGCATACGCATATTCACATAGTGCTCCAGATCAAGGAAGTTTATCATTGCTATATGGCCGCCTTCGGTAAATTCAGCTTCAAGATATGCACTGATGACTCCATTTTTTGCAAAATATTTTAGATTTGATGCGTGAGCGCGTACTGTGGTATGCGGCAGCGAAAGTGCTTCAACATAAATCTTGCCATATTCCCATACTGCCAGTTTTTTGGCAACCGGCAGCCAGTTTTGGATCTGTTCAAACGGCAGTTTATTGGCTGGATGTGTCAGCGGCAGCAGGCAATCGCGATTACCTACCATAGAAAATTCTTTACCCAACTGGGCGATACGGATTATTACATTGTTATGAGCTTTGATGTTTTTCGGCGGTTCCGCAAAATGCTCATAAGCTTCGCCAAGTACATAGACATCCGGATAGACCTTTACCACTTCTTCGGCTATGGCATTAAGAAATTCAAGTTGTGCACCTGAAATCGCACCGTATTTTTTATAGAGTGCTTTGCAGCCGCTACAATGGCAATACGCCGGGGTATCATTAACAGAAAGTGCATAAATTGCAGGATAATCGGTGCCGGGGCGTGTCTTGTCGATCCCGGCCCGTTCTTCGGCAATAACAGTTAAAAGCTTTTTTAAGACCGCCTGCCGTGCGCCGGGATTGGACATACATATCTGCCCGGGACCATGCGCTCCAACAGCTTTTTGCCGTACACCCTGTTCGCTGAGTGAAAAATATTCATCCCGGTCAAAATCTTTGCTGTAAAAATAAAATGTATGCACATTGCGTGGGGTTCCGGCAATCGTGTACCAGCCGAAATCAGCCTGCGGCAGAATGTAAGTACGGTTATGGCTCCAGAAGGGATTGTTTGAATAAACTCCAAATGAACTGCTGCGGAAGGGGAAAAAGGGTTTGCCGGTCAAATTCAATTTTTCCGGGAGAGTAAGTGACTTTTTGCTGTCAATATATTCCAGATCCACTGCATACGCCCGATAGCCGGCGAAGCGTTCCAGAAACTCCAATGTTCCGTAAAAGACGCCTCGCTGGCTGGAACCGGATATTTGTACCAGCTGCGGGGTTACTTCTCGGATGTTCCACTCTTCTTTTGCCCACTTCCGGCCGGAAGCTGTTTGCAGGGAGTTGCGGCTTGACGACCAGCCCAGGAAAATTGCCGGAGTTTTGCCGTCCCACGCCTTTTCATTGATAACTTGCGGCGTTTTGCCAAAAGATTTACCCAGTTGTTCTGACAATATCTTGCCGGAATAACGCACTGAAGCATCAGCTTGATCAGTCAGAACAATCAGCCAGTCAGGGTGTATCTCGGCGGCAAAAACAGATATGCAGCCGGAGAGTAATGCTCCCAGAAAAAAATTTTTTATCATAAACATTTATCCCTTGAAAATAGAGTTGAATCTTTTTAACAACTGTTATTGCGGCATTTCCACATAATCGCCGTCTGTGCAATCCCAGGCATCGATAAAGTTATATATGGCGCTGTTGACCCCGATCGTAGCTTTCCATTCAGCATGACCGTCAAAAAACAACTGATTGCAGCCTTTGCCGTGAGCTCCTTTATTCCCCACATTGGTGGCTTCGGTACCATCATCTGCCGCATAGCCCTGAAGCATAGTACTGGATTTTCGGGACCCGTTTGTATTTATACCAGCCCGCCAATGATCAGCCATTATCAGAGATTTCGCCGGATCCGGATTGTTGGAGGAACGGCTGCGTTGCAGGGTGTACCCGGCTTTGTTGAAGCCGCTCCACGGCAGAACGCCTTCGCTGTTGATATGCTGATTATAGCCATAACTGGTCGCGACCGGAAAATAAACATAAGAAAAACCGGCATCGGCATCCGAAGGACAAAGCAAAAACGGATAACTCATAACGGACTTATTATCAATCTTTTTTCCCGTATCTACCATATCGCCGAACAAAGCATATCGGCTCAAGTTGTCGACCCATACACGTTTGTCCTGACCTTTGCTGCTCAGATAGTAGTCGTGATTGGCGTCTGTATACATATTCCACTCCAACGCGAACTGCTTAAGATTGCTCAAGCAGCTTCCGGAGCGGGCTCTTTCGCGCGCTGCACTCAAAGCAGGCAACAGCATTGCCGCCAGAATTGCGATAATGGCAATCACGACCAACAGTTCAATAAGCGTAAAATTTTTACTGTTATTTCTCATCTTTCATACTCCTGTTTTTACATACGATTTATTCTGGAACTCAATACCCTGAAAAAATTTTATGATTTATTATGCCTCCTGATATTAAAAATGTTTGCCTAAAATGTTTTCAACATTACGATACAATATATTGTGCCGATCTTCATCGGTTATCCGGGCTGATAATATGCCGCCCACCGCCTGATATTCATCAAACCACGGCATATCTGTTCCGAAAAGCAAACGTTTGCTGCCGACCCGATTGACCAGATTTTCCACAAGACCGCGCACACCGGGAATTGCGGTGAGTTCCAGCCACACATTGCCGTTGGATTCTTTTACACAGCGTTCGGCATAATCCCATTCGCCGTAAATACAGTGTGCCAGAAAGAATTTCAAGCGGGAATATTTCTGAACTGCTTCCAGCAGCACTTTGCCGTTATTTTCCGGAATGTTCCCCCAAGTGTGGATCAATACCGGCAAGGCGTGTTCATCGGCAAACTTCAAGGCATATTCATAAGCCGGAGCTGTGACCGCGACTTTGTGGTAGGCGGGTAATAATTTAAGTCCAACAGCATACGGTTGAAATTTTTTGAAGTTTGCCAAATCTTCTTTGATATATTCAGGGTGGTGGGGATTGATCGCCAGATACATCCGCAATATTTTAGGATAGCGCTTACAGATTTCCAATACCTCCGAGTTGCGCATTATTCCTGCCAGAGCATCCATATGCGAAAATACCAGTCGTGTAACTCCGATGCGCTGCAAATGTTTAACCATTTCATCCGCCTGGCAGCGTTTGTGATAAATCCCCTGACTGTCACCCATATGGCCGTGCATATCGTAAATCGGAATGGGCGATTTGCCGGAGAGCCAGAAAAGCCGGGCAAGAGTCTCCTGTTGCCATATTGTCATAATTCACTTCCTTTCAGCAAATTCAGCAAATTTTTGCCGGCAATTTTTTGAACTTCTTCATCCGG
>JAZTWG010000030.1:0-35435 GCA_045635745.1 Victivallaceae bacterium
AGCTGATGCGGTGCTGGAATTCAGTGCCGCCGGCAAGGCCAAACCCATCCGGGGCGCCGGACACGCTTATTTGCGCCGGGGGCGGAATCAAATCACCCTCAAAGGGGCGGCGGGCAAGGTGACGATCCGGACCATTCCGGAAATCTACACCTATCAATTGGCGGTCGGCCCCTATCTGAAGGCTGCGCCCCAAAATAATTACAAACTTGTTTCCAAATATCTTTTGCCTTACGTCAACAGCTATACTCAATCGGATATGGGGTATTTGACGGATGAAGAGTGGAAGCTCATTAATGCCACCAATCTTCAGCGTCATCACAGCAATCATATTGCCAAATATCCCACCAGTCAGGCGATGATCGATGGCGTGAACAGCAACAAAGCATTGAACGATCCCAGATATATCGGGATCACTTTCGACGAATTTCCGGCGACGGATTTGACTTTGCTGGCCCGCTACAACGAGGCCCACGACCGTATCAAACGGCCGGAAGGTTATCGTTTCTTTTACTGCTTGTACGGGAAACTGGCTAACGGTGGGATCTCCACGGAATTTATCTCCAACGCCGTCAACTCCGGACACGGGGACGGTATCATCAAATATGAAGCTTACTGTCAGCCGGTGGAGACCGAAGCGGCCGCCGAAGCCTACATCAAGGACAAGATCGTGGAAATAACCAAATCGCTGGATGCGGTCTTCCCGGGCGTGACCAAAAATCTGTGTATGTATTTTATCAACAGCAATGTGCCCTCCACGCTGACGGCGGCATATCTGACCAATGTGGATTTGAAATACTATCTGGATATGCAGTTTCATTTGATCGCCAACGATCCGGCATTGGAAGGTTTGGCAATGGCCGGCAACTGGGGCAGCAGCTACTCTGACAACGAAATGGTCCGCTGGACCGGGCGGCTTTTCCGTCACTATCTGGTGGAGGGAAAGACTGAACGTCTGTCCACCAAATACGGTTTTACCTACAACGTGAATTTTGTGCAAAATGCCGACTTTGAGAAAGGTCTGGACGGCTGGGAAGTTTCCGGCACCGTCAAGCCCGGTCACACTCCGACTTATGGCCGGGTGATGCAGAAACGCTGGTCGGCACCCAACGGTATCGGCGACTATTATGCGGTGCTGGAACGGGGCGATAAACCCAATGTGATCTCACAGCAGATGAAGGGCATCAAAAAAGGCAAATATTACAAATTGCAGTATATTACCTGTGATGCGGAAGATGTGATGATGCAACGCAACGGCAAACCCGGCGAACTTTCCATCGATTGTGAAATCGACGGCGCTGAATTTATACCGGAGGAAACGGTCAAGTACCGGGCGAAGGGACCTTTCCGCAAGAACGACAAAAGAAATCTGGGCAAAGTAAATCTGGATTGCCGGGTGTTCAAGGCCCTCAAAGATGATCCGGTGATCAGTTTTACCGATAAAGACGTTAAACCGGGGCGCAAAACTGCCCTCAATTATATCTATATAACTCCATTTTTTGAGAAAGAGTAATGATTTCTGCGAAATAACAGATATTGTTGATTGAAAATTATTTTTAGGTAACAAAGCATTATAACAGATTAAAAACAAACAAGTTAAATAATAGAGCAAAAAAACATTAACAACCAAAGTAAAAGGAGAAATCATGAAAAGATCCAAACTGCATTTTACCTTGATCGAGCTTCTGGTGGTCATCGCCATCATCGCCATTCTGGCGGCGATGCTGCTGCCCGCCTTGAGCGCCGCCCGTGAACGCGCCCGCAGTTCCAACTGCGTAGCCAACCTCAAACAGATCGGTTTGTATGTTACAATGTATGCCAATGACAATGACGGCTGGACCTTCTGCGCATGCAAAACCACCGGAGATAATGTACTTATTTACCAGGACAAACACTGGGGACAACTTCTCGAAGATCTCGGCTATGTGGAAAACCCTGCGATCCTTTACTGCCCCAGCGCCCCCAGCTATCCCAACAGCAATGCCACCCGCACTCTGACCTACGGGTTCAGAGTAGGCGGAAGAGCCGACGTACCGTGGTTCATACAAATAGGGGGCGGACAATTCTGCCTTACCAGTTCCACCGGGAATAAAACATTACCTGCCAACAGTGATCCCTCGGCATTTATTTTCGGCGGTGATACATTGCGAAAAAATGGTATGAGCGACCAATTTCACCGATTTGACAACGTGGGTTATCAGGCTTATGTCGATATGCGTCACTCCCGCACCTGCAATCTGATTTATGCCGACGGCCACGTAGATAACACAAATCCTGAAGGACTGGGTGACTTTCTGTGGCTCCGCGGCAAGTGGAGTTATGCTTATAACGGCCAAGCGTACACCCAGACCGCCGAGTGATCACATATTTGCCGGAAACATATATAACTTTTAAGGATAATTGAATTATGAAATTATTTGCTATCATTTTTGAGTAATGCTCTGCGCAGTAAGTTCGCTGAAAACCTGATCAAAAATGGCGATTTCGCTCAAGGGCTGAAATTCTGGAACGTCTCCAACAAGGAGATCCAGATTTCCGCCACCGTTACTGCCCCGGACGGGAAAAAAGCGGTTTGTCTGCCCAACAACAGCACCATCGCTCAGTCCGTCAAACTGGAACCGGATACTGATTATGAATTGACCTATATGATCAAGGGCGAAAACATCGTCCCCACCAAGCGTACCAACAGCGGCGGCTGTATGGTTATGAACAGCGGCAAAGTTTGGGACCGCAGCACTCCGGCCCCCCCCGCAACGCCCGTATGACCGGAACTTTTGACTGGAAAAAGCACACTTACCGCTTCAACAGCAGTAAATTCAAAAAGCAGCCGTTGAGCATCCGCCCCTCCATCAATGCCAAGGGCAAATGCTACTTTGCCGACCTCAAACTGGTCAAAGCTGCTAAATAAATGATTCAAGAGATATTATCAATGAAATTTTTATCTACTATACTCTTTTTGTGTCTTTCCAGCCTGATCTGGGCCGGGAATCTGGTCAAAAACGGCGATTTCACGCAGGATTTGAAGTTCTGGTGGAAGACTGCGCCTAATGCCGAAGTCTCCAAAAATGTCACCGCTGACGGCAAAAAAGCGGTCTGTCTCAAGGATGAAACCTCGCTGGGTCAGGGCGGGATCAAATTGGAGCCCAATTCGGTTTACGAACTCACTTTTATGGTGAAGGGCGAAAACATCGTTGCCAGCAAGCCTTTCAACAGCGGCGCTTGCATTGTGCTCAATGCCAACAAAGTCTGGGCCCGGGTCACCCCCAACCCCGGCGGTGCCCGTCTGACTGGAACGTTTGACTGGAAACGCCACACCTACCGTTTCAACAGCAGCCGCTTCAAAAATCCCGGCAAGTTCAATATCCGCTTGGATTTCAATGCCAAAGGCACCTGTTACTTTGCCGATGTGAAAATCGTCAAAGTCGGCGAAGAGATCATCGCCAAACCCCTGCCCCCGGCCAAACGTTACTTCCGGGAAAGTCTGGTCAAAGGCTATCCGGAACCGACTTTCTACCCCCTGGGCAAGAGCTTCGGGTTTGCCGAACCCGGTCAGGCGGTCAAGTTCCAGCTGGATCTGAAGCCGCTGAAAGATCTGGAATACAGTATCATCGTTACCAACGATCTGGGCGAAAAAGTTTACGAACTCCCCCGCAAGGCCTACAAAGTCGGCGAAACGGTGGAGATCCCCGGTCAGATCCGGGGCTACTATGTAGCCGAAGTATCGGTTTTCGTCAAAGATAAATTGATCGCTATGGCGCAGGGTGCCTTTGTCAGTGTGCCCTTGATGAAAAAACGTGACCCCTTCTTCCAGATCAATCAGTTTGGGCTGGTGCCGTATATGATCGACGGCTACCGTCATCTGGGTGCGGGTTCGGTGGTGCTGCCCTTGAGCTGGACTTCCCCCGGGGACTCCAAAGCCACTGCCCGGCAGCGTTTCGGCAGTTACTACAAGGGTTTTCTGGATTCGGAATTTGATGTTTACATCCTCGCCGTGGGCGGTGTGAACCGGAGAACCTGCAATATGGAGAACTTCCAAAAAGGTTATCCGATGTACGAACCGCGCCACTTCAAGATGCTCGAAGACTGGGCCGTCGAAGCCGCCAAACTGGTCAAGGGAAAAGTCAAGGGTTACGGTACGATCATGGAGATCCCTTCTGCCGCCACCATCAAGCACAAGCACGTGGGGACCTGGGTGGAAGCCATGGCCAATCAGCTTTTTATCAGCCGGATCTTTTCCCGGGCGGTGCGCAGTGTTGACCCCGAAGCGAAAATTTCCGCCGGCGGCAACAATATCCAGATGTACACCAACAGCATCGAAAAATTGGTGATGACTGACTTGGTTGATGACTTTGATATTTACAATATCGACGCTTATTTCGGCAACTGGGACCTTACCAACGGCCAGGGCAATATCCCGGAAATGAGTCTGCGGAGCTTCTATCTGGAGGCTTCGGCGCTGGCCAAATCGCTGGGCAAATCCCCCATGGTGCGCAATACTGAAACCGGCTACTGTATCTATTACGGCGATCGTTTTGATACCGGTTTGGCCCGGCTGCAGGCGGCGCTGACCACCCGGGCGCTCATTATCAGCAAATCCGCGCCGGTGGAATCGGTGGCGATCTTCCGTATCGGTACGACTTACAGCGGAAAATTCGTCGACCCGCTGGAACGCTGTATGACCACTGCCTGGAAACCCATCAAGACCGACAAGAAGGGAAGCCCGCTCACCCACGTTCCCCTCCCCGGCGGGGCGGCTTATGCCACGGTGGCCCGGGAACTGGCGTTTGTCAAATTCCACAGCGAACACATTTCCGGCGACAAGCTGATCTACTCTTATGTCTTCAGCCGTCCCGACGGCAAAACGGTGGTGACTTTGTGGACCGTCAAAGACGAATTCAAACTGGATATGCAGTTTGCCAAACCCGCCCGGATGGTGAGTATGTTCGGACGCGAAAGCACGATCCCGGCGGGCAAAAAACAGCTTACTTTGACTACCGAACCGATCTATATAATTATGGATGAACCGGTGAAAAAAACCTCTGAAGCCATCGGCAGGATCTTCGATGCCATCCGTCCCGTCTACAAGGGCGCGGCCAAACTTACCGCTCCGGGCAAGGCGATGCTTTACGTCACCAATACCGGCAGTGACAGTGTAGTCTTCAAAGTCGGCAAACAGACGCTCAAAGTACTGCCCGGTTCCATCGGTCAGCTGCCGGTTGATGTCAAACCGGGGATGAAGAATATCCCGGTAACAGCAGAAGGCAAAACCTTTAACGCTCCGATCTACGATATGACCGTGAAATTCCGCAAACTGGCCCAAACTCCGGTATTCGATGGTTCCGGCAAGTGGCTGCCCAAAACTCCGACGGGCAAACTGATCGTGCCGGATCACGTCTATCCCCGGGAAGCGCTCCAACAGGAACGTTCTTACTTCAAGTCGCCGATGAATCCCAACGGCCACAATATTTCCGCAGAGTATTATCTGGCTTATGACCAGAAAAATGTATATCTGGCGGTGAAGGTCGATGACCCAATCCATCAGCAGCGTTACCGCGGTCAGAATCTCTGGCGGGACGACTGCGTGCAGTTTGTGCTGGCCACCAAGCCGGTTCCTCCGGCGGAAGCCCGCTCGCTGAATACTCCGGGCAGTGTCTATCGTCAGGCCAAAAACTACGGTGCGGCGCTGCGTCCCGACGGCAAAACTGAATTTGTGCAGTACGGCCCGGTCAAACTGCCGCAGATGGATGCCAAAGTTACCCGCAAGGGCAATGAAACTTTCTACGAAATCGCAGTGCCGTGGAGCGAAATCGGCGCCAACCCGGGCGAAACGCTCTACTTTGACTTCGTGGTCTTTGACAACAACAAAAAGACCCAGGTCAATGCGCCTTATCACCTGGATCTGGCCAACGGGATCGCCCACAACCGGGACGATGCGGTGCTGCCGCTGGTGATTTTTGAATAAAAAACAGGAATTTTCAAGATGTTTACAGAATATAAGCAAATTTCCCGCTACGATGTAGTCGTGGCCGGTGCCGGGGTGGCGGGGATCGCCGCCGCCATCGCCGCCGCCCGCCGGGGGATGAAAACTGCGCTGATCGAAAAACAGACTTTGATCGGCGGATTGGCCACCTCGGGCTTGATCTACATTTATCTGCCGTTGTGCGACGGCCGGGGCACTCAAGTCATCAAAGGTATTTCCGAAGAGATGATCAAGCGCTGTCCGAATTACGGGCCCTTTGATCAACACCCCAATTGGGGCGGCCCGGAGGATGGATATACCGGCAGTGCCAGTGATCGTTACCGCTGCTGTTTCTCTCCGGCCGGGTTCACCCTCTCGCTGGATAAAATGCTCGCCGAAGCCGGGGTGGATCTCTGGCTGGATACAGTGATAACCGGAGTAGTGTGCGAAGATTCCACCGTCAAGGCGGTGGATGTTTTCAACTCCTCCGGACGGATGCGGATCCCGGCGGGAGCGTTTGTGGATGCCTCCGGCGGAGCGTATCTTTTGCAAATGGCGGGTCATCCGGTGCGCCGTGAAGATAACTTCCTGACCCCGTGGGTTATGGAAGTAGCGGAAGATCCCTCTTTTTTCCATTTTACCGAATCCCTCCATATCGAAGGGAACTGGAAATCGATGCCGGCAGATCTGCCCAATGCGGTTGCTCACCGGGAAGTTTTCAGTGACTGCAGCACCGGCAAAAATGTGACGGATTTCATCCGCCGCAGCTGGGAACTGGTGCGTTACCGCTATCAGGATGTGGACCGCAAAAAGAATTATCCGGTCCATCTGCCGGCCATGCCCCAATTCCGCAAGATCGCCGCCGCCTGCTGCCGGACGATGCTGGACGAAAATCAGTGGCAGCGCTTCGAAGATTCCATCGGTTTGTCCGGGGATTGGCGGGGCTCCACTGATGTGTGGGAAACCCCCTTCGGCGCACTGGTCCCGGAAGGTATCGACGGGATCTTTGCGGCGGGACGCTGTATGGGCGCCGTGGGACAAGCCTGGGAAGTTTACCGGGTGATCCCCACTGCGGCAATGACCGGCGAAGCCGCCGGGATCGCCGCGGCGCTGACGGTGGAACAGAATATCCCCAGCCGTCAGCTTCCCTACCAAACGGTACAAACCGAATTGCGCAAACTGCAGATCCCGCTTCACATCGACGAAGTGGGTCTGGAACAATATTATCTGAAAAAATAAAACCTCTATTTCAAATTTCGTCAAAAAAATGGATATTCTTGATCACAATCCCCATTGGGCGTGGCATCCGGCCCGGCAGGAACAGGAGAGCGGTTACACGCTTTTCCGCCGGGTGGTCGATTGCCCGGCACCGGCAGTATATCATCTGGCGGTTTCCGGCGACAACCGTTTCAACTTTTATCTGGACGGCAAACTGTTGGGCCGGGGGCCATTGAGGGGTGATCTGGATCACTATTTTTACGATATTTATCAGGGCGAACTTGCCCCGGGGCGCCATATATTTGCGGCGGAAGTGATCGTCTGGCGGGGCGGCTGGCGCAGCAGTACCGCCCCGTGGGCCGAGATGCACGCCGGGGGCGGTTTTATGGTGGCCGGTTTTGCCGGAGATGAACGGCTGGAAATGCCCAATAAGTGGCTCTGTACCATTGACCAAGGCCGTCGGCCGCTGGCGTGGAAAGAGTCTTGGGATTGCCGGACACTGGCCCCGGCGCCCCCGATGGATGAGATCGACTTCGCTTGCTGTCAAAGCGATTGGCTCACATCAGAAAATCCGGCGGGAGAATGGGTCACGCCCTGTTTGATCGGACAGGCGGAATTCAAAAATCATTATCAGAACGACCCCAAAACTCCGTGGAATCTGATGCCCCGTACTTTGAAGGCGATGACGGAAACTTTTACCCCCATAGCAGAAATTCTGGAAACGGCCGGAAATTTGCACCTTGAAAACGGTCGGCTCAAGGGGGATATTCAGGCGGGAAAACATACCATTCTGCTGGATGTGGGGCGCAACCAAACCTCCATCGTCCGCTTGTCGGGAGCTTCCGGACTGGGCAGCTGCCGGCTGGCTTATGGAGAAACCCTCTATGATGAAGCGGGCAATAAAGTCCGCCGTTACCCCGGCACTCTGGGGCAAAGGGGCTATGCGGACAAACTGCATTTCGCCGGCACCAGCTGGCAATACACCTCGTTCTGGTACCGCACCGGGCGCTTTATTGAGCTGGAGTTGGAACTGGAGCAGGCAATAGCCAATATCGATCTCGGGTTGGATTTCATCACTTATCCAATGGGTGGATTCAAGGAGTTTCACTGTCCGGAAGATCCCGTATTGGAAGATATCTATCAGGTGGCCTGTCACACTTTAGCCTGCTGCGCCCACGAGAGTTTCGAAGATTGCCCCTATTATGAGCAAATGCAATACATCGGCGACAGCCGCATTGAGGCCTTGGCGGCTTATGCGGCCACCGGCAACGATGATTTAGGCCGGCACGCACTGAAGATGATCGCCATCTCCCAGCTTGCCAGCGGACTTACTCAATCCCGCTATCCATCGTTTTTCAAACAGGTGATCCCGGGATATTGTCTGATCGGGGCGCTGATGTTAGCTGACCACTATCGATACTTTCACGATCTGGATTTAGTACGGGAACTGCTGCCCTCCAACGAATTTATGCTTGACGCTTTTGAACGCAAGCGCCGGAGCGACGGTTTGATCGGGCCTTTGCCCGGGTGGCACTACACTGATTGGGTGGCCGCTTGGTGCTCGGGTGCTTCCGACCGGGGACAGGATGTCCCGGAAACCATTCTCAACTTATTTTATATCGAAGCCTGCAAGCAAATAGCTCAATTGGAAGCAGCCGTCGGCAATATTCCGCAGGCCGAAAACCTCCGCCGCCGGGCCAAACAGACGTTGGCGGCGGTCAATGCACACTGTTTTGACCGGGAACAGAACCGTTATCTGGATTCACCGGGGAAGGCGGAGTGGCTGAGTATGCACGCCAATGTGCTGGCGGTGCTGTTTGGCGCCGTACCGGAAGATAAATGCAGTGATTTTCTCCGGGAGATCTGTGCTGACAAACGTCTTCAGCCGATGACATTATACTTCTCGTTCTATCTCTTGGCCGCGCTGAAAAAATACGGTACGCCGGAGGAATTGCGTCAGCATTACGCCCCGTGGATAGCGATGCTGGAAGTCGGCAGCACCACTTTCCCGGAAAGACCGGGCAAGGCCCGCAGCGAATGCCACGCCTGGAGCTGTGCGCCCATTTGCTTCCTGCTGCAGGATTGAATACGCCCCTTTTCTGAAGCGCAAATTCCGGCAATGGGAGAAATTTTTTTCTGAAATATCATTTCGGCAGGTCAAATAACTTGTTTTTTTCACAAAGCATATTATATTACAGTGCAATTTTCAACCAACACTCAATTGATGTGCAATGAAAGATATTCTTTTAGCTTGGAAATAATAATATCATGCCCCGGATTATGTCGAACGTGACCAGATAAACGCATATCCCATAAGGATCCAGCACAGAGAAAGCGTTATCATTGTAATAACCGATGTAACAGCCAAATACAAATATTTTTCATTTTGTTGTGTTTGCTCTTTGTATATGGAAAAAAACTTGTGCTGCGACCAGATTTGTACCGGCCAAAGCAGAATTGGATATCCATAAGTTCCAAGATACCATTGCAGTTCAGTTGCCGGTACAAAATATTCCAACCCGACCAGCCCGAGAATAACCCATACCAGTTGAAAAAATATGAGCAGTTCACACCTCTTATGAGGTTTTGCAAACAAAGACAAAACATTGCCAAGCCAGCACACCCCAGAAAAGAACAATGCTGTCATAAACAATATTTTTGCAATTCCCATAATATAACTCCATTAAAACATTTTCCCCGGATAATATACCATCTCGTGCAGACACTTACAAAAGAGGTAAGCATTTTATTATCAGAAGTGGCGTTGGACGAAAGCGTGACCGCAGCCGGATTAGAGTTCCCACAGCTTGAACATGGCGGTATGGGAAAGCTTCACCGGTCACAGTCAAACGCTGGATTTCGTTGCTGACAGCAAGTTACATTACATATCTTGTGAAACCGCATTCAAAAAATTTCAATAAGCGTCTGATCAAAACGCCCAGGTTTAATCTCCTGCAGTTGACTTATTCTTCATAAGAACTGCGTAAATGACGGATGGTCAGTGATTTTTCCAATTCATCGAGCGAAATATTTTCATTTGCCGACACGATCAAATCATACACTTTGCCGGGCAATAATGTTAAGCTGTTATCCGACAAAACTGCCCGGATGCCTCTGAATTCTGCAAAGACGTAGAATGCCGGAACATCCGTGGAAAGTTCCAGATGCTTTCTGCCTTGTTCATTGCAATAAAGTTTGTGCCGGATCTCCGGTTGCGGCAGTTGATACGATTTGTATCTGGCTAAAAAACACTCATTGGTGAATGTAATTTCTCCGTTGTCAAATTCCAGATAAAGGAATTCTTCAGCCGGAGTGCTGGTAAGTTCCGACAAAGGGATCGTGGCCGGAACCGCTGCAGAATATGCGGCGACATCAACATTGATCACTCTTTGTGAAACCAGTTCGCCGTTTACTTTATAAAGCGACAGTTTCAAATCGCCGGTAATGCGTTTCCCCAGATCGTTGGCTATGCGTACTTCCACCGTTTCAGGCGTTTTGCGGATAGCGGTTGCCATTACAGGAGCATAGAAACGTTTGGCGTGATAATGCAGCTGTTTCCAGTTGCCGAAATAATCCAGACTTGACCACGATGCCACCGGCCAGTTATCATTGAGCTGCCAGTAGATCGTACCCATACAAACCGGCTTCAAAGTTCGCCAATACTCGACACCGGTCTTGATCGCTACTGCCTGCTGGACTTGGCTCAAATAGATAAAATCTTCAAAGCTGGCAGGAAAACGGAAATAACGGGTAAACATTTCCACGATCTTGGAGTTGCCCGCTGCGTTGCGTTGGTGGTGTTCCATGACCGGAGACGTAACGTTGCGCTGTTTACCTTGCGTAAAAAAATCCACCGCATCTTGTGACGGAAACGATTGATAGCCGAATTCCGAGCAGAAACGTGGAGTTATATCGTAATAAGCCTCCATATCTGCGCCGCTGTGCCAGACTTTCCAGAAGTGCATATCGCCTTTGCTGTCATCATCCCAGCCGCTGGCATCATCCAAACTGTTGCAGGGGCTGGTGCGCCAGAAAGTACGGGTATTGTCAGCCGCCTTGACTGCTTTGCCGACTGCCTGATTGAAGCGGTCGTAATTCATGATCCACGGCAGTTCTTTAGTACCTACCCAGCGCAGAAAGCCGCCGCACTCGTTATCACCGCACCACATGGCTATACAAGCATAGTCACGCAAGCGTTTGATCTGATACTCAAGCTCGGAATTTACCTCGCTTAAAAATTCTTCGGTGGCAGGGTAATGGGAACAGGCAAACATGCAGTCGTGCCACAGCAAGATACCTTTTTCGTCGCAAAGTTCGTAAAAATCATCATTTTCGTACAAACCACCGCCCCAGACGCGCAGCGTGTTCATATTGGCAGCGATCACATCCGAAAGCAGTGAATCATAGCGTTCGCGGTTATAACGCTGCGGCAACGCATCCATCGGAATCCAGTCAGCACCTTTGGCAAAAATATCAATGTTGTTTACTCTGAAATAGAGCGATACACCATGTTCATCAGCCTCGCTGATCACTTTCAGATCACGCAAGCCGATTTTTTTCTCAACTTTTGAAGAATCTGTTTCAACTGCAAGCGTATAAAGATTCTGTGAACCGTAACCTGCGGGATACCACAAATCCGGATTTTTGATTTCAAAATTGGTCTGAACTTTGTTCAAGCCTGCTTTGAGCCGGGCGGTAACGATTTTTTCTTTGCCGTCAAAAGTAAATTTGATTTCTTCAACGCAGTCAAAGGCTGAATCGATTTCGGTTGTTACTGTTAATTCGCAGCTGTTTTCGGTGTGTTGCTGTTCGGTGTAAACGTGTTCAATTCTTGCCCCGTTGGAGCCTTGCAGATAAACTTCGCCGTAAATGCCGCTTACCGGGATACACGGACCCCAATCCCAGCCGCCGTGACACTGAACTTTACGCACCAGATTGTTATTGGGCATCTTGAGCCAGAAGTTCTGTTTATTGCCGATGGGGAGGGGCAGTTTTTCTGCTTCTTTTGAGGTATATTTTTCTACTGCAGTAATGATTACTTCAATGAAGTTGGTTCCTTCACGCAAAAATTCTTTGACATCGCAACGGAGACGACAGAACATATTTTTGCTGGTCAAAACCGTTTTGCCGTTGATTTTTACTTCGCCGACTGTATCCAGAGAGTCAATATTAAGAAAAATGCGTTTTTGCTTCAGAAACTCCGCAGTTATTTCAAAAGTCCGGCTCCACGTCCAATCATAGTCGCGTACCCATTGAAGATCATTTTCCTGCATAGCAATGTAAGGGTCGGCAGCAAGTCCGTTTTCGATCAAAGCCGAACAGTTTTCGCCGGGTATCTGCACCGGAATCGACTTGAAATCAGCTTTATCACAAGTTAATTGCCAAGTACCGCAAAGATTGATTTTTGGCATGGTAAAAAATCCTTATTCATATTTTATTCTGGCAAGTTTAGATGAGTTACAAATATACCTTAAAAACGACAATCTGTCAATGTTGGTTTGTATTTTTAACACTGTAATATTGTATGATTTTATTTTTAAAATAATTTGCATTAAAATAAATATTGTGGTATATTTTCGAAATCATGATCTAAAAGTACGAAAGAAAATAGTATGCCGCAATGGATTTTGAATCTAAATGATTTTCCACGCAAAAACCAATTCCCATTCAGGGTACAACAAATCTATTATTGCTACAATATGTTAATTCCGCCAGCTCCAAGGAAATGGGGAAATTTCGAAGTATGTCTTCGACTGCATAGTGATTCTAGTTTTACAGAAGATATTGTTGATAATGAGCATATAAAATTGCATTGTCCCAATGTTGTATGGCGATTACCCGGATCGCAATGGTTGTTGCCGTATGCGCAAATTCGGGATGTAATATCGTTTTCTTATGAGCCGGAGGTTGTCCAAAAATTGGAAATGCTGGGAATGAATATTGAAAAAACAGCGTGGAATTTTACTATGACCTCTGAATTGGAAACTCTGATTGCAAAATTCTGGAGATCAGTAAACAGTCTGTATACCCCGGGAGCAGTAGATAATTTAGATTGGATTTGTTTCTGCATAATGGGGACATTAAGACTGCAAGAAAATATGTCCGAGCAGCTTTTATCTGTTGAACAACGAATCAGAAATATCTCAATATGGTTCCAAACGCACTTTTCTGAAAAAATAGACATAGATGATGTTGCGGCATCCAACAATATTTCTCATGATCATTTTTATAAAATGTGGAAAAAAATATTCAACATATCTCCGGTGCAATATATTAATAATCTGCGTCTGGAAGCCGCAGCTCATCGTCTATGCGAAAGTAATATCTCTATTGAAAAAATCATTAGAGAGGTGAACTTTGCCGGTGAATATATGTTTTATAAACGTTTTAAGGAGAAATACGGTATAACTCCCAAGGAATACCGGGAAAAGCACAATCTTGCCAGCGGAGGCTCCCAGTAAAAAAGAATTGGTGAAAATGTTGTGCATTGGAGGGGGCTGACCTTCAATTCAAGCGCTTCCTCCTTCGCCAGGGCTTCGGAGGATTGCGATGGAGGTCATCCTTCGCACGCTCATTCTGAAGACTCGGCTTAATTTTTGCTTGCGCAAAAAAATCTTCTCTGAAATTCTCCATCAAGCAGAAAACATTGGTAGGCTGTTCGTATTTTTGAAATCTGTTCCGCTAAAAATCACCATACTTGAATATGGCTAACGACCTCTGCAATTTACCGGATGAATTTACGCCAAATTTGCCATTTATTTTCATTCATTTCCCACTCGCAGTAAATGGCAATGCCGTTTATTGAATTTTTGCGGGGAGAAGCGGAAATTCCCTGTAATGCGGAATTGATATTTTCCACCTGCGGGTGGTGATACCCCACTCCCGCATCATCGTAAGCCGGAATTCCCAACAGCAATTCACAATCGCTTGACCGGGTCGTTGCTGTCAACTGATCGGTCCAGTCAGTCATAAGTTTGATGTAAAATTTTTCCAGCGGGATCGCCGTATCATACATCATTACCGCCAGTTGGTCGCAGTGATTGGTCAGGCGTTTAGTATAAAACAAGTGCCAATGCACATCGGGGAATTCCGTTTTGGGGTAAGAGGTCATAAAGATGCAGTGTGTTTCAAGTGCTTTTCTTTCTCTGGCAGAGGTCGCGTGACCTCCTGCAGCGGAGAATTTAGGGAGATTTTATGCGGATTTTGTCAGCAAACAGCCCTCTCTCCATTCTCCACAGAGAAAAATCAGAAGAAGCAGAAAAGTTGCAAATCCCTTTGACACAAGGGGTTTTACGCAGAAAACAAAAAAGTCCGAATCAGAGGTCTGACTCGGACGGAGAAATCGTAATGGGGTAGGAGAAGGGACTCGAACCCTCGACCTCCTGGGCCACACGCAAGGGCGGCACGCCCGCAGCGAGCCCGAGCGGAGGCGGTACGCCGGAGCCGGGCAACCACGAACAAGCACAGGAGGGCGCAAGCTGGTATACCAGCTTGCAGGCACGGAGTGCGTGACTTGTACGGATTTATTTTTTTGAGCCGGAAAGTTTTACTTTACGGGCAAAAAAAATCCGGCAAGGCACATCGACCTCCGGAATTCGGGCAAAAAAAATGGGGTGGGAGAAGGGACTCGAACCCTCGACCTCCTGGGCCACAACCAGGCGCTCTAACCAACTGAGCTACAACCACCATCAGTTTCAGTTCTGTTAATATAGTCTCTTTTTGAAAAAAATCAAGATTATTTTACTTTTTTTTTAAGAAAAACTGCGGGCGCAGTCAATCTTTGCTGACTTTCCACTTGCGCGGATTTATCCCCTGCGGCCTGAACATTGACCGGTTGGGCATTGCTGCGAGCATTGTACTGAAGTCCGCCAGCACCAACTGATTTGAAGAGCAGCGGTACCATTGGTGGTAGTCGTGCAGATTCAACCCCATACAAAGCAGATACTCGTTGTAACTGTTGATCCATTCGCGGTCTTCTTCCAGCGGGGCATTGGCGGGCATTTTAGGATAATAAAGTGTACCATCCGGCGACAGCGCCGCTACCGGTATATGCGGGACCTGCAGCATGGATAAGTAAAATGAAAAGAGCATTTGCTCCAGCGCTGCGGAAAACCCCAGCCGTATTGTCCGGTATTCTCCGCGCCGCGCCGCTGCCGGGTCAAAAATATTGCGGCGCAGTTTATCGCGTTTCACCAGCAGTATATTGTTATCAAAATTCACAAAACTGGAAAATTTGCTGTATCCGGTCATGAATTGATTCATCCGGCGCGGCCAATGGCGCTGCAGATGTTCCATATCGCGGATCAGGCGTTTACGGATAACTTCGGCGGCCAGGGTGGGGGGAATTTCGGCTGTATCGCGGAAAAGTTCCAGCATTTTCTGCGGTCTTATACTGGAACGCAGTTCAGCAAGGATCTGCAGCATTTCGGCTTTTTCTCTGATATTGCGCGGCCTGCCGATGCGTACATTGTGCAAATCGACCAGGGAAAAACTACGCTTTTCCGGCGAATACAGTATATTACCCAAATGAAAATCACCATGGTGCAGACGGGAATTCACCAGCACACTCAAAAAATCTTTGAGCTGATTCAGAAAATCCTCGCTCTGCTGGATCTCGTATGCCATGCCGAACCAGTAGCGCAAGGCATCGGAGGAATCTTCCGACCATGCCCGGGTGACCAGCGCAGTATAGTGTCCGGCGCGGCCCCAGCCGAGGTGTTCCACCGCCGGAATATTATGTTTCTGCAGTTTGCGGTAAACGTTGTATTCTTCTCTTGCCGCCGGAAAAAGTATGCTTTTGCAGCGAAAGCTGCCGCAGACTTTTATGTAGAGATCTTCAAACCGGTAGACTGCGCGGCTTTCGGTGGCTTTTATGCATACAAGTTCTTCGGCTGCAGCCTGCGTGGCGAGTTTTTCTGCAATTTCTGCGGGCAGATGGTGCCAGCGCCATTTGCGTAAAGTAAAACCGAATTGTTGCGGATCCATTCTCATAAATCGTTCTTCACCTTGCAGAAAAGGAAATCCACATTGCCGAGGGTGCGTTTATGCACTTCAAAGTGGGTGTTGAGTTTAGCGATTTTTGCAAAAGGTGCCGTAGTTTCGGTGGTATCCGGCATTTCCCAGATCAACAGAGAATTTTTCCAGAGTTTGAGCAAATCATCGTTTTCCAGCAAATCCGCCAGATAAGCAGCAGATTCCGCGTAGGGCGGATCAAAAAACCATATATCGTGCCGCCCCAATGCCAGAAGCGTTCCGGCAATGGCTTTACTCCGGATGACACTCATGGGACAGTCAGCGCCGGCTTTCTGAAGTTTGGCAATGTTGCGCTCAATGAGTTTTACATGCATGGCGTTGGCTTCCAGCAGTGTCACCTGCGAAGCCCCCCGGCTGGCAGCTTCCAGCCCGATGGCGCCGGAACCGGCAAAAATATCGGCAAAACTCATGCCGGAAATATCACCCAGACTGCTGAACAAAGCTTCCCGCCCCCGCCCGGATGTTGGGCGCATGGAGCGGTCGGGCGGAGTATCAAGCATGATGCCTCTGGCCAATCCGGAAATGATCTTTAAAGCCATAAAACAGTCTGTCCGTATTAAAATTTATAAAAAAATCTGTTTTTTATAATATAGCACACCTTGTAGAGATTTTACAATCTCCGTATAGCGTGTATATTAAGAAAAAAACGTAAAAAGGATGCTTTTATGACCAAAATCAGCGATAAATTGTATTGTGTCAAACTTATTGACTATACCGCCAATCCCGATTTGACCTTTGAATTGCTCTGTTCGCTCGAAAGTTATTTTACCAGCTACGAGGATCGTGAAAGCGGCGCAATGTATCTTACCGCTTACTCCGAAACACCGGAAGGCGCCGCCGAACTCAAGCGCAAGATCGAAGAAAATATGCCGTTCTGGAGCGAAGCCGGAGCGATCTTCAGCGATCCTGAAGAGTTCGAGCTGGCCAAAGAGGAGTGGAGCGAAGTATGGAAAAAGTATTTCCACATCATTCACATTGCCGATAATCTGGTGATCCGCCCCAGCTGGCTGGAATATACCGCGCAGCCCGGGCAGGCGGTGGTGAATATCGATCCAGGTATGAGTTTCGGCACCGGTCAGCACGCCACTACGGCTTATTGCCTGAAAGCTCTGGCGCAGCACGCCGGTATGAGCGAATACCGGCGAATATTGGATGCCGGCTGCGGATCGGGTATTCTGGCCATTGCCGCCAAACTCCTCGGCTACGCTCCGGTCGTGGCGTATGACTACGACCCGGATTGTGTGACGGTGACTCTGGAAAATATGCAATGCAACGGTCTTTCGGAAAAAGATATTGAAGTATTTGCCGCCGATGCCACAACTTATGATGCACCGCAGGAATTTGACTTTGCCTGTGTGAATATTTTAAGCCCCATACTCTGCGCACATGCTCCGCGCATCATTTCGTGGGTTCGCCCCGATGGATTGCTGGCACTGGCGGGCATATTGTCGCAGGATTTTGACGCATTGAGCAGAATTTTTACCGCTGCCGGCGCGGTGGAACTTGACCGTTTTACCGAAAAAGAGTGGACAAGCGGCCTTTTCCGGCGGATGAAATAAGAGGATTTTTATGGATATAGATGTAAAAAAATTGCAAGCACTGCTCGACGAGGCAGTCGCCACCGGGCAGGAATCGGCCTGCCAGCTGTCGATTTACAAATCCGGCAGACTGATGGTGGATATTTGTGCCGGAGAAAATATCAGGAGCAATACGCTTTTTCCGGTCTATTCGGTCAGCAAAGGCCTGACCAGCACGCTGGCACATATCCTTGAAGCGGAAGGCAAACTTGATTTTGATGCGCCTGTAACAGAATATTGGCCGGAATTCGGCAGCAACGGCAAAGAAGAACTTAAAGTCTGGCACATTTTCAGCCACCGCGCCGGATTATGGCAGATGCCGCAGCTGGAAGAGTTTGATGAGCAAGCCGACTGGCAGAAAATGGTCAAATATATGCAGGATGCGGTTCCGGATGATCCCGGCGGCAAATGCCATTATCACGGAATAACTTTCGGTTGGCTGGCCGGAGAAGTGATCGCCCGCGCCGGGGGAAAAACTTTCAACGAACTTTTCCGCGAAAAGGTGCTTGCTCCGCTGGGGATCGAACAGGAGTTCTTTTTCGGTACCGACGATGAAAGCGAAAAGCGCATAATTCTGCCTGAATATTGTTGCGAAAAAAATAAAACCGAATGGCGCAACTGTTTTGTCAGCAGTCCTGCCATCCGCAGAGCATGCATACCATCTGCCAACGGCTTCGGTTCGGCCCGTGCAATCGCCCGGGTTTACGCCGGTTTGTGCGGCAGCGGCGTGGATGGAGTCAAACTTTTGCCCGATGATATTATCGCCAACGCCGTGATCCCGCGCCGCGCAGCAGATGACCCGCTGCCGGAGGGGGGGGCGCGGTGGACGCTTTTCGGTCTGGGCTGGGCGTTGTGCGGCCCGGACGATAACCGCAGTATCATGTTCGGACACGGCGGAGCATTGGGTTCCGAAGGGCTGGCATATCCGGAACAGGATCTGGCAATCGGCTTTACCAAAAACAAGTTCAATACCACCCACCCGGTACATCCGTTGCGCGACCGCATCAGCGAGGCATTGGGTCTGAATATACGGCATTGGTAAAATGAAAAAAAACGTTGCAGGCTCAATCAATAAAGGCAGATATGCTGTAAATTCCCCTGAAGCGGTTCTGAAAGAAGCTTCAGCGGCTTTGAAGACTTTGCGCCAGAGCGCCTGCAGTCTTGATGAATATCTTGACCGTGTCAGCGATCCGCAGCTGCGCCGACGGCTGTCGAATCTGCTGTTCGGCTGTTTCCGGCACCGCCGGAGTCTGGAAGAAGCGTTGAACAGCTGCTGCACCAGGCCGCCGGCTGAAGATGTGAAAGATCTGTTGCTGGCGGCACTGAACATGGCAGTCTATCAGGATTCGCTGGCGCCCGGGAGTGTGGTCAATATAGCCGTAACGCTGGCCCGGAAAGAGTTCAATAATTTTGTGGCGCGGTTTGTCAATGCGGTTTTACGCAAAGCTTTGGAATGTATCGACACGACCGGCTCTGAAGTTTTGCCGAAAACGATCGCCAAACGCTGGAAAAAGGCTTTTCCGACTGAAGTTTACAACCAATTAACGGAGCTATTTACTTCCCAGGCACACCCCACAGTACGGCTCCGCAGCGGTTTTGCACCGGCGGCCGGGCTGGAGTTGGAACCGCTGGAACTGGATTTGCCGTGGCAATTTTATATGTGCGGTGATTTGGGAAAACTGCTGGCAAGTCAGGAATTTGCTGAAGGCAGATTCTATATTCAGGATCCGGCTCCGGCACATGTTTTGCAAGTATTGAAAAATCATGCAGATCTTTTGCCGGAAAAGCTCAATTTTATCGATCTTTGCGCGGCGCCCGGCGGTAAATTCATTATGAGTATGGAGTTGTTGAGTTCGCTGGGCAAAGAGGTGATTTCGGCCACCGCCTTTGACCGCAGCAGAAAACGCCTGGAACTGGTGAAGAAAAATTGTATGCGCTGCAATATAAATTGCCATGTGCAGTCCGGCGATGCAGCAGATCCGGCGATCTACCCGGGAAAAACATTTGAGCTGGTAACTTGCGATGTGCCATGTTCCAATTCCGGAGTTTTCCGCCGCCGCCCTGATGCGTTGTGGCGCTGGAACACTCAAGATATGCTCGATATTGCGGAGCTGCAGTACAATATATTGCTCAATGCCGCAAGATTGACCGCACCCGGAGGGCTGCTGCTTTACAGCACCTGTTCGCTGGAAGCAGAAGAAAATACCTTGCTGATAAAACGTTTTCTGCAGGAACATGGCAGCTTTGAACCCGTTGAAGAAAAGCTTTTTATGCCGCAATTCAATAACGATGGAACTTACGCGGCACTTTTGATCCGGAAAAAGTAAAAATCTACATATGGAGCAAGACAGCTTATTATGAACACTTTGAAACTTGAAAACCAGCTCGTTGTCACCCGCAGCCGCGAAGAAAGCGAAGCTTTCGGCGAAGCCTTTGCCCGCATCCTGCCCATTGGCAGTGTAGTGGCCATGTATGGCGATCTGGGTGTCGGAAAAACCGTCATCGCCCGCGGATTTGCCCGCGGACTGGGAATCAGCGAGGCGGTTTCCAGCCCCACCTATACCATTGTGCAGGAATACGATATTCCCGGCGGCAACCGCTTTTATCACCTCGACCTTTACCGTATTGCCGATGAACACGCTGCGCTGGGATTTGGTGTGGATGAGTTTTTGAACGATCCCGAAGCATGGACCCTTCTGGAATGGCCCATTCGCATAAAAGGTATTCTGCCGCCGGAAGTTATCACGCTCACCATCGAAAAAGTCGGTAACGAAGAACGGCATATCCGGCTTGAATTTCCGAAAAACATGGATAAATAAATAATCGCACATATGCCTTGCAGCGTATTTTTTGCATTTTTCAACAATTTAACTTGCAAATATTTGCAGCCGGTGTATCTTAATTGCCAAACAACATAACCGGAGTTTTTTTATGAGTAAAAATTTTGATTTCAAGGCAATCACAAAACAATTCTGCCTGTACGGCGATTTGCAGAGTGTTGCACCTTACGGCAACGGACACATCAATGATACTTTTGAAATGGTTTACGATCAGGCCGGATGCCGCATCCGCTACATTCTTCAGCGGATCAATACCAATGTTTTCCGCGATCCGGTAAACCTTATGGAAAATATCCGCCGGGTGACCACCCATCTGGCAGCCAAGTCGGAAAATTCCCGCCAGACCCTGACTCTGGTACCGGCGGTGGATGGCAAAAGTTATGTTATTGATGCCGACGGCAACTACTTCCGGACCTATCTTTTTATCGAAAATGCCCAAAGTTATGATATACTGGAAACCGAAAAACAGGCTTACGAAGCCGCGCGTGCTTTCGGTCGTTTTCAGGCGGATCTTTCTGATATTTCCGGCGGGCGTCTGGCGGAAACGATCAAAGATTTCCACAATACCCCCGTGCGTGTCCAGCAGCTGGAAAATGCCATCAAGCTTGATAAATGCAACCGGGTGAAAGAGGTTGCCGCCGAAATCGACTTTGTGCTTTCGCGCAAACCGATGACCGAAAAACTCATCAAACTGCAGTCTGAAGGCGCGATCCCCGAGCGCATTACCCACAACGATACCAAACTCAATAATGTGATGATCGACGATGCCACCGGCAGCGGTATATGTGTTATTGACCTTGATACGGTCATGCCCGGTCTGGCTCACTATGACTTCGGCGATATGGTGCGCACCGGAACTTCGCCGGCGCCGGAAGATGAGGTGGATCTGAACAAGATCTGCATGCGTTTCAATATGTTTGAGGCCCTTCTGCGCGGATACTGCTCCGAAGCCGGACGGGTGCTCAACGATTGCGAACTGGAAAATCTGCCGTTTGCCGGTGCGCTTATCACGCTGGAAATCGGCACACGCTTCCTGACCGACTATCTGGAAGGCGATGTCTATTTCAAGACCCACCGCGCGGGGCACAATCTCGCCCGCTGCCGCAGTCAGTTCCAGCTGGTGCGTTCGATTGAAAGTCAGCACGATGAAATGATGAAACTTTTGAATAACGTAAAGAAAGAATTGAAAAAATGAGAGTTCTGATCACCGGGGGAGCCGGTTTTATCGGCAGCCACATTGCTGAATATTTCAACGGCAAAGCTGAAATCCGTATTTTTGACAATCTGCGTACCGGCTACAAGCACAATCTTGACGGTCTTGATGTAGAATTTATTGAAGGCGATATCTGCGACCGCGCCGCAGTCAAAGCCGCCATGCATGGTGTTGACTATGTTTTCCACCTTGCAGCAATGGTCAGCGTGCCGGAATCCATGTTCAAACCCGGCGAATGTGTGGATATAAATGTGCACGGTCTTTTAAATGTGCTGGAAGAAGCCGCCGCCGCCGGAGTCAAAAAACTCTGCTTCAGCACCAGCGCCGCCATCTACGGCGACAACCCCGTGGTGCCCAAACTGGAAACCATGATCCCGGAACCCAAAAGTCCCTACGCCATAACCAAACTCGATGGCGAATACTATTGCAACATGTTCACGCGCGAAGGCAAACTGCAGACCGCCTGTTTGCGTTACTTCAACGTGTTCGGCCCCCGGCAGGACCCCAAAAGCGCCTATGCCGCGGCGATTCCGATCTTTACGGCCAAGGCGGTTGCCAACGAAGATATAACCATTTACGGCGATGGCGAACAGACCCGTGATTTCATCTATGTAAAAGATATTGTGGAAGCCAACGTCTTTATGGCAATGAATGATTTTACCGGCGTATACAATATAGCTTACGGCCAAAAGATCACGATCAACGATCTGGTAAAAGAGATCATCAATGTCACCGGCTCCAGAAGCAGAGTTGTGCATCTCGATGAGCGCCCCGGCGATGTAAAGCACTCCATGGCGGGAGTGGAAAAACTCGCTTCGACCGGTTTCAAGCCCAAGCACTCCTTTGCTGAAGGCATGGAAAAAACCATCGCATTTTTCCAGAAGTAAGCACGGAGAGTATTGAGTCAGCGCCCGGGGATCTTGCTGCGGCGGATTACCGGGTCGGCTCCTCCTGGCACACCTTGTTCCGCCGGAGTTTTATGCAGAGGTGGCTCCATCGAGCTCCCCTCTTGCTGAAACTCGACCTTATACAAAGCTTTTTACAAAGCGGATGTTCAACGCAATATTCTCCTGATATGACTGCATTTTTTCCTGCAGTTTGATTTTAATAACCTCTTCAGCAACGGCGTATCTGTGCGGCATCAGCAGATGAAAATCCAGAGATTCGACCGTTCCGTCGTCATTTTTCTGCAATTTGAAGTCATAGACCTTCATTTCGCCATCAAGTCCGGCCACGGTATTTTCCAAACGGCTCCGCCAGTAGATTATCTCCGGATGCGTTTTGTCATGCGGATCGCCGTGCAGCAGCAAATGTACTGAAAGAGTTCTGGCTACAACCACTTCGGCGTGTTCGAGTATATCGTGCGCCGATGCCCGGTCGCCCTCGCTGGAAATTTCGGCATGGGCTGTGACAAAGTAGGTATTTTCGCCATAATTATGCACAATAATATCATGCACGCCATCAATCCCCGGACACTCCAGAATAGTTTTCCGGATTTTTTCGACCAGCTCATGATCGGGTTGTTCACCCAGCAGTTTGCTCACAGTTTCCTTCAGGATATTTCCGCCCGCCCACAGGATCATCAAAGCCACCACGATACCGGCACAGCCGTCGGCAGGAAACGCGGTATAACGCAAAACAATGAGCGAAGCCACCACAAGCACGGTGCTCAGACAATCGCTCAAACTGTCGTATGCCGCAGCTTTGACCACGCTTGAATTGATAAGTCTGGCCACACGGCTGTAAAAAAAGAACATCCAGCACTTGACCAGCATTGTACAGCCTAAAACCACGATCGTCACTGTATTGGCATTGATTTGCGATGGCCGCACCAGTGCAATCACCGAATCCTTAAGAAACGTTATACCCAGCACCACGACCAATACCGAAACAATGACCCCCGCCACATATTCAGTCCGGCCATGCCCGAATGGGTGTTCAGCATCCGGCGGCCGGGCGGCAAGATGAAAACCGCCCACGGTGATAATACCGCTGCCGGCATCAGAAAGATTATTCACGGCTTCGGCGGCAATGGCGATACTGCCGGAAGTTATCGCCAGAATGATCTTGACAATAATCAAAAGCACATTGCAGACAATACCGGTTATACCGCTGACAATGCCGCAACGCATCCGGGCTTGTGCATCCATGGTGCTGCCATAGCCGGGGACAAAAAATTTAAGTATGATCGATGTAAGCATGATTGTATTTTCCTGAAATAAAATAAGTGCAGTTATTAATATACACTTGCTGCATATTTTTTCAAGCCCGCATCAATATCCGGATAAAAATCCGGGTTCAGAACAAGCGCCGTCAGCCGCCGCCATAACTGCCGATGAGCAGATAGCGTTTGTCGCCATTGCCTTTCATATCGATTAAATAATCTTTAATAGTTGAAGGATTTTTCATCCTCCCTGCGATACCTTTATAAATAAATCTCTGACCTGATTTGCCTTTGTAATCATCCAACGGAACCATAAAGCCGATACTGCTCATGAAAGAATCTGTGTTGGTAAATTTGAGCCCAAACGCTTTTTACCGTTTTTATGAAACTCCACCCCGACAGGCTTTGAAGTCTCTGCTTGGGTCTGAAAAATAACGTTCCAGTCATCAGCGATCAATCTTACCGTTAACCCAAAGTACGGAATCGCGGCTGTCAATGGTGATGTTTTGACCTTCCAGTTCAAAAGTTATCGGAACAAAAGCACGATTGAATATAAAATAACCCGTTTGAGTGTCTGTGCTGAGCTTGCGCACAGAGATGCTTTCCGGTAATTCCGGCAGCGCTATATAATCATGCAGCAGCTTTTTCATCAACTCTCTTGCGCCTTGTCGATTGAGCTGATCCTGCTCGGTATTGCCATGTTTGTGATACTGCATACAGCCAAGCGAAGTACCGATCATTGTCCAGTTTCCGCGGCGGGTAACTGCCGGACGTCCGTCCGCCCAGAAGTAGATAACTTCCACGTCATTACCGGTAACTTCAAGGGCAGAAGCGTAACCGGAAGCTTCTGCAGTTACCCCGTTAATTTCCATGCGCCACGGCGCGACCTTTTCGGTTGCCACGCGTTCTTCGATTCTTATTCCGAATTCTTTTTCCAAGTCGCCACCCGGCCACGGATAATTCAGCCATGTATTCTGCTGGCGAAGTGCAAAACCTTCTTCGGCGATTACTTTGCCCCCTTGGGCTGCAAACTCACGAATCAACGCCAGAATTTCATTTGTCGGCATGTAATACTCTGGCAGATAGAGTATATCGATCTTATCAAGCTTTTCTTTCAGCAAACGGCTGTCAAAAATCTGCGGTGCGAGTTTCAGTTCGTGCATAAGCGTGTATACTCCGTGGATATTATCCATATAAGGATAAACACCGCCATTGGCACGTTTCAGCGATCCGTTGCGGGTGCGGTTTTCTATACTGCTGATCATGTTACTTGAAAGGTCAAACAATATCCCCACCCGATGCGGACAGGCTTTGGCATTATAAAGAAAATCGCGGTGGCGATTGACCATTTTGATCAAATCGGCACACTCGCCAGTTACAGGCTTAAAAGAGCCGTCGATATTGACCAATCCTGCCAGATCATTTTCATGCCCCAGCCGTTCTGCACGGTACTGCCACAGAACCAATCCTTTACAGCCGCAGGAAAGAGCAGTCATAACTTTGTAACGAAAATCTTTGACCGGCAAACGCCCCGACCAGTCACCCCATTCAGGGTAAAGCTCATACACCCAGAAGTATTCTGAAACATTGCGCAGCCATTCACCAAGCATAAACGGCATTGCCAGCTGAAAACCTTTATCGAACTTTTCGCCGATAGAGAAACTTGTACCGTAAAAGTCGAAGAGTCGGGCATTTTCCACATCATCGGTACAGTCTTCAACTGGTTCATTCACAAGATTGCAACAACCGACATGTGCCATAACAGGACGTGAAGTATCCTTGCTGCGTACTGCGTTTCGCAGTGTACGCAACCATCCATTCAGCGTAAAGTGGCTCCATTCTCTCCATAAAAACATATCCGCATAGGTCCGGTACGTAGTCGGTGCTTGTACCGAGTCAAAATCCGCCCAGGCTTTGCCGAAAAAATTATTGAGATTTTCCACCGTGCCGAAACGGCTGCGCAGATAGTTACGGTAAGCCTTTAGCGAGTGCTCACAGGCACACTCTCCAGAGTGGATACGAGGTTCGTTCCAAATATTCCAAAACAATATGTCTGCATTGTCGCGGTAACGCTCTACTGTTTTATGCACGAATTTTACGGCATGAGCCATTACTTGCGGATTATCGAAACAGGGGCGGAACCCGCCCAAATAGAACGCGCCATTGCCATCATAACCGTTGGGAGAACCATTGGGGGCTATTGTAGCTCCGGCGAATTCCTCAAACACATAATCAGGTGCATTTTCCAATAAAAATTTGATAATAACTTTTCTGCCGTTAGCTCGAGCCAATTCCAGAAGTTTATCCACATCATCAAACTCGTAAACACCTTTAATGCGTTCATTCTGCCGCCAGAGTATCCGAATCTGAAAACAATCCATGCCGAGATCGGCAATTTTTTTTATATCGCCATCCCATTCATGGCTTAGCGGAGTCGGTGCCCGGTAGTATTGTGTACCAAAGTAAAAACGGTCGGGGTGAAGATTTTTCATTTTATAAGTATTCTGTTAGGAGATATTTTCAGTGAAAATGCACAAAAACGGCTTGCTGATGCTGTATAAAAAAAACTCCGGTATGCCAGCTATGAAAATCGGCGTACAACAATATCAACGGTCACCCTGCGCATATTCAAGAATGTAACCAGGAGCATAGAATGGCATTTTCCAGTTATCGACATTAATAAATTCGCCTTTGGAGTCATTGAATGTATCAGCATGTCCGTCAGCCCAGATTATATTGATACCTTTACCATGTCCGCCATAAACAGTGGAGTCTCCGGAAAGCAAATATGAGTCTTCACGCAAAATATCCATTCCTAACGGCATGGTTGCAGGGCTGTTTGGGGATACATTGGCAGCATATTTTGAATTCCAAGGCTTAAATGGACCGGACAGCCTGTAACTGTACCAGTTATCATTACCACTGGATTCATCATAGTTCCAAATGGCAGTGGCATAACCAGTTTTGTATTTAGTACTGCTGGCAGTGGGAGAGTCAAAGAAATATTTTTCATATGTAATGACAGTTCCGCTGGGACAAAACATGGCTTTGCCATCAACGATATAGCCCCCGGTATACAAATGCCCCCAACCGGAAGGATTTTTTTCACTGCCGATGCGCGTTTGATAGCCACGCCAAATGGGCGGACGGTAATCTGAATTATTACTGCCGTACATGGTTGCACCAATCCCCATATTTTTAAGGTTGCTGAGACAAGTGGCACTGCGGGCGCGTTCACGGGCTGCCGAAAGTGCGGGCAGAAGCATGGCTGCCAGAATTGCAATGATGGCGATGACCACCAGAAGCTCTATTAAGGTGAAGCTGTACAGCTTCACCTGCCTGCAGGCAGGCCTGTTTTTTCTCTGTATACCGTTCATCCCATTACAGCAGAGATGTGAAGTATTTACCAGAAGCTCTATGAGTGTAAAGATCTTTTTCATGGTTTTACCTTTCAATTATTGTTACAATTATGAATACAGCTTTTTTACATACAACTTCTGCATTGCAGAAAATTATATTAAAATTGCACCTTATTAAAAAATGTATAGATTTTTATTACTCCTTTTGTTTGTATTTTTTACCATATAAGTTCAAATGCGTCGAAATTACGATATTGCTTGCCGGGTGCCAACGATATATGCATACT
Organism: Victivallaceae bacterium; assembly: GCA_045635745.1. Lineage (GTDB taxonomy): Bacteria > Verrucomicrobiota > Lentisphaeria > Victivallales > Victivallaceae > SIG78. Next base: position 27,648 of record JAZTWG010000030.1, read on the forward strand.
TTTGCCGGTACCGCTGCGGTTGCGCCCCATGTTGAAACTTTTGAAATCCTCTATGGGAATTGCAGCTTCCAGACGCCAGACTTTTTTATCAACCACACCTTTCCATTGCGGGGAGGTTGCTGGTTGGCGTTTTTTGCCGGTTACTTTGGCGGCGTAATCCAGATTGTTCGCCGCTAAAATGTAATGTTTGAAACTTTTGCCGTCACGGTACTGAAAATATATTTCAATACCATCAATATACCAGGCAAATTGTGCAGCGGAATCGTTATTGATCAGCCGATCAGGGTCGGTGAACTCGGCTGCAACATAGATAAATTTATCGTCACGCAGCATCCGGATAACAGTAGGAGGTATTTTTGCAGTAAGTGCCCCAAGTGCGTAAAACTCGTTGAAGACTGCTGCCTGTGCCCAATCCGCTTCGTTAACATTGCCGTCAATGGTGATCCTGCCGCCGGCACGGGGAAGTTTGACCGCTCTCTTTTCCACTCTGGTACGGCCGCCTTTGACTGGCAGAAGTTTATTGAGTTTTGCCCCGGTTGGCAGCTTATCGTAAGTGCCTTCGACAGTTACACTGATCTTGCGGTCAGGCGCGGGATTCTGGTAGCAAAGACCAATCCACAATCTGCCATCCCAGTTGCCAGGGGAGCAGAGTTCATAAGTATCGAGATAATAAACCTCCTCTTTTACTTCATCCGTACCCATGCCGAAACTGGATAAACTGAACATATTCTGGGGAACTTTCCGTGTTCCCCAGGCAAGCGGGTCCCCGTTGCGGCGGCGGTCGGACAAGATCCCCATACCGGCAAAACTGCGTACGGTATAACCTTGGGGAGTGCCAAAGTCAAAAGAGAGTGCCAGAGTGGTATCAGCATCACCGTAACGGTGCGAAATATTGCGGCTGTTGGTCGTATGGCCATATTTGGCAAACCACCAGAAATTGCCGGAAACCCTGACTTTCAGATAGCGTTTTGCTTTGATTTCCAGTGCTCCGGCGTTGACGCCTCGCACAAATTGCAGATTGGGGTCGGCAGCAAAATCAATACGGCCTTTGCCGGCATCAACAGTAACTTTACCGTTGCCGGGACTGTCGACAATACCAATACCTGTAACCTCAATATCGGATCGGGCCGTTTTTATATTAACCTTGCTTACTTTGCGGACACTTTTTGAAGCAGGATAACGCGCTTCAAGCCGTGGATATTTGCTCGGTGCGTTGTTCAGATAAAAAGTTTCAGCAGTCAGAACTTTACCGTTTACATCCAGTACACAAGCAGTATATTTGCCGCCGGTCAGCACGGTCGGAAGTTGAATAACCAAATCAGAATTGGCTTTGATCGGTGTACTCCAAACCGGTAAAGCAGGATTTTCCGGCGAGTATATATTCAATTGCAAATGTTTATTGCCCCTGCCTTTAAGCTTAACTCTCATTGTTCTGCCGGCAGAATCTTTGCTTATATCCATAACATATTTACCTTGAGCCGGAGCAGGATTATTGATAAAAACAGCCTTGACCTTGCTGGAACCTTCCGGTACAGTCAGGCGAACAAAACGACCGTCAGCAAGATAGAATGGAGTGAACTCAACTGTCTTGCCGTTAACTCTGACATCGCCCACGATTTTTCCTTTTGGCAGCAATATAAGTATTTCTGCAGTTTTGCGACCGGATTCCACTTGCAGATTGCAGCTGCTGCTGTCGCCTTCGCCGGTAATACGTACTTTCAAAGTTTCCGAAAGTAACATCTGATTGCGCATATTATCCACGCTGAAGACCAACGCCGGAGTTTGCGTAATATATACGAGTTTCATGGAACCGGGCTTGAGCGATACTTTTCGTTTCAGGATATCAACATAATTGATTTTTTCCATAAAACTTGCGGCCACGATAAAGTCGCTCTGCCAGCCGGTGGTGCGGTAGGCTTCTTCAGCTTCCGGTTCGGTGGCAGTACCTTTATGTTTGGCGTGGTCCATGAGTTCATACTCAAAAATATATAGCGGTTTGTCAGAATCAAATTTGCCCAGCGGCGCAACTTCCACACTCATATCGCAGTTGGCCGTTTGGTTATGATGCGAGCGAATCATTACCCAGCCGCTATCGCCGACAGTCAACGGCATAAGCTCAAAAAGTTCAGCATTATTGTAACGCCAGTTGGGCAAATACCGGGCGGGGACCAGTTGGGCACAGCGAGTTTGCTGGCTTGCCGAAAGCAGCGATACATTTGCCAGCATATCATCGTTACGCGACTTGGTCATGCGCAATCCGGTACCGACCACATATTGCCGGACAGCTTTATCCACCTGCGGTGTCCAGTAAATGTAAAGCGGACTGAAGCGTGGATCGGGCCGCTGCCAGAGTTTGAACTTATACATCCAGGTGGCACCGTCGCGCCAGTTGTTGGTAAATACACCGCTGGAGTTTTCAAAGTATCCCCAGTCAGCCAGCGGGTTTTCCGGATGATTAAAGAATATTGCGCGATCACCGTCACGGCGTATGTCGTTGCGGATACGCATATAGAGCCGGTCGTAAGCATCGGGTTCATCAATGCGCAGATTTTTCCAGTCGATCGCCGAGGGAGAACCTCCTCCATCCAGATACCAGATATCCTGATTGAAATCGCGAATAAACTTAGTTATGGCTGTAAATGCTTCGTCCCCGGATTCTTTAATACCGATCAGCCGATAGTAGTTGGTTCCCCAGTTGGGGAAAAAGTTAAGAAGATTACCCTGCGCATTTTCCTTTATGAACCAGTTGGGATGCGCCCGGTAGAGTTTGCTGTTATCGGTGGCACTCCAAAGCCAGGTGTATTCACAAATTTTGATACCAGGAGCGGCTTTGCGGAGTTTGCTGATTCTGGCGCGAACTTCATCGCCGGTCATTATGCCGCCGAACTGGTTGCGCAGTTTATCGGTGGGGAAGTCACCCCAATTGAAGTTACCGTCTTTTGCTGTGTAGTTCAGGATGCCCTCACGGATGATCCCTTGAAAATACTGTGCAGCCAGCACCGAATTATCACCAAACATGGAGTTCCAGCCTGCCCCGCAGATATAGCGTACATCATCCAACCATGCCGGACGGGTGATGGCAGCCCGGAATGCTTTGGCTTCGGGCAGTTCAAGATAGCGGTCAAAAGCTTGCGGCATACTACCGGATGTTATGATCAAACGGCTTTCGATCGAACCGCTGGCGGCATTGGGATTGACTTCAAACAAGCCATCTCCCAGAATCCAACCGTTCCCGGTGAAAATTGTACGCTTGTCGCCGAAACCAGCCACCGTAACGGTTCCGGAACCGATCTGTACATAACGGTCTTTGTAGAAATATCGTGTATGCAGAAATGTTTTGCCGCTTTTGGGGGATTCCAAAACTACCACCGGCCCGGAGTCAGCTGGCAGATCCATGTTGAAATCATCAGCCAGACGGTGTTCAAGTGTATGTCCAGCTCCCCAGCTTTCGTAGCGTGAGCCTTTACGAACTTCCTGCGGGATCAGCACTTGGGTGGAAGTTTGCAATATCTGACGGTCTTTCCGGCTGGAGTCAAAGCTCAAGCGGGTAAAAAACACTCCATCATGCCAACCGTATTGGCGTTTGAAAGTGATCCCCGGATATTTATCAAAGGTAAAGACTACTTCCACTGTACCATCATTCAGCAGCTTGCAGAAACTTACTTTGGCTGCCCAGTCATTGAGCTTTACGGATTTTTTGCCGTCAGAGAGATCGTACAATCCCCAAATACGTTTGACAAGTACAGAATTTTCAACAGTCAGCTCAACGGCAATACCGTTTTTTCTGCAAACGGCAAATGAACCATTGGCAGTTTTACTTATGCAGTAGTTTTCAGCATTAAGTTCAGGCATATCCGGTCCGTAATTGTAACTGGCATTGGCAACTGCGGTAAATTCTTCATCAGAGGGGATTTTCCCTGAAAAACTGATTTCGCCGAACTGGATGAAAAAATCGCTGCGGCTGCGGCTCATACGCAACCGGAAATAACGGCCCAGAGCATTAAGTTTTTTGCCTTCCACAGCATACTTTTGCACTTTCCCGTCGGTATTACTGTTGACAATATGACCGCTGGCCCGCCATGATTTGCCATCCTGACTGCTTTCCACTGTTATATCAGCAATGTTCTGTCCGGGAGCGGCAACTGCTTCCACCCTGATACCGTCAACCAGATAAAGCGCACCCAAATCAAAAACGATTGAAGGGTCGGATGAATATTGCGGATACATGCATTGTGTGTTTTTATCAAGTTTGCCGTCGGTCAAAAGAGTATTTTTTGCATCACCTGATTCAGGCGCATTTTCATAGCGGTAATTCTGCACAAAAATCTTACCGTTGCCGGGGCTGCGGGGAATGAATTTCAGATTGGCAACGGCCAGCATTTCGCCGGTTTTGTTCAATGCTCCATACACACAGAAATGCATCCGCCTGGTAAGCCCGTAAGCCGGAGCTGACCCCTGATGCGGAAAGCCGGAATTGGTACGGGGATCTACCGGAATACGAATGTGGTTCCACTGTCCATGAGTGTATTTGAAACTCAAAAACAAACCAGTACCCTTCCGTCCATCCTCACCGTAATAAACCTTCAACAGTGCATTTCCACTGCGCGAATAAGCGGTCTGGTAAAAGTCGAACTCGATCCAGCCGACTTTGGACATATCCAGAGCTTCTGGCAAATGCAAATCCATGCCCTGATAAGCACCGTTACTGATTGCTTTTACTTGCACCGCAGATCCGACCGGACTTTTTATAAGACTGATTTCCGGTTTAACCGGAGCTTTTCCGCCGGTAGAACCAACCCAGAATCTGGTTTGCATGTAATCGGTGTTGAACAAATCTGCCGCACTTACAGTACAGGATATGACGAACAGCACTGCCGCAGACAACATCAGTTTGAAGTTGTCGGTAAAAAATCTTCTCATAAAACTCCCTTTCTAAGTTATTGCAACGTTGCAATTTTTGTACAACAAAAACTTTCCCGCTTTATTCTACTGATTTTTTCAGCAAAATGGTGATTTTCCCGCCGGTCCGGAACTGCCGCCGATTTGCAGTTCAGGCAACAGTCTGACATTAGACAGATTTTTTTCGCCGTTGATGGAACGCATAAGCAGTTCACCTGCAGTGCTTCCCTGTAATTCAAAAGGTTGAGCCGCCGTGGTCAGCACAGGCAAAGTACAGCGAGATATTTCTGCGCCGTCAAATCCGGTAACTGAAAAATCCTGCGGAACCTTAAAACCTCTGGCCGCCGCAGCAGCAATCACTCCGGCTGCGGTAAAATCATTATACGTCAATATTGCAGTAACCGGAGAACGCTGTTGGCAAATCATTTCAAAACCGCGTTTTCCTGCTTGAAATCGTTTTTGGCAGATCCAGCTGTGTTCACCGGTATCCGGTTCGATTAATTTTAAAGTCCCGCCAGCACTTTTAATCATCTTTTCAGCGTGATCATCATAAACGCTGCGTCGGAGGATTTTTGCAAAATTACGATGCCCCAGCTTAAGTAAATGCCCAACAGTGATTTCTGCCGCTGCCACCGGATCCGTAAAGATCCATGGTATGTTGTATTCGGTTGAATCCATTCCCAGACCGACAGCTGGACGATTATGCAACAATTTATTACGAACGGGTTCGAATTCATCACGCCCATCAGGAAGCACAATTACGCCATCAACATTTCGCGCGAGCATAAGCTCCACTCGTTCCGTGATATCTTCAACTGATTGGTATGTAGCAACAAGCATCCCCATGTGATGCTTAATGAGTACATTGTCTAAACCTTGCAAGAACCCGGGCACAATCACGTTCTGATTGATATTGGGAACCAAAACACCGACCAGATAACTACGTCCTGACCGTAAAGCTCGCGCTGCCAGATTGGGCCGATAGCCCAACTCTCGCGCTTTTGCTTCCACAAGGGCACATGTTTCTTCGCTGAAACGCAACTCCAAACCACGACCTCGCAGAATCGCAGAAACTGTCGAATAGCTTATATTCAACGCATGAGCCACATCTTTAATGGTTGCCATTTTTTAACTCCGGAATACTGCTGAAAAAGTAATTGCATCGTTGCAACAAGATAAAAATACACCTCTTTTCCTGCTTTGTCAAGTTTTTTGAAGATTTTTTACATTGGAAATGATAATCTTATGGTAAAAATTGACTCCACGTCGTAAAATGGTTACAGCTTAGTCTTCAACATAGTATCTCTCTTTTTTACTGCCAAATATCTTGATGTGAAATGGTCTTTATGGTCGTTTTGCGGAATTTTGCCGCCTGCAACGGATTTTCAGCTGAATAAAAAGTTGCAAGTTATTGATTATCATGCTGCCCGTAGCGGGGGCGGCAAGCCGCGTCAGCGGCGCAGAGTCAGAGTAACGCAAGTCCCCCCGCCCCAATACACGCTCCGGGGATAATTATTAAATCATTTTCAAGCTAAAAAATAGCTTATTTCATTCCTTTTAACCTCAAAGTTGGCACGTTATAGCACTTGATCAACTCAAATGCGACTTTTCAAAAACGGGCCATTTATGGGGAATATTCTATCATAATAGGGGATAAATGGGGAACGATTTGTTTGCCAATCAGCCAATCATCAAACCGGGAATCAAACACTCAACCCTACTGATTTGAAGACATTTAAATATAGCATATATTCTCAAAAAAATCAATTCAAATTTTGGGAATATGGAAATTGATTTTATATTAAAAAGTTCTCTTGTGCTTGTTCGTATAGCAAACAAAAAACTTCTGTTTTAATGCAAATATCAGAAAAACATTCCCCCACCAGCGGTTTATTTCCGCTGACGGGGCTTGTACTCTTTTATATCGGTTAATCAACTATTTCCAATTCTCCAAACTCGCAGTCTTAACAGATTACGAGCATATTGAACGGTAGGATTTATTTGAAAAAATCAGGCGTTTCAAAGCGCCAACTCAAATTCAGCAGCAATACAATTACAAGCTTATTTCGGTATAACCTCTGAAGTATTGACAAAGTTCACCGCAGCAGGATTGCCGGAACGTTTCAAGTCACCGGCATAAATTACCGTACCCTTTTCTATTTTCGCATCCCGTTCGGCAAAGGCTTTCAGGTTGCTTGCAAAATCAGATGACCAGGTGCGGGCAGACTTGATTTCATACGGATAGAGTTTGCGTTCCGCTGCAAGCAGCATATCGATCTCAAATCCGCGCTGATCTCTGAAGAAATACATGTCTGGTGTATTTCCGGAGTTCAACCGGGCTTTCAATGCTTCAATAATAACCATATTTTCAAAAAGATTGCCGACCAATGGATCGCGTTTGACCATATCTGCAGATTTGATTCCGATCAACCATGCAGCAAGTCCCGGTTCAGTGAAGTAGATTTTCGGAGTTTTGACCAGACGCTTGCCGAAGTTTTCAAAATATGGCGGCAGTCTGAAAACAATATAGCTTGCTTCCAGAATATTCAGCCACTCCTTGAGCGTTTTGCTGCTCACACCAATATCGTCTGCCAGACTGTTCAAGTTCAGAAGTTGTCCGACACGTCCAGCCAACAGTCGGACGAATACTTCAAATTCGTGCTGATGCTGCAAATTGATCAAAAGTTTGACATCCCGTTCAACATAAGTAGCAAAATAGTTGGAGTATTCCAGTTCAGCATCCGCATCCGGCATAGCATAAAGTTTAGGCATAAAACCGCGATGCAGCAGTACATCACGATCCAACGAACAGCCGGTAGTTGCAAGTTCAGCGATAGACAATGGCAGTAATTGCAATATGCCGGTTCGACCTGCCAGAGATTGGCTGAT